>CAJUOV010000001.1:0-216522 GCA_910588695.1 uncultured Christensenellaceae bacterium
ATTGGGCGATTTGAACGGTCGGTGATTTTTGTATCAAAATCTCTCATCTTTCACAAAAAATGGGAGCAATTCGAAGAATACGCTCCCATTTTTTTCTGTGATTCGGGGGTTGCGAACGAACAGTCGTAAAATTCGGAAAAGGCGGGAGAATCGAAATTTAAGAATGATTCCGAATTTGCGCCGTTCTGTATTTACGCGGCGTCAAACCGAACGCCTTTGTAAAGATACGGTAAAAATGAGCTTGGTTTTCGTATCCCGTCAAACGGATAATTTCTTCGATGTTCAACGACGTAGTGCGAAGCAGTTTTACCGCCGCCCCCAACCTTTTTTCCTGTAAAAGAGATTGAAATGTTTTTCCGAAGACTGTGCGGATATGCCGAGACAGATAGGAAGAAGAGTATCCGATCAGTTGAGCGAGCTCTTCGAGCGTTGCGTTTGTATAGCGGCGATCTAAATAATCGAGAACGGATCGTTTGAATTTTGCTTCGCCGGAACTGACGCGGAGCGCGTTTGCGAGAGTTCCGCGGTAGTGCGCAAGGTATGAAAAGAGCAGTGAAACAAGTTCCGCATATAAATTTTCGGTGTGGTTTGCGATCGCATAAATAAGATTGTCGGTTAAATTGCGGATGGGAAAGTTGTCTTTGGTGCGGAACAACAGATATTCCGGTTCGCCCGCGTCGTCGAAATTATTGGTTAAAAATTCATTCATGACCGCATTGTTCTGCATATTCGGAAACACAGCGCGCAGGAAACCGTTTGAAAGAATGAAATTGATTCCGACGTCCTCTTGCTCTGCGCGGCATACGGAATGTCTGATATGACGGTTCAGAAAAATCAGGTCGCCCTCTTCGAGGGTGATTTTTTCTCCGCCGATGACATGTGTGATCCGTCCGGCAAAGACGTACATAAATTCCATATAGTCGTGCTTGTGTTCGGGAAAATCGATGAAGCGAGTATGCGGGCGAAGATCGATCTGCGCGCCCTCCAACAGTTTTGCCCCGCTGATAACAAAGCGTTCTGAATCGGTATAGTTGTTTTTTTCGACGTTTCGACCGTGCAGAATGCCGAGTTCTTCGTCGGTAAATCGCGTCAAACGTTCTATTATATATTGTTCCATGACTTTATTTTATCAGACAAAGTCAAAAATGTCAAATAAAGATATATTTTATATCAAATTACGTCCTTGTTTTATTTATTATGCATGATATAATGAACTTATTAAGAGGGACGGCATGAATTATTATCTTGCGATAGACATCGGCGCGTCGAGCGGACGGCACATCGTCGGGTGGAAAGAAAACAATGAAATCAAGACGGAAGAGGTATACCGTTTCAAAAACGGCGTATCGGAACGCGACGGACTGCTTGTCTGGGATACGGACGCGCTGTTCGAAAGCGTGAAACGGGGAATCCGATCTGCATTCGAAAAATATAAAAATATCAAATCGCTTGCGATCGATACATGGGCGGTGGATTACGTTTTGCTGAACAAAGACGGGGCGATTGCACCTTGTTATTCTTACCGCGCCAGCCGCACGGAAGCCGCGATCGACGAAGTGCACCGGTTGATCCCGTTTGAAGAATTGTACGCTGAAACGGGAATACAATTCCAACCGTTCAATACGGTCTATCAGTTATTCGACGATAAAATACGGGGAAGATTGGAATATGCGACCGACTTTTTAATGATACCCGAGCATCTGAATTATCTTCTGACGGGCGTAAAGCTGCACGAATACACCAATGCCACAACGACGGGTCTCGTAAATGTCAGAACGCATGAATACGATCGGGAACTGATTGAAAAACTTGCGCTTCCCGCAAATCTGTTCGGAAAAATCGGACGGGCGGGGACGCTTGTCGGCGCGTTGAAAAAAGAAATTGCGGAAGAAGTCGGAGGGCAGACGGAAGTCGTTCTGTGCGCGTCCCACGACACGGCGAGCGCGGTCGAAGGGATCCCCATGACGGGAAATCATCCATACATATCGAGCGGAACGTGGTCGCTTCTGGGCTTAAAGGTCGAAGAGGCGATCACGGACGAAAAGAGCCGCAGAGCCAATTATTCCAACGAAGGCGGCGTGGGGTACTTTCGTTATCAGAAAAATATTGCGGGCATGTGGATCGTCAACCGTCTGAAAGAGGAAATATGTCCGGAGAAACCTTTTTCTCAGATCGTCTGCGAAGCGAGGCGGAGTAATTTTAACGGCAGCGTAGATGTGAACGGCAGTGCGTTTCTTGCGCCCGAGAGTATGAAAAGGGCGTTTGACGATGCGCTTTCCGCAACGCCCCTTACAATCGGCGATTATTTTCGCAGCGCCTTTTTAAGCCTTGCAAACGGTTACGCAAACGCATTGGAGGAACTGAAAGCAAACAGCGGGAAGTCGTTCGATCGGTTATATATTGTCGGCGGCGGGGCGAAGAACACCCTGTTGAACGAGCTGACGGAACAAATCTGTAAAATCAAAGTGTGCGCATTGCCGATCGAAGCTACGGCAATGGGAAATTTGAAAATACAAATCGGGAGGTAAAATTATGTACGAACTTGCAAAAAAAGCGTATGCGGCGTATGGGGTGGATACCGAAGCTGCAATCGCACAACTCAAAGAAATTCCTGTATCCATTCATTGTTGGCAGGGCGACGACGTGGTCGGGTTCGACGGCGGAGGCGCGGCGTCGAACGGGATCCAGACGACGGGCAACTACTTCGGGCGCGCAAGAAACTTCGAAGAACTCAAAGCCGACATTAAAGAGGCGTTTTCGCTGATCGCGGGAAAAAAGCGGCTCAATCTGCATGCAAGCTATGCGATTCTCGACGGCGAAGATATTGACAGAGACGCTTACCGCCCCGAACATTTCGCAAAATGGGTAGAGTTTGCAAAAGAGCTCGGACTTGACGGGATCGATTTCAATCCTACGATGTTTTCCCATAAAAATATGAAAGACGGATTGAGTCTTTCGTCCCCCGATGAAAATATCCGAAAGTTCTGGATCAGACACTGTATTGCCTGTTTGAAAATAGCGGAGTACTTTGCAACGGAAATGCAAAGTCACTGTCTTGTGAATATCTGGATCCCCGACGGATACAAAGACGTGCCGGCAGACAGACTGTCGCCCCGACTGCGGCTGAAAGAGAGCCTCGACGAAATTCTTGCCTGCGGATACGACAAAAACAAGGTCGTTGTCGCGGTCGAGAGCAAGGTGTTCGGAATCGGCGTGGAGAGCTATACGGTCGGCAGCAACGAGTTCTACCAGAACTACGCCGCAAAGAACGGAATCTGCTGTCTTTTGGATAACGGGCATTATCATCCTTTGGAATATGTGAGCGATAAGATTCCCGCGCTCTTGGCGTTTTACGATAAAGTCGCCCTGCACGTCACGCGCGGGGTGCGTTGGGACAGCGATCACGTAGTATTATTCGAAGACGAACTCAAAGAAATCGCAAAAGAGATCGTGAGGAACGGCGCCACCGAAAAAGTGCTGATCGGGCTCGATTATTTCGATGCGAGCATCAACCGCCTTGCCGCGTGGGTTACGGGCGCGAGAAATATGCGCAAAGCGTTATTGTATGCGTTGTTGATGAATCACGGGGAATTGAAAGAGTTGCAGGAAAAAGCGGACTTTACTTCGCTCATGGTCAGACAGGAAGAGTATAAAACGCTTCCGTTCGGCGCGGTTTGGCAGGAGTTTTTGAAGCGCGAAAATATGAAAGAGGATTATCTTTCCGAAATAAAAAAATACGAAAGAGAGGAATTGAGCAAACGATGAAAAATATCTTAAACGCGCCTTTCGTGCGCGAAATGTGCAAAACTGCGGCAAACATGTACCGTTTGGGCTGGGACGAGAGAAACGGCGGAAATATCAGTTATCTGCTGAATGAAAAAGAAGTTGCCGAGTACCTTGATTTGAACGCAGTGCTCCGCACCATACCGTTGATGGGAGTAAATGCGGGAGAATTCGACGTAACGCCGCTCGTCGGAAAAATCTTTATCGTCACGGGTACGGGAAAATACTTCAAGAACGTGGAAGACGACCCCGAAACCAACCTCGGGATCGTGCGTATCGTAAAGAACGGCGTGGAACTTCTTTGGGGATACAAAGACGGGGGAAGAACGACGAGCGAGCTTCCCGCGCATCTGATGTGTCACATGGCAAGATTAAACGCGGATCCCGAAAACAGGGTCGTCATTCATTCGCACCCGACCAATCTGCTTGCCATGACCTACGTTCACGAGCTCGACACGGAGCGGTTTACCCATACGCTCTGGCAGATGAGCACGGAATGCATCGTTGTTTTCCCGGACGGAGTGGAAGTGCTTCCGTGGATGCTGTGCGGAACCAACGAAATCGGGGCGGCGACGGCGGAAAAAATGACCCGCGCAAGAGTGGCGGTATGGGCGATGCATGGAGTCTACGGCGCGGGAAGATCTCTCGACGAAACATTCGGGCTAATCGAAACGGTGGAAAAGGCGGCGCAAATCTATATGCTTACCAAAAACTGCGAGAGAATCAACACGATCACCGACGCGCAGTTAAAAGAGCTTGCGGAATTTTTCGGCGTCGATTACCGTAAGGGAATTCTGAATCTGTAAAATCCTATCTAATTTTCGTTAAAATGGGTTGGGTTGTTGCCAAAAGCGCGGCGGCGTGGTATAATGGCGGCGGAGATAAGTCGAATGGATAAATTGTATAACGAATTGTGGATATTAGTCGATCTTGCGCTCGCCGCAGTGCTTGGATTTTTGATCGGATTCGAACGGAAAATACGGTATAAAGAGGCGGGCGTGCGCACCCATACGATCGTCTGCATCGGTTCTGCGCTCATGATGGCGGTGAGCAAATACGCGTTCGGAGGTCAGACTGCGGACGCCGCGCGCGTCGCGGCGCAAATCGTTTCGGGCGTCGGATTTCTGGGCGCGGGCATGATCGTGTACCGTCAGCACAACGTGCACGGACTGACGACCGCGGCGGGGGTCTGGGCGACGGCGGGAATCGGCATGGCGTGCGGCGGAAGACTGTATATCGCGGCGGCGGGCGGAACGCTGATCCTTGTCGGAGTGCAGTGCCTTTTACACCTGAAACTTTTTCAGTCGCGCAAATATTATTCGGTTAATATCAAATTCAGACAGACGGAGCATGCGAACGAGAAAATCAAGGAAATATTCTCGGTTACTAGATTTAATCATCTTGTCATCAATCGTGAAGCGGGCGAGACGGTGTACAGCGCGACGTTGAATACCGCGCAGGAATTTTCTTCGGCTGCGCTTGAAAAGATTTTGAACGAAAACGAATTTATTATTTCCGTCGAACGCTGCGACGCGTCCTGACGGTTGCAAAAAATCAAAACCGACGGCGGGAGAAGCCTCCCGCCGTCGGTTTTTTACTATCAAAATAAAAAAAGAATAAGCAAAAACTGCGCGTTTCGGGTTGCAATTTGCGTATTACGCTGTTATAATAAATCTATGCTGGCGGACGCATTTATAAAACTGCGCGGGAACAGGGCGGTAAATCTGATCAGAACGTTTATCCGATCCCCCTGGTATCTCGCAATGAATGTGCTTTTGATGGTATGCGCAGAGCTGTTCTCTTTGGAACTGCCCGTGTTTTATATTTACTTCGCCGTTATTCTTCTTGTATTTTTGTTTGACGAAGATATGCTCGGGATCATGGTTTTGATTCCCTGTCACTATTTTTCGATTTCCGCCTCGAACAATCCGGGCAAACACGTGGAGACCCTTTTTTCGGATCCCGTGCAGATGACGCAGCTTGTAATTCTGATCTCCGTTTACGCCGTACTGTTTACGGCAAGGCTTGTTTCTCTGCTTTTACTCGGCGGCAAACGAAAAGTTCCGTCGCTGACATTCGGCTTTCTCGTTCTTGCCGTTGCTTTTGTCGCAGGGGGAGCGGCGAGCGGGTATTGGGGGAAGCGGACTTTTCTTTTCGGATTAGTGGAAGCGATTTCTCTTTCGGCGGTCTATTTCTATTTTTATTTCACCGTAAACTGGAAAAAAACGCCCGAACATTACGGCATGATGGTGTTTCTCGCGCTCGGCGCGGGACTTGTTCTGGAAATCGTCGGAATGTATTTTATGCCTGACGCCGTTTCGGGAACCACCGTCAACCGCAATGCGTTCTATACAGGCTGGGGAATTTATAACAACGTGGGCTGTGCGATGGCGATTTGTCTGCCCGCGCCCTTTTATTTTGCGATTAAGCGCAAAGAGGGCTGGATTTTCTCACTGCTCGGGATCGTGTATTATCTTGCAGTGATGCTCTCGCAGAGCCGTAACGCAATGCTCTTCGGTACGTTGCTGTTTGTCGTGTGCGTGATCGTCGTGCTTTTCAGAACCAAGGGTTGGGAGAGGTGGAAAAACCTCATCGTCTACGGAGCATTCGCGCTTGTCGCTCTGAT
The DNA here is from genome assembly GCA_910588695.1 of uncultured Christensenellaceae bacterium. Lineage (GTDB taxonomy): Bacteria > Bacillota > Clostridia > Christensenellales > Borkfalkiaceae > Gallimonas. Next base: position 6,410 of record CAJUOV010000001.1, read on the forward strand.
CGCCTCGATCGTGTTCCGCGATCGGATCGCCGCGCTCTTCCATGCGATCGGGGAGATCGGATTCAACGATTCCGCCCGTTTCGATACATACCGCGCCTGTTGGAAACGCTTTCTCGAAGCGCCTTGGTTCGGTTCGGGTTTCTATCATACCCCCGGAACCGTTCTGCAACCGGAAACGGGCATGTGGACGACGATGGACGGCGCGCTCGATTCCACGGGTTTTCTGCCGCCCCGCGCACACAACACGCTATTTCAGATTCTCGCTTCGGGCGGCGTGTTCCTTTTGATTGCCTATCTCTTTCACCGCGTGCAGACGGGGATACTGTTCTTCCGCCGTCTTACTACGGAGAAATTTTTTGTGTTTTTATGCGTGGGAGTGCTGTTGTTAACGAGTTTGCTCGACTGCCATTTGTTCAACTTCGGGCCGGGGCTTGTGTATTCCGCGCTTTTGGTGTTTGCCGAAGGGGACGATCTGAGGCGTGGCGGATCGAAGTCGGAACGGCTGTTCCGCGCAAGAAAGAAAAAGAACGGCGTATCTGCCGACAACGGATAAGTAAAACGGAAACCCCCCGAAGCAAAGCCTCGGGGGGTTTCCATATGATAAGGGGGAAAATTATGAGCAACTTGATTGATGATCCTATTATAACCCGATTTTTCAGAAAGCGCAAATTTTTACGGTTGAAATTCAAAAAAAATTTTTTCTATGATAAAGATTACAAAACGTGAAATATTTGATCAACGTAAATTTGTGAATTTACATAAAACGGCATAAAAAGCAGCCGAACACCACGGTGACGAAATTTGCGAAGAGCGCGATCGAAACGGGTTTCAGAAGTTTTTTGTATTTGACGCTTGCAAAATAGACGGCGGAAATATAGAAAACCGTTTCGCTCGATCCGTAAGAGACGCAGGCGCACCGCCCGATATAGCTGTCCGCGCCGTAGGCGGTAAGAATTTCGTTCAAGAGCGCGGTCGAACCGCTGCCCGAAAATGGCTTGATGAGCACGAGTTTGGCAATTTCGGGCGGAATTCCCAAAAAACGGAATGCCGGCGAGAGAAAGGAAGTGACCATTTCGGAAAGTCCGCTTTTTTCAAACAATTCGCTGAGCATAAGAATCGCCGCAAGATATGGAAAGAGCGAAAAAGCGAGCGGGAGCGATTCTTTCACGCCCGCCGTGAACGAATCGTACAGCTTGACCTTTTTGAAGAGCGCGAATAAAAAGACAAGAATGAAAAGAACGGGAACGACGAGCGAAAAATATTTCATTTTCTCTTCCTTATCCGAATCCGTTTCGATGTGAGAAAAACAAGCAAAGCGCCCAAAATTGTGGAAAACAGGGTCGCGATCAGGGTGGCGGGTAGAATATCGGCGGGGGCGGCAGAGTTGTGTGAGGCTCTCAGCGCGATGACGGTCGTGGGAATGAGTTGCAGGCTGGTCGCGTTCAGAACAAAGAGCATGTCTGCTGCGTAGCGGTTTTTCGCCGCATAGAATTTTTCGGTCGCTTTGATTCCGAGCGGAGTGGGCGCCCCCGGAAGACCCAAAAGGTTTGCGGTCAGATTGGAAGTCGCAAGATAGAGCGCTTCTTTATCGTTTGAACGAAAGAGCTTTCTGGAAAGAGGATAAAACAAACGGGTGAGCTTTTCCGAAAGACCGCTCTCTTTGAGCACGTTGAAAAAAGCGAACCATACGCAGTAGACGGCGATCAGAGAAATCGAGACGGTCACCGTCTTTTGTCCGCCCGATAAAAGCGCGTCTAAAAATCCGTCCGGATTCATGACAAGGCACAGCATTGCCGAGGCGAGAAAAACGAGAGTAAACACGGCGTTCATATCCGATTGTATGCCTTTGCCTGTCCGATTATGACCGATTTCGTTGACAAGCCGAATCGGGAATGTTAAAATAGTGCAAACGGTCTTCGGAGATAAAAGTGAAAAATTTAGGATCGAAAGAGTTGAAAACGGCGCGGCTCGTTCTGCGTCCGTTCAGAGAGGGCGACGCGGTGGCGATGTTCGAAAATTGGGCGAGCGATCCCGAAGTGACCAAATATCTTACATGGACGCCGCACAAGAGTGCGGAAGAAACGCGCGCGCTGTTGAGTCTTTGGGCGGAAGAGAGTAAAAAACCCGACGTGTATCACTGGGCGATCGAGTATGAAAACGAACTTGTCGGCGATGTCAACATCATGCAGGTAAATGAAGAATCGGAGAGTGCGATAACGGGTTATTGTCTTGCGAAGAAGTGTTGGGGCAAGGGAATCATGACGGAGGCGTATGGAGAAGTGCTGCGCTTTCTCTTCGAAGAAGCGGGCTTTCACCGGATCGGTTCTTCGCATGCAGTCGAAAATCCCGCGTCGGGAAAGGTCATGGAAAAGTGCGGTCTTTTATACGAGGGGACTTTCCGCAAGGAGATCCGTTTGCCTTCCACGGGGGAATGGGTCGACGTCGTGCACCGCGCCATACTCAAAGAAGATTATTTTGCGGAAAAATAAATTTACTTTTTGTGTTTGTTGCGTTATAATATAAAAAAAGTCGAAAGCGGCTTTGCCGCTTACGACCGAATATCTTGCAATCAAACTGCGGCGGAAAAATGAAATCGGGTGCTTTTGTTCGATTGTGCCGAGAGAGTGCAAGGCGGGATTCACTTCCGCCGTTAAGCTTTCTCACGACGACAGCACTCACGACTTTTCTTTTTGCGGGTTACGGCTTGGCAGGAGAATTCGGTTGAATAAAATGCTACCATTAAGTAGCGAAAAGAAAAGTGTGAATATGAACAAATTCTATATTACGACTCCCATTTACTATCCGAGCGGGAAGTGGCACATCGGGCACTGCTATACCACTGTCATCTGCGATGCGCTCGCCCGCTTCCACCGTATGAAAGGGGAGGACGTATTCTTTACGACGGGCACGGACGAGCACGGACAGAAAGTAGAAAAAGAGGCGGCAAAGCGCGGCGTTTCGCCGTTGGAATTTATTACGCCTCTCGTAAACGAGATGAAAGAGATGTGGTCTCTTCTCGATATTTCTTACGACCGCTTTGTGCGCACGACGGACTCCGCGCACGAGGAATGCGTGAAAAAAATTTACGAAAAGCTCTATAAAAGCGGCGACATTTACAAGGCGGAGTACGAGGGATTTTATTGCGTTCCCTGCGAGAGCATGTGGACGGAAGCGCAGCTCGTAGACGGAAAGTGCCCCGACTGCGGCAGAGAGGTGGAAAAGAGAAAGGAGGAGAGCTATTTCTTCCGCCTTTCCAAATACGCGCCCGCAATCCTGAAACACTATGAGGAAAATCCGGAATTTTTGCAGCCCAAATCCCGCGTCAACGAGATGGTGAACAACTTTCTGAAAGAGGGGTTGCAGGATCTGAGCGTCTCGCGCACCAACGTAAAATGGGGCGTGCCCCTTCCCTTCGACGAAAAGCATACCGCCTATGTCTGGATCGACGCGCTTTTGAATTACGTCTCTTCGCTCGGGTACCTTACCGAGGACGATTCGCTTTTCAAAAGATATTGGGCGGCGGACTTGCACCTCATGGGCAAGGAGATCGTGCGCTTTCACGCAATTATCTGGCCCGCGATTTTGATGGCGCTGGGACTTCCCCTGCCCAAACGCAATTACGGGCACGGGTGGCTCTTGATCGGCGGCGAGAAGCTCTCCAAGAGCAAGGAGAGCGGCTCCGAAGAGCTGACCGATCCTTACGAGCTCATCAAACGCTACGGCGCGGATGCGGTCAGATATTTTCTGCTCAGAGAGATTCCATTCGGCAGCGACGGCGAGTACACGAACGAGCGGTTTTTGCTCAGAGTGAACGCCGATCTTGCGAACGACTTCGGCAATCTCGTCTCCCGCACGGAGGCGATGATGCTGCAAAATTTCGGCTGCGTTCCCAAACGCGGAAAAGAAGAACCGCTCGATAAAGAACTGATTGGGCTTGCCGAGAGCGCGTTCGCTAAGGTCGAAGACGCTATGAACAGGCTGAACGCGCCCGAAGCGCTGTCGGCGATTTTCGCGCTCGTCTCCCGCGCGAATAAGTATATTGACGAGACGACCCCGTGGGCGCTCGCCAAAGACCCCGAAAAGAAGGAACGATTGGGCGCCGTATTATATAATCTTGCCGAAGTCGTGCGTATGACGGCGGTTTTGTTGAAACCCTTCCTGATTAATTCGCCTGCGCTCGTATTAAAGAGCCTCTCTCAGGACGAAAGCGCAGGGTTCGAGGCGTTGAAATTCGGGTTGATGAAGGGCGGGGAAAAGATCGAAAAGCTCGCGCCTCTCTTCCCGCGGATCGACGTAAAAAAAGAGTTGCAGGCGGTTGCGGAGTTTGTCCGCGCAAACCGTAAAAAGGAGAATCCCGTGGAGAAAGAGGAAAGCGTGAAAGAAAAAATTTCAATCGAAGATTTTGACAGAATAGAGCTGAAAGTGGGCGAGGTCGTCGCCTGCGAAAAGGTCAAAAAGAGCGAAAAATTGCTGCACGAGACGGTAAAGATCGGCGAGGAATTCCGCTCCGTCGTTTCGGGGATCGGTAAGTTTTATACGCCCGAAGAAATGATCGGGAAAAAAATCGTGCTTGTCACAAACTTAAAACCCGCAAAGCTGTGCGGCGTGCTGTCCGAGGGTATGATTCTTTGCGCCGAGGATGAGAACGGCGTATTGAGCCTCGTCACTCCCGAAAAGGCGATGGGTAGCGGCGGGAGCGTAAGATGATCGACGTACACGCGCACTTTGCGGACGAGGGATATTTGTTTCCCGAGGAGTGGAAAAAAATCAGAGCGGCGGGCGTTACGCGGGTAATTCTTGCGGGCGATAACGCGCGGCATACCCGCATGCACCGTGATTTTTGCGAAACTTACGAGGGCGCTTTTTTTACCGCAGGCGTGCATCCATCCGAAACGGGGGATTTTACCCGTGCGACGCTTGCGGAATTGAGAGAACTGACTGCGGACGAAAAATGCGTCGCCGTCGGCGAAATCGGGCTTGACTATCATTACGAAGAGACGGATAAAGAAAAACAGCGTTCCGCGTTCGAGGAACAGCTTGCTCTCGCATCGAGCGTCGGGCTGCCCGTGCAGATTCATTCGCGCGACGCCTGCGCCGATACGCTTGCGATTCTTAAAAACGCGGAAGCGTATTTGAAGAACGGAATCCTGTTGCACTGCTATTCTTACGGGAAAGAAAATATGAACGCGTTTTTAAGTTTGGGCGCATATTTTTCGTTCGGCGGGGTGGCTTGCTTCAAAAACGCGAAAAACGTATGGGAGAGCGTGCGCGCCTGTCCCGCAGACCGACTTCTGACCGAGACGGACAGCCCCTATCTGAGCCCCTTCCGCGGAGAAAAGAACAGTCCCGCGAACATTCCCGTGATTGCGGATAAAATCGCGGAGCTCAGGGGCGAAGAAAGGTCTTTCCTCGTCGCTCTGATCGATAAAAATGCGGAACGGTTGTTTCCGCGCGTGCGTATATAAAGTCGAAGAACCGCTGTCGCCGTAAGGCGAAAAGCGGTCCTCTTGTTCTTTTGTATGGGAGGCGTTCCGCCTCTCTATCCACAGTATGCGCATTCCGCGCAGAATCTGTCAAGGTAAATCATGGAAGAGATTCTCTACAAACACGGATTCGGATTCAAAAAAAAATTCGGACAGAATTTTATCAGCGATAAAAATCTTCTGCGCGCGATCGTCACGGACGCGGGCGTGAGGCAAGAGAGCGCCGTGCTTGAAATCGGCGCGGGCGCAGGCGCTCTGACGCGCGCGCTCGCCGAACGGGCGAAGCGGGTTGTTTCCTATGAAATCGATAAAACTTTGCAGCCTGTGCTTGCCGAAAGCCTGGCGGGACTGGATAACGTCGAAATCGTGTTCCGTGATTTTGCGCGGGAGAATCTAAGAGAAATCGAAGAGGAGCTCGGAACATACAGCGTTGTCGCGAATCTTCCTTATTATATCACGACGCCCCTTATCATGCGTTTTGCCGAGGAGGCGAAAGGGTGCGAAAGTCTCACGGTCATGGTGCAGGAGGAAGTTGCCGAACGGCTGTGCGCAAGGGAGAACACCGAACATTACGGCGCGATCACGGCGGCGATCGCGCGGCGGGGACAGGCGGAAGTCAAACGCAAAGTGCCGCGTTCGATGTTTACGCCCCGTCCGAACGTGGATTCTGCGGTGGTCAAGATTGATTTTACGAAGGGCGGGTTTGTTGTCGGGAGCGAAAAAGCGTATCGTGATACGGTGCGTTGCGCATTTCTGAGCAGAAGAAAAACGCTTGAAAACAATCTGATGAATTCGTTTCGGTTAAGCCGCGAGAGGGCGAAAGAAATTTTGTCGGCGGCGGGAATCGATGCGGGCGCGCGCGGCGAGACGCTCTCGCCCCGAACGCTCGGAAAACTTTCCGATATATTGTTTGAAAAGGAGATCGTAACCGGTTAGCGAGGAGGAACGACAATGATAGTGAAAGAGGCGGAGAAACAGTTTGAAGCGGACAAAAGAGCGCACGACAGGCATTACGAAAAATTTGCAAAAAAAATCCGTATCGCGGGCGGCGTGATCGGGAGCGTTTTGTCAATCGCCGGAATCGTTTTGTTTATCGTCGGCGCGAACAAGTCCGATAACATTACGGAATATATCTACGGCGGGATGTGCCTCGGAACGGGAGTACTAATTTTGATAACGGTCGCGTTCCTCTTTCCTTTTTATACGAGCAAAAAATACCGCGTCTACTATTTGGCGACAAGAAATTTATACGGGAATTATCTTTGCTGCACCGATATGGACGATGAAGATAAAGAGTTTTACATGCAGAAGCTGAAAGAATTGAATGACGGAAAAATACAAAGAAATATCGTTCTGTACAGTCAAACGCAAAAATAAAAACAACGCCGTTCTAAGAAACGGCGTTGTTTTTGACCTTTGGTATTTTTTACGCAATCAAAGATTTCCAGCTTTTTTCAAAGCCCTCTTCCGCTTGAAGAAGTTCTTCGGCAAGCTGCTTGATTTCGGTATCCGCGTAATTTTCGCTCATCTGACCGAGGCTGGTTTTGAGCGCGGTGATGCCCATGACCGTTCCCTGTACCATCATCTCCGCGATGTGCGCGCGCGAATCGTCTTTCATGGCGTTCATCTTGATGCTCGTCCACATCATCGCTTTTTTGATAGCTCCGGGATTTTTCAGTTCGATATTTTTATCTTTTGCGAGAATGGTCGCTTTCGAACCGATTCTTTCGTATTCCTCATGCTGTTTCAGAAGCTCTTCCTTGACGGCGGTGTCGTCGACTTCGGGCAGAATATCTGAAATGGATTGCAGTGCGAGCTGGCAGTTTCTGTGTACTTCCGCAAGCACTTCTTCGCTTTTTTTCAATTCTTCCATATTTCTCTCCTTGCTTTCAGTTTGTTTCCAAATACAAAATGTATGCAAATCGGCGTAAAAACCGCTTGACTTTTTTTTTGCGCTGTGATAAATTAGATAAGCCGCTAAGAACGGGCGCGATAAAAGTATTCCCATACGGGGATCGCCTAAGCAGCTTGCGAGACCGAAAGGAGGTAAAAACAATGTACGCAATCATCGAAAACGGCGGAAAGCAGTATAAAGTTTCCGAAGGCGACGTTCTCAAAGTAGAGAAACTTCCGCAGGAAGTGGGCGCAGAGGTAAATTTCAACGTCGTTATGGTATCCGACGACAAGGGCGTAAAAGTCGGCAACGACTTGAAGAACGCAAAAGTCACGGCAAAGGTGGAAGCGCAGGATAAGTTCAAAAAGATCATCGTCTTTAAGTATAAGGCGAAGAAGAACGAGCGCAAAAAGCAAGGCCACCGTCAGCCGTTTACTGCGGTCAAGATCGAGAAGATTTCTCTCTGATCCGCAACGGGGCTTACGCCCACACTATGAATAAGGAGATAATAATATGATTTTTCTCGGGTTATTCGCTCATAAAAAGGGAACGGGTTCTTCGCACAACGGAAGAGACAGCAATGCAAAACGCCTCGGCGTAAAACGTCAGGACGGACAGCAGGTTCTTGCGGGTAGCATTCTCGTCCGTCAGCGCGGCACGAAGATCCATCCCGGCAACAACGTCGGAATCGGCGGAGACGATACGCTCTTCGCTCTCAAAGACGGCGTGGTAAGATACGAGCGTTTGGGAAAGGACAAAAAACAAGTCAGCATTTATTAAAAAAGAAAGCAGCCGTCCCTCGGGGGGACGGCTGCTTTTTATTTCGGAGTTGAAAAAATTATTCTGCCGTTTGCGCGGGTTTCTCTTTTTTGAAGAGGGCTTTGTGCGTGATCGCTACGGCGAGATGAAATACGGAGAATACGAATGCGATCACGGGCGCGACGGCAAATCCGAGTTCTGTCGCGGCGGTCGAGCGTTCGGAGACGACTCTGTTCGCAAGTTCGACCGCGGTTGCGGAAAACACGATATTGACGGCGCAGACCGAAACGAGCGCGATCGCAAGCCCGAGCGTATCCGTTCGTTTTTCCGTATAGTTTCCGATGCGCCGTATCAGAGCGGCAATCGTAAGAACGACGGTTGCGAGCTGCGCCGCGACGGCTAAGATTCCGAGCACGAAGGATGCGACGTAGTCCGCCGTGACGGGGGTGCTCCCGTCGAATAAGAACGAAAGCTGTTCGTTGATTCTGAAAAAGCTGAGGGGATAGGTCACGGAGTAGATGGAATACGATTCGGTCACGGTGAATTGGGCTTGATTCGCCTTTGCCGCTCCTGAAAGGATCGCAAGGAGCAGAATTCCTGCGAGCGTCAGGGCGCAGTCAATCGCCGTCTGTTTTTTTAAGAAATCTTTGCCGACCGCGATGGTCTTTATGATCAGAGAGCATGTAACGAGCAAACAGCAGAACACCATGCCCGTTACGGTCGTTCCGCTGAGCGAACCGAAATGATTTTCTGTCGAGACTGAGTAAATGCAGTCGAACAGCGTTGCTCCGAGCAAAAAGCTAAATACTGCCGCGACGGCGTATTTGTAATAGTTGTTCGGGCGTTTGAAATTAAGTCCGAATTTTACGACGGCGGTGACGGAGAAAGAAACGACCGAAACAAGCGTTCCCGCCGCGATCACGGTCGTGAGCACAATGCGCAGATAGTGCGCCGCCATTGTGTACGAAGAATAATTCTGTCCGATCGAGGAGCTTTTGAAGTGGGAGTAGGCTCTTCCGAAGAAGTACCAGATCGAATAGGTTACTTTATAATCGTACCGTCCCGTTACCGATTGCGTCGTACCGATAAAAAAGCTGAAAATCAGCGCGAAGAATACCGCCGCCAACATTAATATTCCGCCGGCAAGGCATAGCGCTTTCTTCGTTTTTCCGTTTTCGGGTTGCTTTACGGCGGCTTGCGGAGCGGGAGTCAGCTCCGTTCCGCAGGCGTCGCAGTAGCGGGTATACCGTGCGCACGCTTTTTTACATGCGGGGCATATAATGCTTTCGTCGAGCCTTGTTCCGCAGTGTTTGCAAAAGAGAGCGCCCTCGGGGTTTTCTTCGTTGCAATAGGGACAATTCATAACATTCCTCCGTTACGAATATTATACGGCAGAAAAAACAAAAATGCAAGGCTTATAAAAAGAAAAACTTTTTTGAAAAAATTCCCGAAATAAAACAAAAACGCTTGCTTATTTTGCACGGATATGATATATTATTCAAGCAAGTCGGAAGTTTAGCTCAGCCGGGAGAGCATCTGCCTTACAAGCAGAGGGTCATAGGTTCGATCCCTATAACTTCCACCAATAAAATAGTGCGGATAGTTTTTATATGCGGGAATAGCTCAGTGGTAGAGCGTCACCTTGCCAAGGTGAATGTCGCGGGTTCGAGTCTCGTTTCCCGCTCCAATCGTAAACTAACGCACTATTTTTTTGGCGCCATAGCCAAGCGGTAAGGCGTGGGTCTGCAAAACCCTGATTCCCCGGTTCAAATCCGGGTGGCGCCTCCAAATAACACCCGCCTTTATTAAAAGGCGGGTGTTTGGTTTTTAACCGCCGCCCGTCATCGCCGAAATAACGTGACGCGATTGATTTTTGCAAGGCAAAAATAGCAATCGCTATTCCGTCGCGGCAAAAGCCGCTCCTTACAAATCCGGGTGTCGCCTCCATTGTCGAAACGCGACGAGTTTTGCAACGATCGGACAGATTCCTGTCGGACCGTTGCTTTTTAATTTTTTTACGAAAACCGTTTGACAAGAATAAGAAAAGCAACTATAATTATGGAAAAGGCATTGATGCGGAAGAGACGGATCATAAATTCTTTTCAGAGAGAAGAGCCCGCGGCTGAAAGGCTCTTCAAAGAACCGATCCGGTATTCCCCCGCGAGCCGCCCGCCGAAACGAACTTTAAGCGGAGCCGCAACTCTTGCGTAAACAGAGGAACGAGGCGCATACAGACTATGCGTGAAGCAGGTGGTACCGCGAAAATTTCGCCCTGTGTGGAAAACACACGGGGTTTTTATTTTAAGGAGAGGGTTATGGACGACGAGAAGGAATTGGACGACGTAGTCAAAGAGGCGATCAAAGAGGCGGAAGAGGCGGAGAACAGCCGCATGCTGTACGAAAGAAAAATGCGCTTTCTGGGACGCGTGGGAATCGTAATGAACTTTATGAAGCGGATGAAGGACATCCCTCCCGAACGCCGCCCCGAATTCGGCAAAAAGATCAATGCGATCCGCGATAAGCTCGAAGCGGAGTTTTCGCGGTTCGAAGAAAAACTGAGACAGCGTGAGCTTGAAAAGAAGATCGCGGAGGAGAACGTAGACGTTACGATGCCCGGAAAGCATAAAAAGACGGGCGCGCTTCATCCCGTCTCCCGCGTAAAAGCGGAGCTTATCGAAATTTTTGCGGGAATGGGCTTTGAAATTTTCGAGGGACCCGAGATCGAGACGGACTATTACAACTTCACCGCGCTCAACACGCCCGAAGATCATCCCGCCCGAGATATGCAGGATACGTTTTACCTGAGCGAACGGTTTCTTCTGCGCACGCAGACGAGCGCGGGGCAGATACGTTTGATGGAGCAGAAGAAGCCGCCTATCAAAATGCTCTGTCCGGGGCGGGTGTTCCGTTCGGACGACGATGCGACGCACTCGCCAATGTTCCACCAACTCGAAGGGCTTGTTGTGGACGAGCATATCACGCTGTGCGATCTCAAAGGCATGCTCGACGAATTCGCGCGCGTCATGTTCTCTAAAACGAGCAAGACGCGGCTGCGTCCCTCCTATTTCCCGTTTACGGAGCCGAGCGTAGAGGTAGACGTCTCGTGCGCGGCGTGCGGCGGGAAGGGCTGTTCCCTCTGTAAAGGAACGGGCTGGATCGAAGTTTTGGGCGCGGGCATGGTCAACCGCCGCGTCCTCGAAAACTGCGGAATCGACCCCGATAAATACACGGGTTTTGCGTTCGGCATGGGGGTGGAGCGAATCGCCATGCTCAAATACGGAATTAACAACATCAAGCTGTTGACGGAAAACGACGTCCGCTTTTTGGGACAGTTCAGGGAGGTAGACTGAGATGATAGCGCCTTTGAGTTGGTTAAAAGAATATGTCGACATTGATATTTCGGCAGCGGAGTTGCAGGAAAAACTTTTCTCCTGCGGGTTCGAGGTGGAAGAACTTACCTATCTCGGCAGAGATGTGGAGAACGTTGTAACGGGAAAAATTCTTGCGACAGAAAAACACCCCGATGCGGATCGTTTGACGGTGTGCAAGGTGGATTGCGGCAAGTTCGGCATCAAGCAGATCGTGACTGCGGCGACGAACGTATTCGCGGGGGCGATCGTGCCCGTCGCGCTCGATAACTCCACCGTAAAGCACGAGGGCGGGGTGCGGAAAATCAAGACGGGAAAACTGCGCGGCGTTCTTTCGGAGGGAATGTTCTGTTCGGGCGAAGAGCTTGGGATCAACAACGATTTTTACGACGGCGCGGAAGTGAACGGAATTCTCATTCTCGATCCCGCAACGCCGATCGGCGTCGATATTCGTCCTGTTGTCGGGATCGACGACTATCTCTTCGACATCGCCGTAACCGCCAACCGTCCCGACTGCCAGAGCGTCGTCGGCATGGCGCGCGAGGTGGCGGCGGTTCTGAAAAAGCCGTTGCGCTTTCCTGCGACGGATTACGCCGCCGTTCCGACCGACGTGAAAATTCCCGTGACCGTGCGCGAACCTGCTCTCTGTCCGCGCTATATCGGTCATTATGTAAAGGACGTAAAAATCGGGACTTCTCCCCGTTGGCTCAGGCGCAGACTTGCGCTCTGCGGATTGCGCTCCGTTTCCGACATGGTAGACATTACCAATTATGTCTTGCTCGAAATGGGACAGCCCATGCACGCGTTCGACCGCGACTTTTTGCGCGGCGGTTGTATCGAAGTGCGCCGCGCGGAGAAGGGGGAAAAGATCGTAACGCTCGATAAAAGAGAATTTATTCTCGATTCTTCAAACCTTCTTATCTGCGACGGAGAGGGCGGAGTCGCGCTTGCGGGGATCATGGGCGGACTGGACAGCGAGATCAAAGCGAGCACCGAAGAAGTATTCTTTGAGGCGGCGAAGTTCGCGCGCGATTCGGTGAGAAAAACTTCGCGCACTCTGGGACAGCGGAGCGATTCCTCCGCCCGCTTCGAAAAAGGGGTGGACGCATGGTTGCCGGAGATCGCGATGAATCGCGCGCTGCACCTTGTTGAGGAGCTCGGCTGCGGCGTGCCGACAAAGTACCGCGCCGACGCAAACGCGGCGGATTTGACTCCCAAGCAAATCGTAACCGATTTTTCCGCAATCGAGCGGTTGCTCGGCATTGGCGTGCCGCACAAGGAGAGCGTCGAAATTCTGACCCGTCTCGGCTTTGCGGTGCACGAAGATCATATGAATCAAAAGCTCGTCGTGGGCGTGCCCCTCTGGCGGGAGGACGTGGACGGCTATCCCGATCTCGCCGAGGAAATCATCCGTATGTACGGGTATGAGCATATCGAATCGACTTTTTTGAAAGACGCAAAAGTGACGCGCGGCGGATATACGGAGCGGGACAAGCGCATGCTTGCGTTCAAAACCGCGCTCAAAGAAGAGGGGTTTTTTGAGGCGTGCAATTATTCGTTCTATTCGCCGAAGGCGTTTGATCTCTTCCGTTTGGGGGCGGATGCGCCCGAGCGGAGAGCCGTTAAAATTCTCAATCCGATCGGCGAGGATTTGTCGGTAATGAGAACCTTCCTCGCGCCCTCCATGCTTGAAAACGTTGTCCGCAACGTGCGGCGGGGGAATGCGGAGGGACGCCTCTTCGAGCTTGCGAAAGTATACCTTGCGGAGGAACTTCCTCTCAAAGAGCAACCTAAGGAGGAGACCCGTCTTATCATGGCGGAGTGGGGCGGCGGATTCTTCGATCTCAAAGGCGCGATCGAAGACGTTGCAGAGGTTATGGGTTTTGCGCTTAAATTCGTAAAAGAATCGCAGCCCTATCTTCACCCCGGAATTTCCGCGGCGATTTTCTGCGGCGGTAAAAAAATCGGCTGGATCGGAGAGCTGCATCCCGTGATCTCCAAAGAGCTTGCGTTTGAAAAAGCACCCTGTCTTTTGGAGCTTGATTACGATGCGCTTCCGCAAAAAGAGGAGTTGCGCGTCGAAGCGCTGCCCGCTTTTTCCGACGTATTGCGGGATATTGCTTTTACGGTAGACGAAAGAGTGACTTGCGCCGAGGCGGAGGAGTGCATTCTTCGCGCGGTCAAAGCGGTAAAAAGCGCGGAACTTTTCGACGTTTACCGCGGATTGCAAGTGGGAAAAGATAAAAAGAGCATGGCGTTCCGTCTGACCTTTGCGGCGGACGAAGACAAGCCGCTCGCGCCCGAGACGGTAGACGGCTACTTCAAAAAGATACTCGGCGCGTTAAAAGCAAAATTAAACGCAGAACTCAGATGACGGAAGAAAGAGACAGCCGCACCGCGCTTGTCATCGGCGAAGCGGGCGTGGAAAAACTTGCGAAAAAAAAGGTTGCCGTATTCGGATTGGGCGGCGTGGGTTCATACTGCGCCGAAGCTCTTGCGCGTGCGGGAATCGGCAGTCTGACGATAGTCGATAAAGACAGAGTGGAAGAGAGTAATCTCAACCGCCAGCTTCCCGCGCTCTATTCCACGATCGGAAAGTTTAAGACGGAAGTCATGCGGGAGAGGATCGCCGATCTCAACAAAAATTGCAGCGTCGAAATAAAAACGTTGTTTTATCTGCCCGAAAACGCGGGGCAGATCGATTTGTCCGCGTTCGATTATATCGCCGACTGCATCGATTGCGTAACGGCAAAACTCTGTCTCATCGAAGAGGCGAACAAAAAGAAGATTCCCGTTATCTCCGCCATGGGAGCGGGAAACCGCCTCGATCCCGAACGGCTTCGCGTTACGGATATTTCAGAAACGCGTGTCTGCCCGCTCTGCCGTACGGTGCGGCGGGAGCTTCACAAGCGGGGCGTAAGCGGGGTTGAAGGCGTAAGCGGGGTTGAAGTTGTTTGGTCGGACGAGGAGCCCGTCAAGGGGGAAAAGGTGGGTTCTGTTTCGTTCGTCCCGTCCGTGATGGGGCTTCTGATGGCGGGTAGGATCGTAAGGGGGTTGTTGAAATGATCTATCTCGATTATGCCGCGACCACGCCCGTGGACAGTGAAGTGCTCGAAGTCATGCTTCCCTATCTCAGAGAAAATTACGGCAATCCCGATTCTGTACACACTGCGGGGCGGAGCGCTGCGCACGCCGTGAGCGAAGCGCGGGCGCGGGCGGCGGCGGTGCTCAACCGTCATCCTCTCGAAGTGTTTTTCACTTCGGGCGGAACGGAGGCGGATAACTGGGCGGTTCGGTATCTGTCGGAGGGAAAAGCCGCTGTCTCTGCAATCGAGCATGCTGCGGTTCTCGAAGGGGCAAAGCTGCGAGACGGGGGGCATGTCCTTGTTCCGGCCACGGCGGACGGGATCGTATCGCCCGAGGCGGTCGCCTCTGCACTCGACGCGGACACGGGGCTTGTCTGCGTGCAGGCAGCGAATAACGAGACGGGAGCGATTCAACCGATCGAAAAGATTTCGGCGGTCTGCAAAGAGCGGGGGATTCCTCTCTTTTCGGATTGCGTGCAGGCGGCAGGGGAGCTCGATCTGAAAGAACTTGCTTTCCATTGCGATGCGCTTGCTCTTTCGGGGCATAAGATCTACGCGCCCAAAGGGGTCGGGGTTCTTATGATCAAAAAAGGGGGAAAGATCCGCCCCATGATCGCGGGCGGGGAGCAGGAGCGGGGTCTGCGCGGCGGGACGCTGAATGTTGCAGGTATCGTCGGGTTTGCGCACGCCCTCGAACGGGCGCAGTCGGCGCGGGAGAAAAATTCAAAACACGCGCGAGCCTTGCGCGATCTCTTTGAAAGGGAGATCAAATTGCGTTTCGGGGATAAAGTGCGGGTGGACGGAGAGAACAGACTTGCGAATATATCCCATCTCACGTTTGAAAACGCGGGAGAGGCGCTGTTGGCAAAGCTCGATCTGTGCGGGTTATGCGTTTCGGGCGGGGCGGCTTGTTCGAGCCATTCCGCGCTTCCCTCCCACGTCATGCTCGCTATGGGCAGAACTGCGGACGAGGCGCGGCGGGGCGTGCGGTTCTCGTTCGGAAAGGACACGACGGAAGAAGAGACTCTTCACGCCGTGAAGATCGTTTTACAATGTCTGAAAGAAGATTAAAATCCCCGCCCGTCCGGCGGGGATTTTTTTGAATCGGAGAAGGCGGGCGCGGTTGACAAGCCGAACGCGGTTTGCTATAATAGAGAACATGATGAACGGCAACGGAAGAAAAGGAAAACTGATCGTATTCGAGGGAATCGACGGGAGCGGCAAGACGACGCAGATGAGAATGCTCGAAAAGTTTCTCGAAAGCAAAGAGGAAGTCTGCTATTCGACGCACGAACCCACAGACTCCCCCTTCGGCGCGCTGCTGCGCAACTGTTTGACGGGCAGGGTCGACGCGGACGAACGTGCGATCGCCGCGCTCTTTGCGGCAGACAGACTCGATCATATCCTCAATAATGTGAACGGACTGAAAAAGAAACTCGAAGAGGGCGTGAACGTGCTCTGCGACAGGTATTATTTTTCTTCGTTCGCCTATAACGGGGAGTTTGTTCCTTTTGATTGGGTAGTGGAGCTCAACCGCCCCGCGCGGGAGCTGTTAAAACCCGATCTGGTAGTGTTTCTCGATCTGCCCTCCGAGGAGAGCATGAAGCGGGTCTCCCGCCGCGGCGAGAGGGAACGCTACGAGACGGAGGAAAAACAGAAGAAAATCCGCGAACGGTTTTTCGACGCGTTCGGGCGTTTTCCCGACGAGAACGTCGTGATAGTCGAAAGCGAAGAGAATAAAGAAGAAACGCAGAAAAAAATACGCGGCGCGGTCGCGCCGCTCTTCGGTTGGTGAGGGGAACCATGGATCTTGTGATCGGAAAAATCGTCAAGCCGCAGGGAATCCGAGGGGAGATCAAAGTTCTTCCCTATACGGACGGCGCGGATGCTTTCAAAGATATCAAGCGCGTGTTTATCGACGGCGCCGAATATAAAATTCTCAATGCGCGCACGGGCGACGGCATGGCCTATTTATCGCTCCGCGGCGTTGCGGATCGGAACGCCGCGGAGCTTTTGAGGAACAAAGAACTTCTTCTTCCGCGCGACGAGGCGCCCGCGCCCGAGGAGGGAAGTTATTATATCGCGGATCTTATCGGAAGCGAGATCGTCACCGAGACGGGAAAGATTCTGGGAACCTTGAAAGAGATCCGTCAGGCGGCGACGGATATTTATACGCTCGAAACGGAAAAAGAGGAAATTCTCTTTCCCGCGGCGGCGGGGGTTGTGCTTGCGGTAGATACCGAATATAAGAAAATCACCGTGTCGGAAAAGCGGTTTAAGGAAGTGGCGGTGCTATGAATATTACGATCCTGACGCTCTTTCCCGAGATGTTCGCGCCCCTCGAAAAGAGCATTATCGGCAGGGCGCAGAACGAGGGAAAAGTGCGGATCAGAACGCTGAATATCCGCGACTATACCGAGGATAAACATTTGAAGTGCGACGACTACCCCTTCGGCGGGGGTGCGGGCATGGTCATGACCGCGCAGCCCATTGGAAGCGCGGTGGAGGCGGCGGACCCCGATCACAGGGCGCGCAGGATTTATCTATCTCCCAAGGGGAAACGCTTTTGTCAGCAGAAGGTGTTCGAGCTATCTGCACTCGATGATATTCTGCTTTTATGCGGACATTACGAGGGGGTCGACCAGCGTGCGATCGACCTCTTTTTCGACGAGGAGCTCTCGATCGGCGACTATGTGCTGACGGGCGGCGAGCTACCCGCCATGGTGGTGGCGGACGCGGTTGCCCGCTATGCGGACGGGGTGCTTTCCCCCGAGTCGCTCGTGGACGAGAGCTTTTCCGAAAATCTTCTCGAATACCCGCAGTACACCCGACCTGTGGAGTACAGGGGGCAGAGGGTGCCCGACGTGCTTCTGAGCGGAGACCATAAAAAGATCGATATGTGGCGCAGAGAAAAGTCTGTCGAGATCACAAGAAAAAATCGTCCCGATCTGTTGCGGGAATAAGACGCGGAGAATCGCAGTGAAAAACGTACAGTGGTATCCGGGGCACATGGCGAAAGCCATGCGCATGCTCGAAGAAAATCTTTCTCTCGTGGACGCGGCGCTCTTTGTCTTGGACGCGCGCGCCCCGCTTTCTTCCTACAATCCGCGTCTCGAACGGCTCGCAAAGGACAAGCCCGTTCTATTCGTGTTCAACAAACGCGACCTTGCGGACGCAAAGACGGAGGAGATCGGCGAAGCGTTCAAGGCGAAGGGGAAGAAAGTTGTCTTTCTTTCCGCCGTCAAAGGACAGGCGCGTCCTTTATTGAACGCAATGACGGAGCTTGTCAAAGAGAAAGCGGAACTTTTGAAAAACAGGGGTTCTTCCCGTCCTCTCCGTTTTATGGTGGCAGGTATTCCCAATACGGGCAAAAGCTCGCTTATCAACTTGCTGTCGGGCGGAAAAAAGGCGGCGACGGGGGACAAGGCGGGCGTGACGCGCAACAAACAGTGGGTTCGGTGCGCGGATATGGAACTTCTCGATTCTCCGGGGTTGATGCCGCCCTCCCTCGAAAACCAGACTTTTGCAAAACGTCTTGCCGCGCTCGGTTCCGTGAACGACGATATTCTGGCGTTCGACGAGATCGCGCTTTTTATCCTGGAAGAACTCGGAAAGGGTTATCCCGAACGGCTCGAAGAGCGGTACGGAATCGAGACGGGAGAGCCGCTCGCTATGCTCGAATCGCTCTGTAAAAGCCGCGGATTTTTGTTGAGAGGGGGAGACTTTGATTACGAACGCGGGGAGCGCGCCCTGATCGACGATCTGAGGAAGGGACGGCTGGGTCCCGTAACGCTCGACTCTTGCGGGGAGGCGATTTTTTAATGGACGAACTGATTTACGAACGGGAATGTTTTTCACAGGGATTCCGTCTTGTCGCGGGCGTGGACGAGGTGGGCAGAGGTCCGCTCGCAGGTCCCGTCGTGGCGGCGGCGGTCATTCTTCCCTTGGAGGAAGAAAAACGAATTTTCGGGATTGACGATTCCAAAAAGATCTCTCCGAAAAAGAGGGAATATCTTGCCGAAAAAATCAAGGAGACCGCGCTTGCTTATGCGGTCGAAGAGATAGGGGAAGAGACGATCGATCAAATCAATATTTTGCAGGCGACGCGGCTTGCGATGAAGCAGGCGGTCGGAAAACTTTGCGCTGCGCCCGATTTTGTTTTGACGGACGGAAATATGACCCTCGAAATATCCGTTCCGCAGAGGAGCATTGTCAAAGGGGACGCGCTGGTGAGTAGCATCGGGGCGGCGAGTATTTTAGCCAAGGTACACCGTGACGCGCTTATGAAGGAGTATGCGAAGCGGTTCCCTTACTACGGTTTCGAGCGGAATATGGGATACGGTACGGCGGAGCATATCAAAGCGATCAGGGAGCGGGGCATATGTACGATTCACCGAGAGACTTTCGTAAAAAAGTTTTGGGACGGAACGCGGAGAGCGCAACCGCAAAATACTTAAAAAAACACGGCTACAAAATCGTGGAACGCAATTACGTCACGCCGTTCGGCGAAGCGGACATTATAGCGTTCAAGAACGGCTATTACTGTTTTGTAGAGGTCAAGGCGCGGGAGAGCGACGTTTACGGGCTGCCGAGCGAGGCGGTCGACGAGAGAAAACGTGAACGTTACCGCAAGATTGCCGCTTATTTTTGTATGTCGAAGAGAGAGGAAGTGCCCTGCCGCTTCGACGTCTCTTCGGTGTATCGGGGCGGACTCGAATATTTCGAGGACGCGTATTATTAAAAATTTGCTTTCTGTCAAAAATAACTTCCGCGGCATGCCGCCGCGAACGGAGTGTGACGGAAATGAAACTTCAACCGAATCAAGAAATTTTATTGCAGCCCGCGGTCCCACGATACGCGGGCTATTGCGATTGTTTTTTATCCACCCCGTTTTTTCTGCGTCTTGAAAACAAGAGCGCCGAGAACGTCGTCGTCAGGGTCAAAAGCGAAGAAAGCGAACTGTTTCTTCCCTTTGAACAGGAGGCGGAAATCCCCTTCGAGAGCGAAGCGGCGCTGCGCGCGGACGGAATGTTTTCGCCCCGCTTTCTTGCGGAGAACGGGAAAGAACGGGAATTTCTCTTTCGCGCGGACGCGTTTTGCGGCGAAGAAAAGGTTGCTTCGGGAGAGGCGGGAATCACCGCGCTGCCCTTTGATTTTTGGGAGGGGCTGAACGGGATTGCGGAAAAAGCCGCATGCTTTGTACGCCCCCGCGCATATCCCGCTTCGCGCGTTCTGAAAGAGGCGAAGCGCCGTTTTTCGAAGTGGGGCGCGGGCGCGTTCGAAGGATATGCAAACGCGGACAGGACCGCCGTAAAAAAGGCGGCGTTCGCAATATTTTCAGCAATCAGAGAATTCGGGTTCGTCGACGGAGGGACCTTCGATCTTACCCGTCCCGTTCTTGCCGCTCCTCCCTCGCCCGCCGCGGCGCGCAAGCTGAGCGGATTTCGACTTGCCCTTTTCGCCGCGGCATGTCTGGAACGGGCGGGACTCAATGCGGCGCTCGCGCTAGGCGGCGACTGCGTCGGTGTGGGCGTATGGCTCTTCGACAGCTGTTTTTTGGAGAGTTCCTTGGACGATTCCAAAACGGTCGAAAAGTACCTTGCGGAGGGGGTCAATCACCTTGCGTTTATCGACGCGGAAGATTTATTCTCTTCCTGTAATTCCACATTTCTTTCCTCTTCGGAAAAATTTCTGCGTCGGCTCAAAGCGGGCAGATACGAAAAATTCGTCGATATCCGACGTTGCCGCATGGCGGGATTTCTTCCATGTCCCATGCGCGGCGAGGGGGAGAACGGCTACGAGATTTACGAAGAAGCGGAAAACGGCGTGCCCCCGCCCGTCAGAGAATACGCGCCGGTTGCGGCGGAAACTTTGCCCAAGAACAAACTTTGGGAACGGGGGCTCTTGGATTTTTCATCCCGCAATCCGCTGCTTGCTTTCAAAGAGAAGAACGCGATCAGAGTGCTCGCGCCGGACGCGGACGCGCTTATGTCTTTGGCGCGCGCTGGGGAGATGAAGCTCAAAGGAGGAGGGAAAGAAAGCGATCTGCCGCAGGAGAAGGAGCTTCTTTTGCTCGAAGAAAAAAAGGGGATTTTACGCACGGCGCTCGGCGCGCGGGAGACCGACGAGCGGGCGGCGGCGCTCAAACGCAAGAACCGCGAAGCCGTGGAAGAGACGGGCGCGAAAATTCTGTTTCTTGCATGCGGTCTCTTGGGATACGGCAAAGAGGGGGACGAACTGCGTTACGCCCCCGTCGCGCTCTTTCCCGCCGAACTCGACCGCGCAAAAGGGAAAGAGGGATTTGCGCTGACTCTTTCGAAAGAATGTTTCGTCAATGCGACGCTGTTGGAGTTTTTGAAACGGGAATATAACCTCGATCTGAGAGGGCTCGACCGAACGGCTCTCTCGGTCGGAGAAATGCTCGGTATCGTAAGAAGAGAAACCGCCTGCATGAAGGGGTGGGAAGTACGCGATGAGATCTATCTCTCGGTGTTTTCGTTTCAGCGTTACTTTATGTGGAACGACTTGAAATCTCATTTCAAAGAGTTTGAGAAAAACCGCAACGTGCGCGCGCTCCTCTCAGGGAAGACGGAACAAACTCCCCCCATGTCCGCAACGGGGGACGCGGACGCGCTCGTTCTGCCGCTGCCGTCGGACGCTTCGCAAAGGGAGGCGGCGTATCTGAGCGACTGCGGAACAAGTTTTGTATTGCACGGTCCGCCGGGAACGGGAAAGAGCCAGACGATCACGAATATCATTGCGCTCGCCCTCGAACGGGGAAAGAGCGTGCTCTTTGTCGCGGAAAAAAAGGCGGCGGTCGACGTTGTGCGGCGGCGGCTCGAAGAGATCGGAATCGGTGATTTCTGCCTCGAACTCAACTCCAAAACGGACGGCGAAGAGACGTTTGCAAAGCTCAACCGTACATTGCTGCTGAAAGAGGGCGAAAGCGCAAACGGCGAAGATTGTTACAAAGAATACCTTGCGGCGCGGAGAGAGCTCGAAGAGCCCGTCGCAGCCCTGCACGAAAAGAGAAGCCTTTCGCTCTCTGTATACGAGGCGATCGTGCGCAGTTCAGAGCGAAAAAGTTTTCCCGATTGCGTCGAGATCGGCGACGGATTTTTCGAGACGCTCGACGAAGAAAAACTTGCGGAATGTAAAAAGCTCGTTCTCTCCGCGTCCGCCGCGGCAAAGGAGTGCGGCGGGGTATGCAATTCTCCCTTTGAAAACGTCAATCTCAAAGAGTATTCTCCCGCGGTGCGGGACCGTGCTCTCCTTTCGGCGCAGACGCTGCTTTCCGAAGCCGCGCATTTCAAATGCCTGCTTGTGCTTGCTCTCGGCTTTTTCAAACAGAGGATCGCGTCGTTTACGCGGAACAAGGCGGAATCTTTTTGCGAAATCATCGAGGGGCTTCTCTCAAAAAAATACGCTTCTTATTTTAACGGGATTTCCGCAGAGGAGTTCCGTGCGTTCCGCAGCGCGAACGCGCGGCTCGATCGTTGCCTATCTTATTATGCCGAACGTTTCAGCGTGCTTGTAAATATCGAAAAGGATTACGAAGCATTGAAAGACTTTCTCGACAGAGGAGGGGATTACCGCTTTGACCGCGCGGCGCTGTCCCTCAAAAAGCGATTGGAGAAAGTCGCGCTGCGTCCGCTCGATCACGAAGACGTTCCGAAATATCTGAAAACGATCGTCGAACTTTTCGGCGCAAGAAAGCAGATCCTCTCGTGCGATCTGTCAAAGAATTTTACCGACCGCAGCGGACGCATCTCCGAAAAAAAGCGCGCCGAATATCTCGCGCCGATCAACGAGCTTTGCGCCGCGGCGTCCTCCGTATTTTCGGAATGGAATCCCGAGCTCTTTTTCGACGGCTGTATCCGTGCGGAAAACGGTTGCGCCGAGCCATTGTTCCGCTCCTTTCTTGCGGCGGCGGAAGAATTTTTCCGTGCGGAGAAGAGCTATTTGCTTGCCACGGCGGCGGACGGGAACGTAATTGCGGGCGAGGATATTTTAGGTTATTATACCGCAAAAGCGGGCGCGCTCTTGGAAAATGCCGATCTGCTGTCGGGGCGTTGCGCCTATAAAGCGGCGGAAGAAAAGCTCAACGAACATGGCATGAAGTTTCTCGGCGACGCGCTCGAAAGGGGGCGGCTCACGCCCGATAATCTTTTGGGCGGATTTGAAAAAAGCCTTTTGAGACGGTTTCTCTCCGCCGCGCTTTCGTCCGATTCCCGATTTTCGCGCGTTTCGGGCGGAGAAAATACGGCGGAGCAGTTCCGTATTCTGGAACGCAGGCAGCGCGAATTTGTGCGTTCCCGTGTGCGGCAAACGCTTGTCGGGCGTTTGCCGGAAAAGGAGGAGTTTGCGGAAGAGTTCTCCGCGTTTTACCGTCTGAGCCGCAGCGGGCGGAGAGGAAAGCTGCGCGCGCTCTTTGCAAACGCCGCTCCGCTCGTAAAGCGGATCTGTCCCTGTCTTCTCATGAGCCCCGACGCGGCGGCGCAATATCTCAGGGCGAAGACGGACGAATATGATCTTGTGATCTTCGACGAGGCGTCGCAAATGACGACGGCTGAGGCGATCCCCGCTCTTGCGCGCGCCAAGCAGGCGGTTATCGTAGGCGACAATAAACAGCTTCCGCCCACGTCGTTTTTCCGCACGGCGTTTTCGGAAGAGGACGAAGAGGGCGACTGTCTCGAAAGCGTGCTCGACGAGGCGCTCGCCGCGGGATTCGAGGAACGCAGTCTTCTTTGGCATTACCGCAGCCGCCACGAGAGCCTGATCGCTTTTTCCAACGCCGCATACTATGAAAACCGACTCAATACTTTTCCGTCGCCGACGGCGGGAGAAAGCAGGGTAAAGCTCGTCAAGAGCGGGGGCGTGTACGAGAGAGGCGGTTCGAAACGCAATCAGAAAGAGGCGGAAGCGGTTGTCCGAGAAGTAATCGGGCGGCTTTCGGATCCCGCTTTAAGAAGCAAAAGTATCGGGGTTGTGACTTTTTCGGACGTGCAGAGAGAGACGATCGAAAAAATACTTTCGCGGGATATCGTAAAACATTCGCTTGAAGAGACCGCTTACGGAGGAAAGGAACCGCTCTTTGTGAAAAATCTCGAAAACGTTCAGGGGGACGAGCGGGACGTGATTCTTTTTTCCGTGTGTTACGGATTCGACGGAACGGGCAAGCTCTCCTATAATTTCGGACCTCTCAACCGCGCGGGAGGATGGCGGCGGCTGAACGTGGCTTGTTCCCGCGCGCGGGAGGAGATGATCGTGTTTTCTTCGATCACGGCAGCCGACATCGATCTCAACCGAACTTCGTCCGAGGGAGTTGCGGGATTGAAAGCCTTTCTTGAATTTTCGGAAAAGGGCAAAATTTCGCTCGCGCGTCCCGCGCCTGTTTCCCGTGCGGCGGGACTCGGGAAATATCTTGCGCGGGAACTGTCCGCTTACGGTTACGAATGCCGCGCGGGCGTTGGATCGAGCGCCTTCAAAATCGACGTCGCCGTACTCGATCCCGCCGACAAAACCCGTTTCGTTCTCGGGATTCTTACGGACGGGGAGCCGCGGTCTGCGATCGACCGAGCCGCGCTTCTGCCCGCCGTACTCAAACAGGGAGAATGGAATTTAATGAGCGTGAGCGCCGTGAGCTATTTCAACAATCCCAAGCGCGAACTTAAAAAAATCAAAGACCGTCTTGACGTTCTGACGGGCAAGCGCGGGGAATCCCGTCTCGCCCGCTACGCAAAGCCGTACCGGTTTGCCGAAGATACGGGCGGAAGAACGGCTTCGTTCATAACGGACGGCGGGAACGACGAGGAGATCGTAAAGCGGCTTAAAATCATTCTTTCCGCCGAGGAGCCCATCTCCCGTCCCTATCTGAAAAAAAGATGTATGGAGAGCTTCGGGATCGTGCGGGGCGGCGCGCAGGCGGCGCTGAAATTGGACAAACTCATCTCCCGCTGCGCGTTTTCTTCGGAGAGCGTGGGCGGAACGGAATACTTTTACCGCAATCCGCGTTCTCTCAGAACCGACCGCTTCCGCCGCGAGGGCAGGATCAAACGGCGCAGATCGGCGGAGGACTTTACTCCCTTCGAAACCGCCGCGCTGATCAAAGGCATTCTCGAAGAAAAAGTCACCCTCTACGACGATGAGCTGACCGCGCTCGTGGCTTCCGTTTACGGAGTCAAAGAGACCGATTCGTTTGCGGCGTTCGTACTGTGCGCGCTTTCTTACGGCGAAACCAAGGGAATGTTCGTGCGCTCCGGTTCGGGCAGAATTTCGCTCGCGTAAAGTCTTGCAAATCGGCAGAAAGAATGCTATAATATTTTTATGAAGTTTACCCAGCTTGCAAAATCGCTCAAAGAGGGGTTGTCGCCCGTATATCTCATCGAGGGAGAGGAGGCGTATTTCCGCGACGCGGCGGTCAGATCGATTGCGGAGGCGGTAAGTCTCACGCAGCCCCTTCTCAACAACGTAAGATACGAGGGGGAGTCTCTCAAAGGGGATCGGCTTCTTTCCTTCCGCGACGAGCTGTTTACAATGCCCTTTTTCGACGAAAAGCGGATTGTTAGAGCTTACGATTTTTATCCGACCGAGCGGGACTGGGAGAACGTGCTCGCGCCCTATTGCGAAAAGCCCAATCTTTCGACGGTGCTGCTGATCGTGAACGGGGGGAAAAAGGCGAACGCGGCGGAACTGAAAAAAAAGAAAAACCTTGTCTATGTAGACTGCGCGAAAGAAGATGAAGAGACGCTCGCGCGCTGGCTCTTTTCGCTGATGCGCCGCGCGGCGCTCGATCCCGATGCAGACGCTTGCGCGCTCATGGTGCGCTTTTGCGCGCGCGACGCTTCCCGCATGAAGGCGGAAACGGAGAAGCTCGCCGCTCTTCTCGGCGACGGAGGGAGGGTGACGGCGGCGCTTGTCGAAGAACACGTCGCAAAAGACGCGGAGTACAAAATATACGAGATGACGCAGGCGGCGTCCCGCGGGAACTATTCCAGGTTTCAGGAGATATTGAACGATCTTATGAAAAAAGGTTTCGACGAACACGCGCTCTTGTCCTCGCTCGCCTCGCATTACGAAACGCTTGCGGCTGTGTCGTCGATGACGGGCGGAGACGAAGAGATCGCAAAGGCGCTCTCCCGCAACGCATACGCCGTTAAAAAAGACAGGGAAGCGGCGCGCCGGCTCGGCAAGGCGCGGGCGCGAGAACTGTACGAAGCGCTGTATTCGCTCGGCGCGGGCGCAAAGAGCGGACTATACTCCAAACAGGGCGCGCTCTTTTCGGCGATCTCCGAAATTTTTTTCGGCGGAGCGACAAAATAATTTGATTTTTCGGTCAAATCCGTTATAATATCTACAAGAGGATAAAGTTATGTTAGAACCGAGCAAAGTGTGGGAAAACATTGCGAACGTATTTCTGAAATTCGAGTGGACTTTTGTCTTTGAATTTTTGATTCTGGCGATTATGTTCTATTGCGTCGTCAAAATTCTGTACGAGAGCAACGCGGGGCGGATCATCTTCGTCTATATCTTTCTGATTACGGCGGGAGGGATCGTCGCGCTGTTTTCACGGGACTTCTCTTCGTCCGCATATTTTTTGTTTGTCTCTTTGTTGTCCGCGTTTTTCCTGCTGCTGTTCAGTATCGAGATCAAGCGCGGAATCTACAAGGGACCGCGCGTGCAGACAAAAGATAAAGATTCGGCGGCAAAGTCCAAGACGGGCGCGGGCAATCTGCATGCCGACGAATGCATTGCGGGTATCACCAAAGCGGTGCAGAATCTTTCGAAGAACAATATCGGGGCGCTCATCGTGCTTTCGAACGGGAATCTTCCCAGAGAGATCGTAGAGAGCGGCGTAACGCTCAACGCGAAAATTTCCACGCAGCTCATCGAGGGGATTTTTATTCCCAAAGCGCCTCTGCACGACGGCGCAATGATTATTTTCGGCGATAAGATCCAGACGGCGGGCTGCTTTCTGCCTCTGACGCAAAAGGATTTTCCCAAGGATTACGGAACCCGTCACCGCGCGGGGATCGGCGTGACGGAAGTTGCGGACGTATCCACGATCATCGTTTCGGAGGAGACGGGAATCGTCTCCGTCGTTCGCCGCGGGGACATTACCCGCTATGTGGATTCGGAAAGTCTGAAACGGTTCCTGCGCGAGTACTATTGGAAAGAATTCAACGCGGAAAAGAAGTGAGAGGGGTGACGGCATGAAATTTGTAGAATTTTTGAAAAACGTATTTACCAAAAATATTCCTTGGAAACTGCTCGCGATCGGGCTTGCGTTCGTTGTCGCCATTATCGTCGGCGCGGCGGGAGGAGTATGAAGAATTGCTTTTTCGTTCCGCGGCTTCTTGTGCCTTCGAGAGAGAGGAAGAAGTGGAGCGTGATCGCCTGCGACCGTTACCGTAACGAGAGAAGTTATTGGACGGCGGAAGCCGAATCTCACACGGACGGAATGTCCGCGCTCGATCTTGTCATTCCCGAAGCGCTACTCGGAGAAGAGGGCGAAATCGACAGAATGCGCGAAGCGATGTACCGTGCGCTCGAAGAGGACTGGCTCGAAAAGCTCGCCCGCGGCTGGGTTTTGATTGAGAGAAAGTTTTCGTACGGCGTGCGCCGCGGGATCGTTGCGGCAATCGACCTCGAATGTTATTCTTACGGGGGCGGCGACAATCAGGTGCGTTCTTTGCAGGAAGCGCCCGAAGAACTCGTCCGCCTCTATCTTTCGCAGCGGGAATCTTCTCCGCTTGAAATGCCGCATATCATGGCAGTCTATTCCGACCCGCGCGACAAGGCGGTGAACGCCCTGTTGAAAGAGGATTTGGAGAAACTGTACGAATATAAAATCAAAGGCGGCTTTCTGAAAGGAAGTTTTATTCCGGAATACGCCGCCGAAGAGACGGCGGAAACGCTGCTGTCGCGGGCGCAGAATTTTTATATCGTCGAAGGGATCGCCGCGGCAGAAGCCGCCAAGCTGCATTGGCAGAAGGTCAAGGCAGGGCTCACCAAAGGGGAAATGGGGCGGCATCCCGCTCGCTTTATGCTCGCGGAATTTGTGAATCTGAACGACGACGCGGTGGAAATCGGTCCCGTGCACAGGCTTTTGAAAGAGACGGAAGCGGACGCGTTCTGCGATTATTTCTCCAAAAAATTCAAGTGCGAGAAGAAAGAGCGCGTGCTCTGCCCGAAAATTCCGTTTACGAGGGAGAGCGTTCGGGAAGTGGACGACGCGATCGCGCAGTTTCTGAAAGCGGACGGCGGAACGCTGGCATATATCCACGGCGACGCCCGTTTGAATAAATTCGCGGCGGATGAGGATGCGGCGGGCGTTCTGATGCCGAGTCCCAAAAAAGAAACGCTGTTCAAAGACATTAAGGACGGCGGAGCGTATCCCGCTTATTCTCTCTGCATCGGCGGGGCGGAGGGCGCGCGGTACTATGTGGAGGCGAGGGAGATCAGTTATGATTAAAGTATGCAAGTTCGGCGGAACGTCAATGTCGGACGGAACCAATTTCCGCCGCGTTGCAGAAATTATCGACCGAGATCCAGAGCGCAGATTTATTGTCGTCTCCGCCCCCGGAAAGAGGTTCGGAAACGACAGCAAAGTGACCGATCTTTTGTACGGCGCGCAGGAGACGCTGGAAAAGGGCGGAGATTTTCATGCCGCATTTACGAAAGTGCGCGACCGTTTTACGGGAATCGTGCGCGAGATCGGGTTGTCCTTCGATATCGATTCCCTGCTCGACGAGTGCGAACGGGAGATTCAATCGGAGCGCAGCGGCGACTTTACCGCGTCGCGCGGGGAGTATCTCGCGGCGCGCGTCATGGCAGAACTTCTCGGCGCGCCTTTTATCGACGCGCGGGATGTGGTACGGTTTCACGCAGACGGAAAACTGAACGGGAAAGAGACCTTTTTTCTCGTCAAAGAGGCGTTGAAAGGAAAACGCCGCGCGGTCGTCGCGGGTTTTTACGGGGCGGATTCCGACGGAAAAGTAAAGACCTTTTCCCGCGGCGGGAGCGACGTGTCCGGCGCGATCGTCGCGCGGGCTGCCGGCGCCGATCTCTATGAAAATTGGACGGACGTGAGCGGATTTCTTGCTTGCGATCCGCGGATCGTTGAAAATCCCGCGCGCATTCCCGCGCTCTCTTATCAGGAACTCAGGGAACTTTCTTATATGGGCGCGAACGTACTGCACAGCGAATCCATTTTTCCCGTGCGTGAAGCGAATATTCCGATCCGGATCAAGAATACTTTCCGCCCCGACGACGAGGGCACGGATATTCTGCCCGTGGAGAAATACCGGTTCAGCGGACAGACGGTCACGGGGATTGCGGGGAAGAGGCATTTTACCGTAATTCATCTCGAAAAATCGCTGATGAACGCGGAGATCGGTTTTACATACCGCGTTCTGCAAGTCTTGTTAAAATACGGCGTTTCGTTCGAGCATATGCCCTCGGGAATCGACACGATGTCGTTTATTATCGACAGCTCGCTGTTGGACGGGGGGATCAAAGAGAAGCTGTGCGCCGACGTCAAGGAGGCGGTCTCTCCCGACAATATGCGGGTGTTTGACGATATTGCGCTCATTGCGGTCGTGGGGCACGGCATGAGCAGGAACGTGGGTACGAGCGCAAGGCTCTTTTCCGCGATTGCAAGCGCGGGCGTGAATGTGCGCATGATCGATCAGGGCTCGTCCGAGCTGAATATTATCGTAGGAGTGGACGGCGAGGACTACGGTCGCACCGTGCGCGCCGTATACCGAGAGTTTTTCGAAGAGGAATAACCGCCGCCCGAAAGGGCGGTTTTTTGCCGTAAAAAGAAGAACAGATCTTCTTTTTCATGCAATGTGACATTTTTCGACAAACAAAGACAACTTTCTCCAAAAACAGACCTTTGGTCGCGCGCAAAATTATTTGTCGAATTTTGCGATATGCCTTATAATAGAATTGCGAAAGCGGATTTTGTACGGCAAGAAAAACAGAAAAGGAGAAAAGAGATGGAGTGTGTAAGAGACGGATTGTCGGAACGGGAAAAAATTGCCGAGGCGGAGAGAGTTATGCCGCCTGCTTGCGGGGACGAATTCGCAAGAAACGAGCCGCCGATCACGGCAGGGGAACTGCTCGGTGAAATCGCGCCGCTGATAGAGGAATATTTTCTCGGCGACGTGAGATATGACGGAAAAGAGATCGTTTACCGTTTGCCGAACGGACAGAAGTTTTATCTGAGCGCGGCGAGCGAATAAAGGCAGAAAAAAACCACCCGATCGGGTGGTTTTTATTTTTCGGATCAGTCTGCTTTGAAGGGAATGAGCGAAGCGACTCTGGCGCGCTTGATAGCGGTCGAAATTTCTCTCTGGTGCTTCGCGCAGGTGCCCGTCATGCGGCGGGGCAGAATTTTTCCGCCGTCCGCAATAAAACGCTTCAATTTCGCTACGTCTTTGAAGTCGATCACGGACTTGTCCTGACAGAATTGGCAGAACTTTTTGAATGCCTGCTTCTTATAATTCTTCTTGGCGGGTTTTCCCTCGCGGTTTTCTCTGGGAGCTTTGACTTCTTTCGTCTCTTCGCTCTCTTCCGCCGCTACGGGTTCCTGCTGCATATTTTCTTCCATGATAATCTCCTTGAAAATTACTTTTGCGTCCGCTTAAAAGGGAATGTCGCCGTCGTCGTCGAACGCCTGCAACGCGGGCTTTTTGCGGGGAGACGAAGCGGGCTTGTCTCCCGCATCGAAAAATTCGTCGCCCTGACTTTGGTTTTTGGTGCTTAAAAATTCCACGTCCTGCGCGATCACGTCCACCGCAGTGCGCTTTTGACCGCTGTTGTCCTCGTAAGTGCGCATCTGAATGCTTCCGCTCACCGCGACCTTGCCGCCCTTTTTGCAGAACCGCGAAACGGTGTCCGCAAGTCCGCGCCACGCGGTCACATTAAAGAAATCGGTCTGTCTTTCTCCGTCAGACGAAGTGTAGCTTCTGTTTACGGCAATCGAAAAATGGCAGACGCTCACGCCGCCTGCGGTTTCCGTGAGCTCGGGATCGCGCGTCAGATTTCCGATCAAAAACACTTTGTTCATTGGTTTTTCTCCTTATTCCGCTTTTGTGATCATTCTTCTGAGAACGAAACTCGAAAGTCCCGCCACGCGGTCGAGTTCTTTGATTGCGTCTGCTTCCGCCGAAAACTTCATAAGAACATAGAACGCTTCCGTCTGGAAGCTGATCGGGTAAGCCGTTTTCTTTACGCCCCACTTGTCGGTGGATTCTACGGCGCCGCCCTTGGAAGAGACGATCTCGCGGTATTTGTTCAGTTCCGCTTCGCGCGCTTCCTCGTCCATGTCGCTTTTCAGCAGCAGGAGCATCTCGTACTTTTTCATGATTTCACCTCCTGGTCTTTACGGCATATCGAAACGATATGCAAGGTAATGCGACGGAATTTTCCGTCTGTTTTTTTATTCTACACTATTTTTCCGGTGAAGTCAACGCGTTTTGCCCCGCATATCTTTGATTTTTGACGCTTCTGCTAAAAAATAAAAAGTTCGGAGTATAAACCGCATGCGATCCGTCAATGATTTTTTGCGGGAGGCGGATATGCGCGGACTGATTTCCATTATCAAAGCGTTTTTCGTAACGGCAATCGCAATCGGTTGCGTTATCTTTGCGTATGTGCTCTCGATTTCGCCCGTCTTCCCGAAAGGAGAACGTTATGAGTTTTATTCAGGGACTTCTTCCGACGAGATCGTTCTCTCCCGTTCTCCCTTCGAAAAACTGTTTCTCTCCGGTGTGAAAGGGGAGAGCGTGCGCTACCGCGGAGACAGGGCGCAAGAGATATTGTCGGGATTCGGGGCGGAAATTCTTTTTGTCGAAAAAGCGGCGGGGATCACCAATTATTACTGCTATTCCCCCGCACTCAAAAATTCCGTTTCGCTGGGCGGAGAAGTGGTCAATCTGCACATTGCCTGCAACGGAGAAGAGACGGCTGCGGGAACGCCGCTTATTTTCGGCGGATTCTGAGGTATAAAAACTAAAAAAGTCGTTCATGATCTACATAACAAAATTCGGAGGATTGATTATGAAAGAAGAAAAAACCAAAAAAAGAAAAATTCTGTACTACCTTGTTCTGGCGATCAGCGTGCTTCTTTTGACGGCGGCGACGGTGCTCACGGTCTATTTCGTAACGGACAACAGATCGGACATTCTCGACAACGACCCCTCGACGCCCGTTACGCCGAACGAACCCGATGAGCCGGACGAACCTACGGGCGGCGAGAAAGAGACTTATTGTCTGCCGATCGAAAGCAAAGAAATTTCGGTTTACAACGACATTTATCACAGTCAGACGACGGGCTTTATCTACCGCCATCTGGGCGTAGATTTCGCGGCGGAAGAGGGAACGAAAGTCGCTTCGATCGCAGACGGCAAGATCGAAAAAATCAGTCTGAGCAAACAGACCGGAAACGTTATTGTCGTGGATCACGGAAACGGACTCAAAGGCTATTACCGCTTCGTCGAGCCGGACGCGGCGTTGAAAGAGGGCGCGAGCGTGACGAAGGGACAGTTCTTTGCAAGCGTTGCGGCGGCTTACGGTTCGGAGGCGGCGGACGGCACGCACCTTCATCTCGAACTCACTTTGAACGGTAAGACGGTCGATCCCGCATCCGTGCTCGACATTCAATACGACGAAAAGTAAAAATTAGGCGAAAACGGAAATAAAAAACGGGCATTCTTCTTCGAATCGCCCGTTTTTTTATAAATTTCGGAAAAATAACGATTGATTTTTTCCGCGGTATATCGTATAATAACATTAACGAATATTTAACGGAGAATGATTCATGGATCAGTTGAATGCAAATGCGGGACTTATCGTGCTTATCGTTTCGATTCTGTTTACCGTAATTCTCGGAGGGATCGTCTGGCTCCTTATTTCCATCCGTCAGAAAATCGCGGTGCAGCGTCTGAAATTTATCGGTCAGTTTTCTGCCGACCCCGATACGAGAAAAATGGTGGCGAATATCACCGTTTCAAATCGTTCTTTGAACGACGTGACGATCACCGAACTCGGACTGAGAAACGGGAAAGTCAATTTTAACTACACCGACGTCTATAAAAAGCAGAATAATCTGAATAAAGACGCGCGCGTCGTTGTCGGGCAGCGCGATGCGATCCGTTTCGTATTGACCGCCGAGGAACTTGCGAAATCTTTGATTCAGGATTATAAAGGAAAAATCGTTCTGAACAGCGTCTCCGTTTACGCGATGGATTCGACGGGTATTTCCTATAAGGGGAAAGTTTCGGACATCAAGAAGTTGCTTGCCGAAATCGCGAAGAACGGAGTGGATTATCTTCCGCCCGCGTTCGAAACGCAGAATACGCAGCAGCCCAAACCCGCGGCGGCAAAACCGGCGGGCGCGCCCCCCGCGGCAAACGCGGCTCCCTCCGCTCCGGCAGGCGCCCCCAATCCCGTTTGGAGAGCGCCCAATAAAGGCGTGCAGGAAGTTCCCGCTCCGAACGACAGAACCAAAAAAGTCTGAGCATATAAAAAAGCAGGACGGGCATAAAATAACCTGTCGGCAAAAGCGCGATCTTACGCGCCGCTGTCGGGAGGTTTTTTTATGCGTAAAATTGTCGCTGTGTGCGCGCTTCCCTTTGTTTTGGGAGTTCCTCTCTTCGGATTGACTGCCTGTAAAGACGTCGGACAAAGTTGCCGTTACGAGATCGAGGCGGAATATTACCGCGACGAGGGAAAGCTGGAAGGGCGTATGAACGTACTGATCCCGAATAATACGGAGAACGCGCTCGAAGAGATCCCGTTTTCGCTGTATGCGAACTGCTTCCGCGAAGGAGCGAAAACGCCCCCTGTCTCCGATCTCTACGAACCCGCCGTCTTCTATAACGGCGCAAGTTACGGGGGAATGCAGATCGAAGAGGTTACGGGCGGAGAGGCTTGGAGCGTAGGCGGGGAAGATGAAAATCTTCTGCTCGTCCGCCTTTCGGAGCCCCTGTATCCCGACGAGAGCGTCTCTCTTTCGGTGCGCTATACGCTGACTCTTCCAAAGGCGAATCACCGCTTGGGGATCGGCGAAAACTGCGTGAATCTCTCCTGCTTCTATCCGCAGGTGCCCGCGCAGAACGAAAGCGGGTTTTACGGTTACGAGCCCTCGTCCCACGGAGATCCGTTTGTTTTCGGCTGTTCTGATTTTTCCGTTTCGCTTACCGTTCCCGAGGATTGGACGGCGGCATGCGGCGGTACGGTGAACGAAAGAGCGGAAAACGGAAAAAAGGTTTACGTCTGCACCGCAACAAACGTGCGGGACATGGCTTTTGTTTTGGGAAATTTCATGTTGTCTTCCGAGGAGCGCAAGGGGGTGCGGATCGACTATTTTCACTTTGAAGACAACGCGCCCGAACAAACGTTGAAAGCCGCGGCGGATGCAATCGAAACGTATTCGAATCTTTTGATCGATTACCCGTATGAAAGATATGCGCTTGCGGAAACGGATCTCGCAATGGGCGGCATGGAATACGGGGGATTTGCAATGATCTCTTCCGCGCTCCGAAGCGAAGAGCGCGCCGCCGTAGTCGCGCACGAGACGGCGCATCAATGGTGGTTTTCCCTCGTCGGGAGCGATCAGAGCGGTTGCGCTTGGCAGGACGAGGGGCTTGCGGAGTATTCCGTCGCACTATTTTTCGAACAGAACGCTTCTTACGGGAAAAATTACCGCGATACGGTTGCAACTTGCGAGCGCGCTTACCGAAACTATTTTTCCGTCGAAAGCCAGCTTTCGGAGGAGACGAACACCGCGATGAGCCGTCCGCTCAACGCTTTTTCGGGGGACTACGAATACCGTGTGCTGTCCTATGACAAAGGGGTGGTGCTGTTCGACCGTCTGCGCGAGACGATGGGGGACGGAAAATTTTTCTCTTCACTGAGAAATTACGCAAAAAGTTTTTCTTGGAAGGTTGCTTCGGAATACGATCTGATTTCCTGCTTCCGTTCTCAGGAAGCATTGATTCTTTCGTTTACGGAGGGGAAATGCGTTATTTGAAAAATTTCCGAAAAACAGTTGCCAAAACGAGAAAAAACCGCTATAATGTAATGAAAGAAACAAAGGAGCTTATGATGGACGTCAGCCCATATCGAAGTAGTTTCTTCGGCACAATCGAGAATCTTTCCATGCGAATGTAGATCGTTGACCGCTTACGGTTATAACGTTATTTCACGCACGGAAAGTTTTCCGTGCGTTTTGTTTTTACGGGGGAATCCGCAAAACAGTCAAATAACCGCAAGGCGGAACAGCGTATGGTCAAATTTTTTAAGAACAACGAAGAGAAAAAGATTCGTCGGCTCGAATCGTTTGAGGAGAATTGCTGGATCGATCTCGTCAATCCTACCGACGACGAAATCGAAGACGCGGCGCTTATCTCGGGCATTCCCGAAGAGACGCTCAAAGCCGCGCTCGACGAAGAGGAGCGCGCGCGTATCGAACGGGACGACGGCTATTTTATGTGCCTCATCGACACGCCCACTCTCACCGATACGGACGAGGGCGACACCTACGAGACGATTCCGCTTGCGATCATTCAGAACGAGAAGTGTATCGTCACTGTTTCTCTGCGCGGAAATCCCGTGCTGGGGGACTTTATATCCAACCGTGCGAGCGTCGATACGGGGAATCACATTCTTTTTATGCTGACGTTTATGTTCGGAAACGCAAAAAGGTTTCTTGCGAATCTTCGTCAGATCGATAAAAAATCGCTGCGCGTGCAGGCGGAACTGCACCGCTCCATGAAGAATAAAGAGCTCATTCAGATGCTTGCGCTCGAAAATTCGCTCGTCTACTTTTCGACTTCGCTGAGTTCGAACATGGGAGTTTTCAATAAGTTGGAACGGCTGCCCGAAATTACGGGCAACGAGGACTATAAAGATCTCTACGACGACGTGATCATCGAAACCCGTCAGGCGGTCGAAATGTGTAATATTTACCGCGACATTCTCTCGGGTACGATGGATGCCTATGCCTCCGTCATTTCAAATAATCTGAACGTCGTTATGAAACTGCTCGCCGTCGTCACCCTTATCATCTCGGTGCCTACCCTGATCGCAAGTTTGTGGGGCATGAACGTGGGCGTTCCCTTCGAGGGGCAGTGGTGGGGCTTCTGGGTCGTTATCGGTGTTTGCGTCGCATTGACGGCGATCGTTTCGATCGTTCTGATCCGCATGACGAATTCCATCCGTATCAAGACCCCCAAAGAGATCAAACGAAAACGCAGAAGAGGGAATTGAGTTCCTGGGGGAGCGGTTATGCCGATTTTACAGTACCGATGTCCGAAATGCCGAAAGGAGTTCGAAGAGCTTGTTAAAAACTGTAACGAAGAGGTCGTTTGTCCCGACTGCGGAGAAAAAGCCGAGCGGGACTGGGCGGGGAAAATTTATTCGGCGACGGGAAAACCCAAGCCGCATTGCAGCGGAAACTGCAAGACCTGTTCGGGATGTCATTAAAACAAAAACGGCGGTTGCGCCGTTTTTTATTTTTTAACGGTTATTTTAGCTTGACGGCGATAACCGTATCGCACTATAATAGAATAAAAAAAGATAGAGGAAAAACTATGGCTGTAAGAAACGAATATCCCCGTCCGCAGTTCCGTCGCGAGGAATGGCAGGGACTCAACGGCGAATGGGAATTTGCATTCGACGATAAGAACGAAGGCTTAAAAAACGGTTACGAAACGGGAAAAACAGCTTTTCCCATGAAGATCAACGTGCCGTTTACATACGAGTACGAGGCGAGCGGGATCGGCGACAAAACGGTGCACGAGCGGGTGTGGTACAAGCGCACTTTCTCCGCGCCGAGCGATAAACGCGTTCTCCTGTGCTTTAACGGCAGCGACTATTTTACGGAAGTGTGGGTGAACGGGAAACACGCCGTGTCTCACGAAGGCGGATTTGCGCCTTTCTCCGCGGATATTACCGATTTGCTGAACGGGAAAGAAAATACGCTTGTCGTCTGCTGTTACGATCCGCTCGATCCCACTTTTCCGCGCGGAAAGCAGAGTTGGACGGGCGAGCGTTTCGGATGCTGGTACGTTCCGAATACGGGAATCTGGCAGAGCGTTTGGCTGGAGTACGTCGGATGCGACTGCATTGCGAAGAGATCGCTTTTTACGGATTTTCATTCCTGCTCGGTTTCGGGCGAGATCGTTACGCTCCGCGGGCTTGCGGACGAGGCGGAAATCGCGATTTCCATGCGCGGAAAGAGCGTAAAGACAGTTCGTTTTTCTTTGGACGGAAAGCATACCCGCTACAGTGTAAAACTTATGGAGAGCGATTTTGTCGATCCGAGCTACGCGTGGACGCCCGATCGCCCGAACTTATTCGACGCGACGTTTACTCTCTATCATAAGGGCGAACGGGTAGATCTTGCGCATACCCGTTTCGGCTTAAAGTCGGTTTCCGTATCCGGAAATCAGATTGTTCTGAACAATGCGCCTCTTTATCAGCGGCTCATTCTCGATCAGGGGTATTGGGCGGAGAGCGGACTGACGCCGCCGAGCGCGGAAGCGTTGAAAAAAGACATCGAGCTTGCGATTGCGCACGGCTTTAACGGCGCGCGCAAACATCAGAAGTTCGAGGATCCGTACTTCTATTATTACGCCGAGGAGCTCGGATTTCTGACATGGTGCGAAATGCCTTCCGCCTACAATTTCTGCGCGGAAGAAGAGGAACGCCTCGAAAAAGAATGGCGTTCGATCGTGGAGGAGGCGCGCAACTTTACGAGCGTCGTCTGCTATGTTCCCCTCAACGAGAGCTGGGGCGTGCGCAATATCGCGGCGGACGAAGATCAGCAGAATTTTGCCCGTTGCATGTATTATGCGACGAAGGCGCTTGATCCTACGCGGCTTGTCAGCACCAACGACGGATGGGAGAGCGTGGAAAAAACAGATATTCTCGGAATTCACGACTATGCGTTCGACAGTTCCGAATTTGCGGAAAAATACCGTGCGGAAAGGTACGACGCGCTTTATCCGCAGAACAGAAAACTGATGGCGGAAGGCTGTTCGTATTCGGGGCAGCCCGTGCTTCTGACCGAATTCGGCGGGATCGCTATGCTCAGTAAGACCAAAGGCGACAGCTGGGGATATAACAGCGGAGCCAAGAATGCCGAAGAATTTTATGAACGTTATGCCGATCTGATGCGCGGCATTTACGAAAACGCGGAATTCCGCGGATTCTGCTATACGCAGCTGACGGACGTACAGCAGGAAGTGAACGGGCTGCTCGGAGAGGATCATAAGCCTAAATTCGATCCCGAAAAAATCCGTAAAATGACGGAAGGGAAATAACCGTTGAAAAAATAAAAACGCGTTTGGCTTTTGCCGTAGTTCCCATAGGGAATTATGGTAAAAGCGAGCAGGATAAAATTGGCGTGGCGTAGAGCTACGCCTTTTTGCTTGTATTTTTATGTGTAGTCGAATTTTTCGAACGGCGCAAGGTAAATGTCATTCTAATCGTCGTTCGCGCGGTATAGTGCGCTCACTCATCTCGCAGCGCAAAACAGCGCACCGTGCTGTTTTGGGCAAACGAAAACGCTTATAATTGACGACGAAGAATTTATCACTTATTTTCAAGAGCCGGTTAAAATTACCCTAACAAGAACAACATTCAGAGTCGGCGATAAAATTCAATATTTAGCCGGAAACCCCGATAAAATTTCCCCCGATCGTATTAAGGGAATAGTCTTTCTTTCTTGCGGTGAAGCGGCTATTGTTGCTCTATTAATCGGAACTACGATTTACGAGATAAAAAAAGGTTTTTAATTTTAGGAATTTGAATTTCAATTTTTCTTTGTAAATTATATAAAGCCAAAAGCTCTCGGACAATCTGTCCGAGAGCTTTCTGTCATCGCTTGAAAGTGCAACTTTTTTTATTCATTGAGATTTGACTCGTTATGATCTTTTACGAAGTCAGACGAGCATAACAAGAATGCTCGTAAAATGAAGCGCGGTGCCGATCAGATCGAAAAGGTGCCAGATCGAGTGAAAATATCGTACTTTTTTGCCGAACGCAAAGAATATGATCCCCGCGGTATAAACGATGCCGCCCGCAAGGAGCAGCCAAAGGGACGCGGCGGGAATCAGGAGATATAATCGGCGGAACGAGAACATGATGAGCCAGCCCATCGCGAGATAGAGAATCATCGATATGATTTTGGTCGCCTTGTTGTTTATGGAAATCGCGTTCATCGTAATTCCCGCTGCGGCGAACGTCCATTCCGCGATCAGCGTAAGAAGTCCGGTTTGAGTTCCGCCCAAAGCGATCACGCAGTACGGCGTGTAGGTACCCGCGATCAAAAGAAAGATGGTGCAGTGGTCGAAAATGCGGAATACTCCTTTCGCTCTTCCGTTGGGCAGGAAGTGATAGAGCGCGCTCATGGTGTAAAGAACGATAACGCTTGCAGCGAATATCGACGATGCCGCGATGTTTGCTTCGGAGGGATAGGCGAGCACGCACAGCGCGATCCATGCGACAAGCCCGAGCGCGCCGCCTACGATGTGGGAGACCGCGTTAAAAATCTCCTCCCCTTTTGTATAGAATGAAGCGAAACCTTTCTTTTTTACGGAAAGATCTCGGTTTTTTAAGGTTGCCGTTGCTTTCATAAGCCGCCTCCGATTTTGTTTACAATAACATTATAGCCCTGTTTCCGCCAGAAAGAAACCTATTTGTCCGCTAACGCTTTCTACTCTTATTTTTTAGACTTCTACCGGTGCGACAGCCGCTCTATTCTCTGAAAAATCCTCTCTACTTAGGGTAGAGAGGAGATATATGCGCCTGCGAATGCGAAACGGTCATAATCTTGTCCCGAAAATCATATGGTAACCGTATGAAAAGATACGGGTTGAAAAAGAAAGAAAAGAAGGAACCGTCTGCCGAGACAAAAAGCGGAGCGGAACTTTACGGACTGAAAAAAGACGAGGTATTGAAGAGCGTTTTTTCTTCCGAAGGCGGACTTTCTTCGCAAGAGGCGCAAAAGCGGCTGAAAGAGCGGGGCAGAAACGCCTTGAAAGAGGGAAAGAAAAAAAGCAAAATCGGTATTTTCTTTGCGCAGTTCAAAGATCTGATGACGATTATTCTCGTGCTGGCAGCTTTTTTGTCGGGCGTATTGGCGTTCGTTACGGGCGATAAGAGCGAACTTGCGGACACGGGCATTTTATTGTTTATCATTCTGTTGAACGCCTTTGTCGGATTTTTACAGCAGTACCGCGCGGACAACGCGATCGCAAAGCTCAAACAGATGTCCGTGACCAAGGCGAAGGTCGTGCGCGACGGAAAAGTCGAAGTGGTCGACGCGGAAGAGGTTGTCGTCGGCGACGTTGTGGAGATCGAAGAGGGGGACAGAATTCCCGCCGATTGCCGCGTGCTTCAAAGCGACGATTTCCGCACGGACGAATCCGCGCTCACGGGAGAGAGCAAACCCGTTAAAAAATACGACTGTATGGTGAGCAAATCCGCGCTCGCCGAGCGGAAAAATACGGCGCATTTTTCCACGTTCTGCGTAAAGGGCTCGGCGCGTTGCGTTGTGACCGCCACGGGGATGGATACGGAAATGGGGAAGATCGCCGATCTTCTCGAAAAGAGCAAGCCGACGCCCACTCCGCTCGACAAGACGATCGTAAAGCTCGGCAAGATCATTTCGATCAGCGTTTTGACCGTTGCGCTGATTCTCTTTCTGGGCGGGATTCTCTCGCACAGAGTGAGCTTTCTGCAAAACGTGATGAACGCCGTCGCCGTCGCCGTCGCGGCGATTCCCGAGGGCATGGGCGCGGTCGTGACGATTATTCTCGCTATGGGCGTGCAGCGCATGGCGAGGGCGCGCGCCGTCATGCGCAAGCTCTCCGCCGTGGAAACGCTCGGCGGCTGCACCTGTATTTGTTCGGATAAGACGGGAACTCTGACCGAGAATAAAATGACGGTCGAACAAATCGCCACCTGTTTTCCCTCTTCCGCAGGCGAAGAGAGCTATACGGGCACGGCGACGCAGAAGAGGCTTCTGGAATGTATCCGCGTCTGCCATTCTCTCAAAACGGGGGCGGCGGGATACGTCGGCGATCCTACCGAGATCGCGCTTGCGGAATATGCGGACAAATGCGGCGTAACTTACGAGGCGAAAGCGGTCGGGGGAATCGCCTTTACTTCGGAGCGTAAAATGATGAGCGTCGCGGCAGAGCGGGAGGGGAAATCCCGTCTCTACGTAAAGGGCGGCGCGGACGTGCTCTTGAAAAAGTGCGATAAAATTTTTACGGACGGAGGCGTAGTTCCGCTGGACGCAGAGACAAGAAAGGCGATCGCTTCGGAAATTGCCGCCATGTCTCAAAAGGCGATGCGCGTTCTGGCGTTTGCGGAAGGGGCGTTCCTGCATGAAACGCGCGAAGAAAATCTGACCTTTCTGGGGCTTGCCGCCATGCTCGATCCGCCCAAGGCGGGCGCGAAAGAGGCGGTGCTCGCCTGTAAGAGAGCGGGAATCCGCACGCTCATGATCACGGGCGACGGCGCGGAGACGGCTTTTGCGATCGCAAAGAGACTTTCGATCGCGTCAAAGCGGGAAGAGGTCGTCACGGGCGAAGAGATCGACGGTATGGGCGAAGAGGAATTTTTCCGCCGCGTCAAGGGATATTCGGTATACGCCCGTGTTTCGCCCAAGCACAAATCGGAGATCGTCAAAGCGTTGCAGGCGCAGGGCGAGGTGGTCGCCATGACGGGAGACGGCGTGAACGACGCGCCCTCCATTAAGGCGGCGGACATCGGCGTCGCAATGGGTTCGGGTACGGACGTTACGAAAAACGCCGCCGATATGGTGATTACCGACGACGATTTCAAAACCATGACGCACGCCATCGAAGAAGGACGCAACGTTTTTTATAACGTAAAAAAGACGATTTCTTTCTTTCTGGCAACCAACTTTGCAGAAGTTCTGTCCGTTCTGATAGTCTCTCTCTTTCTGTGGAAATATCAGTTCCTGACTTCGACGCAGCTGCTTTTTGTGAATCTGATCACCGACTCGCTGCCCGTGCTCGCGCTCGGCGTGGAACGCACGGAGAACGCGATGCTGCGTCCGCCCGTCTCCGAAAAAGAGATATTTTCCAAACGCTCGCTCTGTTCGATGGCGTTTTACGGACTCATTCAAACGGCGGTCGTGGTGGGACTCTTCTGCTTTTCGCTCGGCGCTTGGGGCAACGGCGCGGCGAGTACTGCCGCGTTCGTGACGCTCTCTTTGATGGAGCTCTTCCATGCGTTCAACGTAAGGCGGGACGGGTCGGAAAAGCCGTTCAAAAAGTTTTTCTCGAATAAGACGTTGCTTTTGACCGTGCTTGCGGGCGTTGCGGTAAACGTGCTGCTCGTCGTCTGCCCGCCTTTTAGGATCATGTTCGATCTTACGCCGCTCACGGTGTTCCAGTGGTTCGTGGTGCTTTCGCTCTCTTTCTCGATCGTACAGATCGGCGCGCTTGCGGACATGATCGCCCGCATATTTGCCGGGATAAAACGAAAAGCAAATCCGAAGCGTTTGCGTCGCGGTAAAAAAAGTCAGTACGTGCAGAATTTATAATTTTGTTCTTTGAAAGCGCGGATAATGTCTTTAAGCGCTTCGGCGGTTGCCTTGTGGGGAGCGGAGTCGTGCAGTAAAAGCACGACGACCGCTTTTCCTTTTGCAGAAGAAAGCGCGGTCTTCGTCAGCGTTTCTGCGCTTGCGTTTCTGATCTCCTCGTC
This sequence comes from uncultured Christensenellaceae bacterium, assembly GCA_910588695.1. Lineage (GTDB taxonomy): Bacteria > Bacillota > Clostridia > Christensenellales > Borkfalkiaceae > Gallimonas. Next base: position 48,756 of record CAJUOV010000001.1, read on the forward strand.
GCCGCAGACGGCATTCCAATCCGAAATACGGTATCCGAGTTTTTTGACGAGCGTCCGCTGCCGTTCGTGACGGTAACTTCCCCCCGGGAAGCGGTACACTTTCGGAATGACGTCCGTCGTTTTTTTGATAAACGCGGCGCAGGTGTCTATGTCTTTGAGGAGCGCCTCGTCGGAAGCGTAAATTTTTTTGTATTCGTGCGTGGCGGAATGCACTCCGATCGTATGCCCCTCGCGCGCAATCCGTTTCAGGACGTCCTCTCTTCCGTGCGCGCGGTCGCTCACCACAAAAAAGGTTGCCTTGACGTTCTCGTCTTTAAGCGTGTCGAGAATGGGTTCGGTGACCGAGTTGCTCGGACCGTCGTCGAAAGTTAAGTAAATTTTTTTCTCTTCGCCGTCCGCATAGGTGAAAGATGCGGGAACGGCAACCGCGCGGCCCGAGAAGTGGGCGAGAAGTAAGAGAATGACCACAAAGAACACGGCAATGGGAATGTAGCGTTTCTGCATACGAAAAGTTTGTGCGTTTCTCATTTTTTTATTTACAAAGAGCGGAAACTGTGATATAATCGGAACGGTAAACGACCCTTGATTCCGCAAAGAGCGGAAGGGGGGATTGGAGATGATTATGATTACGAAAAGACAGTTCGGTACGACCGCGGACGGAAAGAAAGTTACCGCGTACACTCTGCACGACGGCGAAAGCTCTATGACGGTGCTCGATCTCGGCGGGATCGTGCAGCAGATTCTGGTTCCCGACAGGAACGGCAAGCTCACGGATGTGATTTTGGGTTATCGCGACGTGGCGGGATACGAGAATAACGGCGGATATCTCGGCGCGCTCATAGGCAGATTCGGCAACCGTATCGGAGAGGGTAAACTTACGATCGACGGAAAAGAGTACAGGCTTTACCTGAACGACCGCGGAAATCATCTGCACGGCGGAAAGAGCGGATTCGACAAAAAAATATGGAATGCGGAGATCGTAGGGGATCGGCTCAAATTGAGCATTCTCTCTCCCGATATGGAAGAGAATTATCCCGGCAATTTGAATGTGGAAGTCACTTATTCGTTTGCGGGCGGAGAATGGAAGATCGAATATCGCGCCGTGAGCGATCGGAAGACGTGCGTAAATCTTACCAATCACGCTTATTTCAATCTGGGCGGCGAGGGGAGCGGTTCGGCGCTCGATCATCTGCTTACGATCGACAGCGATTATATTACGCCTACTTCCCCGACGATGATCCCCGAGGGTGGCTTTCGCGCCGTCAAGGGCACTCCTTTCGACTTCAATAAACCAAAGGAGATCGGGAAGGAGATCGAGGCGGCCGATATCGACCTGAAACAGGGGAACGGCTACGATCATTGCCACGTGCTCAAAAATAAGTGCGGGCAGTATATAAAATATGCGGAAGTCAAAAGCCCCAAGACGGGAATCGTCATGGAATGCTTTACCGATATGCCTTCGGTGCAGTTCTATGCGGGCAACGGACTCAATCAGGAGGGGAAGTCGGGGCATTACGGAAAGCGCAACGGCTTCTGTTTGGAGACGCAGGCAATTCCAAATAACGTAAACGTGCCCGAGTATGCGGCGAAGGGGAGTTCCGTTCTCGAAGCGGGGCAGGAGTACCGCTTTACCGCCGCTTATCGTTTTACCGCCGAATAATATATTTGCCCCCGCCCGTTCCGAGCGGGGGTTTTTGTGCGGAGTCAATCGCTTGCAAAGAAAAAGGGAAAGTGATATAATAAATATATGAACGTTTTTTATGTGATCGCGGCGGCAATCTCTTACGGCTGTATTGCGACCGTGCTCGTTTTTGACGTGGTATTTGGTTTCCGGGCTCTCTTTCATGTAAAAAAAGACTGGATCGTTTCTCCTCCCAAAGGGTTTTCACCGCTCGACTACCAACGGGTGATCAAGGGAAAAACTCGTCCCGAGAGACTGACCCGCGCGTTGCTCCTGTGGTGGGCGCAGAACGGTTATATCAGGATCGCGGAACTGAACCGGACTACCGTGCGCGTTTGGAAAATCAAAAATATGCCTGCGCACGATAAGGCGGATTTTTACGATCGGGGTACTTATGTGCGGGAGCGGGAGATCTTCAACCATATTTTTTCCGGCGTAAAGCTGAACACGGGATTCAAAGACGTTTCTCTTTACCGTCCCCTGATCTCGCGGAAGAGCGCGGAGGCGATCAACAAGAGTTTTTCGATCGGCGAAAACGAAGGGGTGTTCGGCGCGGGACACTTTATTCTGAAAATCGTGACGCAGATATTATGCTTCGTTCCCTACTTTCTTGCGATCGCGTGGGGGGAAATCAATTCGGGCGGCGGTATGTTCGTCGGGCTTTCGATTTTTTCGGTCATCGGCGTTTTGGCGCTCAAATACATGGTCGTGGTGCCGCCCGTGATCCGATACCCGTTTTTCACGATCTGGGGCGGCGCTCCCTATGCCGCGCTGTTCACGTTTTACATTCAAAACGTGAACGATCCGTGGTATTTCGGGCTTGCCGCGCTGTTGTTCTACGCGATCGGCACGTTCGTTCTGATTCTGTTCGCCGACTACCGCGAAAAGGAAAATCTCAAAGAGTATTCCGACCTCTTTAATTTCAGAAAGTATCTGTTTTTCGTTCGTAAAAACGCGGTGCCCGAAGAGGGGCGCTGCGAGATACTGCCCTTTCTGTATACGATCGGTCTTGCGCCCGTGCTGATGGGTAAGTTCCGCCCTGCGGTTCTGCCCGATTGGTATGAGGGCGAAAGGAGGTTGCTGCTGTGAGCGAATTTGCGATTTTTCTGACATCGATGATCTTGACGGGCGTATTTCTCGTTTTCTGCATTGCGGTCGATCTGTGTTCGATCGTGCGCAAAAGCCGCGTTGTGAAGCCCGTGGAATTTCTTCCGCCCGAGGGATTTTCTCCGCTCGACGCGGCGCTCGTGTATTCGGCGCGAAGCGTGAAAGCGAATTCCTTTCTCAATCCGCTGCTGCTCTATTGGGCGGATCAGGGCTACGTCTCGATCGAAGAGGACGGCAGGGGTCTGAAAGTAAAAGGATTGAAAGACCTGCCTCCCTATTATAAGAGCGGAAGATGCAATGAAGATATATACGACTGCGAACAGACGCTTTTTTCCGCGATGTTTCGGGATAGCCGCTACTTTTATACGCTTACCGCGCGCAAGTCTTTCGATACGGAGTATGATAAAGCGGTAGAGGAATGCAGAAAAATGTCCCGCTCCGTGATCGGAAAACTCGGGAAACGTCTCTCGCTTGTCATGAAGCTACTCGCCGCCGCGCTTGCGTTTGCGGTCGGAATCATGATAAGTTTTTATATTCAGATGCCGATTGCGTTCATTCTGCTGTTTCCCGTCATCGGCGCGTTTTTGATCAAGTTCCTGCCCGCGCCGTTCTTTGTGAGGGTGCCCTTTATGTTGGTGTGGGGCGGCGTGCCTCTTCTTGCGGTGCTCTTTATGATGCCCATGCCGAATACCTTCCGGATCGCGCTCGGCGCAGCGGTTTTAACCCTCGTTCTGACCGTCTGCTTTTTTGCGGAAAAAGCGGATTTCAGAAGCGGAGAGGATTTGAAAATTTACGGTAAAGTTTGTTCGTTCAGACGTTTTCTGACGGTGGCGGATAAGAACAGGCTCGAAGCGCTTGTTGAAGAAAACCCGAATTACTTTTACGATATTCTGCCGTATTTTTATGTGTTCGGCATCACAAAGAAGATGAAAAAGAAATTCGATAAAATCATTCCCGACGGTTCCATGCGTTCGCTCGGTCCCATCCGCGACATCTATATCGACTGATCAAATAAAAACTCCCGTGTTTGCAACACGGGAGTTTTTTGTTTTGTGCGATTACAGTACGAGACCCAGAATCATCCAGAGAAGAAGCCCCCAGAGAAGAACGCCCCAGAGGGCGGCTCTTCCGCATTGGCAGGCGAATTCGCGGTTTTTCTTGTAGTTCGCGAAATAGAGAATGATGCCCGCAGGGAACACGGCTGCGGAGAGCGCGTTGAACGCGCACGACTTCATATCGGAGAACTGCGCTTTGAACCAAGTTCCGATCGAGGTATAAAAGGCGATCGATCCCGAAGCGCTGACCGCAAAGCCGAGCCCGATGAACGCAAGCGCGACCGCAAAATACAGCCAGGCGAGGCCGAAGATTCCCGCGGTATTCGTGCAAAGGTTCATGACGATCGAAATGATTCCGATGCTCATGAAGAAAGAGACGTCGCGGTCTGTATGCCGCGATAGATAGGCGTAGTAGACCGTCATAAACGAGGTCAACAACAAAGTAATCACGCCGAGTGCAACCATATAATTTCCCCCAGAAATTTATTTATCGATATTATAATATAAACTTTTTGCATTGTCAACGCTCTTTGTTAAATTTTTTGCAAAAACAAAAAGGGTTCCGTAAATCATATACTGAAATGACTGCGTATCCGCGCGGCGGAGCGCAGCCGGAGGATTTACAAATGCAATGGTTTACTTCTCTCGATGGCTGGGTGCAGGCGCTTCTCGCCTCGCTCATGATGTACTTAATGACGGCGCTCGGCGCGTCGTTCGTGTTCTTTTCCAAAAAAATCAACAAGACGTTTCTGACCGCGCTTACGGGTCTTGCGGCGGGAATCATGGTTGCGGCGAGCTTTTTTTCGCTGCTGCTGCCTGCGATCGAACAGGAGAGCGCGCTTCCCTCGTACATAACGGTAACTTTGGGGTTCGCGCTCGGCGGAGCGTTTATCGTGCTGAGCGATCTTGCGCTTTCCCGCTCGTCGCTCTCCTTTCATTCGATCGGCGATAAAAAGAACGCGCTTTTGTTTCTTGCGGTGACGCTGCACAATATTCCCGAGGGCATGTCCGTAGGCGTGGCGTTCGCGGTCGCGCCCGCCATGGGCGAAGGCGGAGCCGCGCTCTCGGCGTTTCTGCTCGCAGTGGGGATCGCCGTACAGAATTTTCCGGAGGGCATGTGCGTCGCCTTTCCGCTCAGAGCGAAGGGCATGAGTCCGCTGAGGAGTTTTCTCTTTTCGCAGGGCTCGGGCGCGGTCGAAATACCCGCCTGCGTCGTGGGCGCGCTCGCGGCGACGGCGATCGGCGGAATCCTGCCTTGGGCGCTATCTTTTTCGGCGGGCGCAATGATCGCGGTCGTCTGTTCCGAACTGATTCCCGAATGCTTTTCGGGGAATAAAACGGTCGCAAGCGCGGGATTGATCGCGGGGTTCTGTTTGATGATGATTCTCGATCTTGCGCTCGGCTGATCGAAATTTTCCGTTTGCGTATAAAATAACGCCCGATTGGAAACAATCGAAAAGCTATGGAAAAGAGAGAGAATCAAGAAAGAGAAACGACCGCCGAGAAAATCGCGGAAAAAACTCCCGAAAGAGTTGCCGAGCGGACGCCTGCCAAGACTGCGGTCGTCGTGGGCGCGTCGTCGGGGATCGGACGCGAGACGGCGCTTATGCTCGCTTCGCGCGGATACCGCGTGGTAAATATTTCGCGCACGCCCTGCAAAGGCGAACGGGTCAGGTCGATTTCGGCGGACGCGGCGCAGGAGGGCGAGCTCGGCAAGGCGATCGCGGACGCGGCGGAAAAGAACGGGATCGATCTGTTGATCTATTCGGCGGGTTTTTCGATGGCTGCTCCACTCGAACACGCGAAGAGCGGCGATTACAGATATTTGTTCGAAGTCAATTATTTCGGCGCGATCGAGGCGCTGAAAGCCGCGCTTCCCTATCTGAAAAAGAGAGGAGGCAGGGCTGTGCTCGTCGGCTCGCTGGGCGGAGATATTCCCATTCCCTACGACGGCTTTTATTCCGCTTCGAAAGCGGCTCTGACCATGCTCGCCCGCGAGGCGAATATGGAACTCAAAGGACGGGGCGTCAGGGTGAGCGCGCTGCTCCCCGGCGGAACGGCGACCGACTTTACCTATAACCGTATGATTTATAAAGACGAAGCGACCGACTATGCGGGCAATGTCAAAAAGGCTTCCGCCGCGCTCGCCAATATGGAACAGGGCGGCATGAGCGCGTCGCTCGTCGCGGGGGCGATCGTAAAACTTGCCGAACGCAAGAATCCGCCTCCCGTCGTTTCGGTAGGACCCAAAAACGGATTTCTGCGCTTTTGCAACCGGGTTCTGCCCGAACAGTTCGTGGACAATATGGTCATGCGCAAATTCAATCAAAAATAAAATTCCGCAAAATCAAAAACAGCCGGCGAGACAAGGAACGTCGGCTGTTTTTTGTGACGGATTCATATTATAATTTGGAATATCCGTAGCTGTTGACGACGGCGTCTACTTTGATTCCCGCTTTACAGAGGGGACATTTGTGCAGACTATACGATTCGTATTTGCCGATGTCCTTTGCGGAAAAAAGGCGTTCCACGGGAACCTCGACTCCGCCCGCCACGATACTGTCGCCGAAAGCGCCGCCGAATACTGCCGCCGCGCCCGCGGGAATCCCGCCGTAATATACGATCCCTTCGAGCGCGCTTTTCAGCGTCATGCCCGTCGTCGCCGTGGCAGTGAGAAGAAGCACCCTTCTGTTTTTGACGTAGGGCGCAAGATTGTCTCGCAAAAACAGTTTATCGTTCGTGATTTCGGGCGAGACGACTGCAAAATCTTTTCCGACATTGATGCCCGAACGCGCAAGCTCGTCCGCAAGAAAAGTTCCGAGCATCTTGGTGCGTTCGAGCGTGATCACGGTGTCGACGGGTTCGCTTAAAAAACGCGCCGCCAACAGCTTTGCGGCGGCGCGCGCGCTCGCCGTTTCCGATTTGACTTTGGTCATGTCGATATAGTGGCTCACGTGTGAATGCTGGGTCGCAAAATGTCCCTCCACCGCTTTGATCGAGACATTTCGGTTGCGCGCCGAGATTAATTCGTATGTATCGTTGTTCATAAAATACCCCCAAGAATCTGCTTATGCGAATCTATTTTAATATAAAACGGGAGCGTTGTAAAGAGCGAAAGAATATTTTTTTTGCTGAACGGAGAATTTTTTTGAATTTAATCATGAAAAGTGTTTAATTTATATGAAATGTAGTTATATAAAAGTGTTATACAGGACTAAAAAGAGTGTTATAAACACAAGGCGAGGGCGAATATGAAATTCAAAAAACCGAAAGATCGCCTTCCCGATCGGGGCAACGGCTACCCTTACGGGGGTCAGAACGGCTACGGCTATCCGCAAAACGGTTACGGTTATCCGCAGGACGGCTATCCTCAGAACAACGGCTACGGTTATCCGCAAGAGGGTTATCCGCAACAGAACAACGGTTACGGCCATCCGCAAGAAGGGTATCAGAACAACGGTTATCCGCAGAACAACGGTTATCCGGGGTACGGAGGCTACGGCGGTTACGGGGGCTATCCCGGCTACGGTTATCCGGGTTATCCGGGGTACGGTTATCCGGGGTACGGAGGCTACGGCGGTTACGGGGGCTATCCGCAGATGAACTATATTGCGGAGAGTTCGGAGCAGGCGGAAGATAACGGCGCTGCCGAAGAAACTGCCGCAGAAGAACCGCAGCAGGAGAGCGCGCCTCAGCAGGAACAGGAAGCCGCTCCCGCAGAGGAACCGCAGCAACCTTACGTTTCGGCGCAGAGCGAACCCGCGAGTACGGCGCAGAGTTCTTATGCGAGCGAACCCGCGAGCACGGCGCAAAGCTCTTATGCAAGCGAACCTGCAAGCACGGCGCAAAGCTCTTATGCGAGCGAATCTGCGAGCACGGCACAGAGTTCTTATGCAAGCGAACCTGCGAGTACGGCACAGAGTTCTTACGCAAGCGAACCTGCGAGTACGGCGCAAAGCTCTTATGCAAATGAGCCTGAAAGCACGGCGCAAAACTCATACGCAAGCGAGTCCGCAAGTTCTACAAGTTCTACGGAAAGTTCCTTTGCATCGGCGGGCAGTTCGGCAAACACGTTCTCGGGCGATGCGGCAACGCTGAAAGCGGAAGCGGAAGACCTGAAACGCAAGTGGTATTCGGTCACGGCGGAATATGAAAATTACCGTAAACGGACGCAGAACACCAAGATCGAAGCCTACCAGGACGGAAGAGCAGACGTTGTGAAAAAGCTGTTTCCCATCGGGGATAATCTCGATCGGGCGATCAAGAGCTGTCAGGACGAGACGACGAAAAAGGGCATTATGATGGTGCTTTCGGCGTTCGAAAAAGTTCTCGAAGGAGAGAGCATCACTTCGATCAATCCGATCGGTCAGCCCTTCAATCCCAACGAATGCGAGGCGATCATGGCGCTCGACGCGCAGCCGGGGCAGGAGAGCGGGATCGTGACGGAAGTTTATGTGAAGGGCTATATCCAGAACGGCAAAGTGCTGCGCTATGCGCAGGTCATCGTGACAAAGTGATCGATAAAATAAATATAAATCCCAAATTGATTTCAAAAAAGGAGAAAAAAGAAAATGGGTAAAGTAATCGGTATTGACTTAGGTACAACAAACTCGTGCGTCGCGGTCATGGAAGGCGGCGAGCCGGTCGTTATCACGAATGCAGAGGGATCGCGCACGACCCCCTCCGTCGTAGCGTTCCAGAAAGACGGATCGCGTATCGTCGGTCAGGTCGCAAAGCGTCAGGCGGTCGCAAACCCCGACAAGACGGTCATCTCGATCAAACGTCATATGGGATCGGATTATAAAGTAAAAATCGACGATAAGCTCTATTCCCCTCAGGAAATTTCGGCGATGACGCTGACCAAACTGAAAGCGGACGCAGAAGCGTATCTCGGCACGCAGGTGACCGACGCGGTCATTACCTGCCCCGCATACTTCACGGACTCCCAGCGTCAGGCGACCAAAGACGCGGGCAAGATCGCGGGACTCAACGTTCTGAGAATCATCAACGAGCCTACGGCGGCGGCTCTTTCCTACGGGCTCGATAAGGGCAAGCAGAACGCAAAGGTCATGATCTACGACCTCGGCGGCGGTACGTTCGACGTTTCCATTCTTGAAATTTCCGACGGCGTGTTCGAAGTGCTTGCGACCCGCGGCGACATGATGCTCGGCGGCGACGACTTCGATAACAAGCTCATGAATTATATGATCGACGAGTTCAAAAAGTCGAACAGCATCGATCTCGGCAAAGACAAGATCGCAATGCAGCGTCTCAAAGAGGCGGCGGAAAAAGCGAAGATCGAGCTTTCGAGCTCCAACTCCACTTCCGTATCCCTGCCCTTCGTTGCGCAGTCGCCCGAAGGAACGGCGCTCCACCTCGAAATGGAGATCACCCGTCAGAAGTTCGACGTTCTGACGAAAGACCTTGTAGACAGAACGGAAGAGCCTATGAAGCTCGCAATGGAAGACGCGGGCGTTTCCTACAAAGACATCGATAAAGTCATTCTCGTCGGCGGTTCCACCCGTATTCCCGCCGTCGTTGCAAAAGTCAAGAGCATGACGGGCAAAGAGCCCTTCAAGGGAATCAACCCCGACGAATGCGTTGCGGTCGGCGCGGCGATTCAGGGCGGCGTTCTTACGGGCGAAGTCAAAGACGTGCTTCTTCTCGACGTTATGCCTCTCTCCCTCGGTCTCGAAACGCTGGGCGGCGTGTTCACCAAGATCATCGAGCGCAATACGACGATCCCCGTGAAAAAGACGCAGGTGTTCTCCACGGCTGCCGACAATCAGACGAGCGTGGAAATCCACATTCTCCAAGGCGAGCGCGAATTCTGCCGCGACAATAAGTCGATGGGAAGATTCATGCTTTCGGGCATTGCTCCCGCGCCCCGCGGAATCCCGCAGATCGAAGTTACCTTCGACGTCGATGCAAACGGCATTGTGAACGTTGCGGCGAAAGACCTCGGAACGGGCAAGAGAACGGATATTACCATCACCTCCTCGACCAACCTCTCCGAAGAGGAGATCGACAAAGCGGTCAAAGAAGCGGAGCAGTACGCGGCGGAAGACAAAGCGAGAAAGCAGAAGCTCGAAAACAAGAACAGACTCGACGGTCTCATTTTCTCGGTCGAGCAGACGCTCAAAGACGACGACGGCAAGATCACCGACGAAGAGAAAGAGGCGATCAACGCAGCGGTTGCTTCGGCGAAAGAAGAGCTCGCTTCGGGCGAAGACGACAGAATCATGAAGGCTTACGATGCGCTCGGCGATGTGATCCAGCCTATTTTCAGCCGTTTCTATCAGAACGGTATGCCTCAGAATCCCGACGGATCTGTGGGCGGCGAGACCTACGACGACGGCGACGACGAAGTTCATCTTTAATCGTTATTCCGCAAAGTAAATCCGACGCGCATGCGTCCATGAAAACCGCGAACGAGGTATTTCCCGCGAGCGGTTTTCGCGGTATATTAGGAATACGGACAGAGAATAGAAATTACCGGAAAGGGTATCTTTATGGCAGACAAAAAAAATTATTACGAAATACTCGGCGTAAGCAAGACGGCTACCGCCGACGAAATCAAGGCGGCGTATAAAAAGCTCGTCAAGCAGTATCACCCCGATCTGCACCCCGGCGACGCTACGGCGGCGGAAAAGTTCAAAGAGGTCAACGAGGCGAACGAAGTTCTCACCGATCCCGACCGCCGCGCGGCATACGACTTCGAAATCAACCATACCGCGAGAGGGGGTCCCCGTCCGGGCGGTCCCGGCGGCTTTGGCGGTTTCGGCGGCTTCGGGGATATTTTCAACGATATTTTCAACGGCATGGGCGGCGACGCGGGCGCGCAGCAGCGCGATACTTCGGGAGAAGATATTCAGACGGAGATGTCGCTTTCGTTCATGGAGGCGGCGCGCGGCTGCACCAAAGATTTTTCTTATACGAGAAACGAAACGTGCGCTGCATGTAAGGGCACGGGCGCAAAGGGCGGCACGGCGCTCAAAACCTGTATGAAGTGCGCGGGCAAAGGTCAGATCCGCATTACGCAGGATACCATGTTCGGCAGAACGGTCAGAATGGGAATCTGTCCCGACTGTAACGGCAAGGGCAAGATCATCACCGAAAAGTGCCCCGACTGTAAGGGCAGAGGCTACTACCGCAAAGAGACGAAGATCAGCGTTACCGTTCCTGCGGGCGTTGACAATACGTCGTATCTGAAAAAGCGCGGTTTGGGTCAGGCGAGCACGCAGGGCGGCGCGCCGGGCGATCTTGTCATCAATTTCAAAGTGGCGCCTCACAGACTTTTTACGCGCAAGAACATGGATCTGTACCTCGACCTGCCCATTCCCTATGCGACGGCTGCGCTCGGCGGCGTGGTCAAAGTGCCCGATGTGGAAAACGTGTTCGAGTATACCATTCCCGAAGGAACGCAGTCGGGTACGGTGTTCACTCTGCACGGCAAGGGAATCAAGTCGAAGAACGGAATCGGAAGTCTCTTTTTGCGGGTGATCGTAGAGGTTCCGTCGCGGCTTTCGCGCGAGCAGAGAAAAGAAATGGAGAACGCGGTCAAGAACTTCGATCTTCGTCAGTACGAAAAGGCGAGAAAGTTCAACGACGCAATGGACGCGCTTTACGGCGTGAATCCCTATTCCAAAAAGTAAGATAAAAAAGAGGCGGTTATTGTGAGTTTCATAGGGATAAAAAGCAAGGACAATATCCTTGCTTTTTATATTTAATTTTGATATTGTAAAACTATGGAGAGCGAATAAGAAAGCCGCACGCAGTCGTCTGCGCCGAACGCCGCTCCGGGAATCACCGCGACTTTCGCCAAGCATAATTCTTTCCGTCATTGCGCGGAGCGAAGCGACAAAGCAATCCAGAAGAGGCAAAATGTGAAAGAGCATGTTTCTTATGTATACATAATGTTTAATTCTCGAAACGGTACACTGTATACGGGAGTAACAAATAATTTAATTCGTCGAGTTTGGGAACATAAAAGCAAAACGGTGGAAGGGTTTACTAAAAAATATAATATCGATAAGCTCGGATATTATGAAATATATACGGATATTACCGATGCAATCCAACGTGAAAAACAAATAAAAGGTGGTTCGCGTAAAGCAAAGTTAAAGTTGATAGAAACAATGAATCCAAATTGGGAAGATTTATATCATGAACTCATAAAGTAACTTAAATGTCTGGATTGCTTCGGCAATAAATGCCTCGCAATGACGAACAACAAACACAAAATAAAAGTATAGCCCACTATACTTCGTTTACGAAGTTAGTGAGCTACTTTTTTACAACAGAAAATATTCCCTATGGAACACAACCTTTGACCGCCTCTTTTTTTATTGACAAAGTATGTAATTTGCGTCTAAATCCAACAGCTTGCATAAATTTGCAAGCGTATCTAATGCGGGAGTTGCCCGTCCCGACAGATATTGTCCCACCGTCGGTTGTTTAATGTGTAAAGCATTTGCGATTGCGGTTTGCGACATGCCGCTTTGTTTAATCGCTTCGGCGATTCTTTTTTGTATTTGTTCATGTGTGATCATAATAATTTCTCCTAATAGTATTTTATAGGAAACGCCTATAAAATACTTGACATATAGGTAATACCTATGGTATATTTATGCTGAGGAGCAAAAAAATGAATCAATGCGTACATCAATGTTGTCGGTGCAAGAGTTACAACAGTTATTATGTTATAAACGGATTCAAGTACGAAAAAACAAAATCGGGATATTGCCGAACGAAGCGAGAGACGGTGGGATTGCACGACAGTTGCGAATATTTTTCGTATAAATCGCCGAACGAGAGCAAGTGCGAGCCGTTGCTTGCGGCGCGGCTGGAAAATATCCTGCAAGAGATATCGTTATTGCGGCAGATGATCGGGGAGGATCGGGGAGATGACGTGCGAGACGTGTGAGCACTGCAAAGAATTGTATCGGCGGGGCGGATACGGGTTGGACGGGCAGAAAAAGTATCTGTGCGAACTCCGAGACAAGCGCGTGGAGCGGACGGAGCGCTGCGACAGATGGCAAAAACGGGAAGAGAAGAAGCGGGATCTCCTATCGGATTTAAGTCGGGCGGAAGGCGATATTCGCGCGCTCCTTGAAATGTGCAAAAAATAACCCCCTCCCGCAGAAGCTGGAGGGGGTTCGGTCATTCGTTCCGCATCAAAAAATATTCCGTGAGAATTTTCACGGCAACTTCCGTCTCCGCTTGCGAAAGGTCGGGAGAGGCGTAGAGTGAAAGAGTTTCCCGAACGAGTTCGGGGAGTTGTTCTTTTTCCGCGCCCGCGCACCGTTCGGTAAGCGCAGCGGCGGCTTCGCCGCGTTTTTCGTCGGCGACGATCCCGTCGAGAAGATTGTCGAGGGGGTCGGGTTTTGCCTGTTGTTTGGGAGAACGGAAAAACTGTTCGTATACGACGTAGTAAAGGGTCGCGGCAAGCCCGCACGAGAATCCCTTTTCGACCGTTGCCGCCAGATCCTTGGTAAAGGGGTCGGCGCTGAGCGTTACGAGCGCGGCGTACACGGCGTACACCGCGATTCCGATTGCAAACGGAAGAAAGACGAACGCCTTTTTATTGCAGTTTTTCATGACCGTTTTTTTGAGGAGCGACGTTAAAAGCGTCACTCCGAGCGCGAGCAGCAGAACGTCCGCGCCGAAGGTGCGGAAAGCGTTCATAAATTGCAGAGCCGTCATAGTAACCTCCTGCCCGCCGCATTTACATTATATCGGAAATTTGATCCCGTAAAGGGGATATCTGTCAAATATTTTCTGTTTGTTTTGTCATATAACGCTTGACTTCCCTTGTCGGATTTTGTTATAATATTGTCATGAAAAGTGTTTTCGTAAAATGTCGTAATAAATTCGTTTTAACGGAAATTTCAGGCAGTCTTTCCGTATAGGAAAAGACTGCCTTATTTTACTTTTTGGAGGTTGTATGAAAAAGGTTGCGTTTATCATGGGAAGCGACAGCGACCTTCCCGTAGCGGAAAAGGCGTTCGAGGTCTTTAAGGAATATTCCGTTCCCTTCGAGGCGCACGTCTATTCGGCGCACAGAACCCCCGCCGAGGCGAAAGCGTTTGCGGAGAGCGCGGCGGATAAGGGCTTCGGCGCGATCATATGCGCGGCGGGCATGGCGGCGCATCTTGCGGGCGCGTTTGCCGCGAATACCGTGCTGCCCGTGATCGGCATTCCCGTAAAGTCAAGTTTCGACGGGCTGGACGCTCTGCTCGCTACCGTTCAGATGCCCGCGGGGATTCCCGTTGCGACGGTCGCCGTCAACGGCGCGAAGAACGCGGCGCTTCTCGCAATCGAGATTCTTGCGGTGTCCGATGCCGCGCTTACCGAAAAACTCAAAGCGGCGCGCAGAGCCGCGGCGGAAAAAGTACTGAAAAAAGACGCCGAGATTTCGGCGGAATATCATTTGTAAATAAAGGAGAAACACAATGGAAAAAGCAGCGCAGCTCTATGAAGGAAAGGCTAAAAAAGTATTTGCTACGAACGATCCCGATCTCTGCATCGTTTCGTATAAAGACGACGCGACGGCGTTCAACGGGCTTAAAAAGGGCACGATTGTCGGCAAGGGCGTTGTAAACAACCGCATGACCAACATGATGATGCGTCTTCTCGAAAAGAAAGGAGTGCCCACTCATTTCGTGGAGGAACTCTCCGAAAGAGATACCGTCGTGAAAAAGGTGAGCATCGTTCCCCTCGAAGTGATTATCCGCAACGTATCGGCGGGTTCCTTCGCTAAGCGCTACGGCGTGGAAGAAGGGATTGTGTTCGACGAGCCTACGATCGAATTTTCTTATAAAAACGACGATCTCGGCGACCCCCTCATCAACGACTATCACGCGATCGCTCTGAAACTCGCGACCAAAGACGAAATCGAGCTCATCAAAAAATACGCGTTCAAAGTGAACGATGCGCTCAAAGAATATTTTCTCTCTCTGGGCGTAAAACTCATCGACTTCAAGCTCGAATTCGGCAAAACGTCCGACGGCGCGATCGTTCTTGCGGACGAGATCTCTCCCGATACCTGCCGTTTCTGGGACGTTAAGACGAACGAGAAACTCGACAAAGACCGCTTCCGCCGCGACCTCGGCGGAGTGGAAGACGCATATAAAGAAATTTTTGCGCGCGTAACGAAAGGGGAGTAACTCGATGGGAGGATTCTTCGGCGTTGCGAGCAGGCGCAGCGCAGTATTGGACGTCTATCTCGGAACCGATTACCATTCCCACCTCGGTACACGCCGCGGGGGCATGGCGGCGTACAGCCCCGAACTCGGATTGCAGCGCGAAATTCACAATATCGAAAATTCGCCGTTCAGAACCAAATTCGCGCGCGCCATCGAAGAGCTGAAAGGAAATTCCGCAATCGGCTGTATCAGCGACACCGATCCCCAGCCTCTTCTCATTCATTCCAAACTCGGGAAGTACGCGATCTGCACGATCGGCATTATCAATAACGCGGAAACGCTCATGCGGAAAGTGCTCGAAAACGGCGGATATTTCGACGCGATGACGGGCGGAAAGGTGAACTCCAACGAACTTGTTGCAGCGCTTGTCAACCGCAGGGATTCTTTCGAAGAGGGAATCCGATACGCGCAGGATCTGATTGAGGGTACCGCTTCGATTCTTCTTCTCAAAGAGGATGGGAATCTTATCGCCGCACGCGACAAGATGGGCAGACTTCCCGTTCTGATCGGAAAAAATCGAGAGGGTTACTGCGTCTCGTTCGAGAACTTTGCCTATCAGAAGCTCGGTTATCAGAGTGAACGGGAACTCGGCGCGGGGGAGATCGTCGAAATTTCCGCGGACGGCGTGAAACAGCTCTCTCCTCCGAGGAAGGAAATGCGCATTTGCGCGTTCCTCTGGACGTATTACGGCTACCCGACCTCCGTCTACGAGGGCGTGAGCGTGGAGATGATGCGCTGCCGCAACGGCGGCATTCTCGCCAGAAAAGACAGGTGCGACGGAACCGCGCAGGATATCGACTACGTGGGCGGCGTTCCCGATTCGGGCACGCCCCACGCGATCGGATACGCGAACGAGAGCAAGATTCCCTTTGCTCGTCCCTATATCAAATACACGCCCACTTGGTCGCGCAGCTTCATGCCCGCCTGTCAGAAGGACAGAAACGAGATCGCAAAGATGAAGCAGATTCCCGTGCACGAGCTCATCGACGGAAAGAAACTTCTCTTGGTGGACGACAGCATCGTGCGGGGCACCCAGCTCAGGGAGACGGTCGAATTTCTCTATTCCCACGGCGCGAAAGAAGTGCACATGCGCTCCGCCTGTCCGCCCATCATGTACGGCTGTAAATATCTGAACTTTTCGCGTTCCACGAGCGAGATGGAGCTCATCACCCGCCGCATTATCATGGAACTCGAAGGGGAAGAGGGATTCAAACATTTAGACGAATACAGCGATTCCGAGAGCGAACGCGGCAAGACGATGCGCAAAGCGATCTGCGAAAAGTTTCAGTTCCAGTCCCTCGAATTTCAATCCCTCGAAGGATTACAAGAGGCGATCGGGATCGAGCCGTGCAAGCTGTGTACCTATTGCTGGAACGGAAAAGAGTAACGCTTCCTTTGAGTTGCGCATTTCATTGTCGCTCTGCGGCAACCCTCAGTCACTTACGTGTTAGTAAGCTCCTTCGGGTTTTCCTCGCGCTCCTCGAACTGCTCGCTCACAGAAAGCGGGATAAGTTTTAAGGTGAAACTATGACGGATCATATTCACGAAGAATGCGGGGTGTTCGGGATTTACGCGCCCGAAACCGCGGACGTCGCGCATACGGCGTATTACGGGTTATTCGCCTTGCAACACCGCGGGCAGGAGTCTTGCGGGATCGTGGTCAACCGCGACGGCGTGTTTTCCTCTTACAAGGATACGGGGCTCGTGAACGATGTGTTCACGGCGGAACGCCTAAACTCTCTCGGTACGGGCGAGGCGGCGGTCGGTCATGTCAGATACAGCACTACGGGCGGCGGCGGTAGAGAGAACGCTCAGCCCATCGTCGTAAATCATCTCAAAGGGAATATGGCGCTTGCCCATAACGGCAACATCACCAATTCTTACGCCCTCCGCGCCGAGCTTGAAAACGAGGGAAGTATCTTTCACACCACGTCGGACACAGAAGTCGTCTCCTACGTCATCACCAAAGAGCGCGTGAAGCGCGGTTCCATCGAAGAGGCGGTTTCCGCCGCCATGGATCGTTTGGAGGGAGCGTATTCCCTCGTCGTGATGTCGCCGAGCAAGCTCATCGCGGCGCGCGATCCGCACGGATTCCGCCCTCTCTGCCTCGGCAGGCGCGACGACGGCGCGTATATCGTTGCTTCGGAATCCTGCGCTTTGAATGCGGTCGGGGCGCACAAGGTGCGCGAGATCGAAGCGGGCGAGATTCTCGTGATCGGAAAAAACGGGGTTGCGAGCGATCGTACCCATTGCGGAAAACAAAAGCATTTCTGTCTCTTCGAGTATCTCTATATCGCCCGACCCGATTCCGAGATCGACGGCTGCTATGTGCACGAAGCAAGACTGCGCGCGGGAGCTTTTCTCGCAGAGAAATACAGGATCGACGCAGACGTCGTCGTGGGCGTGCCCGATTCGGGGCTCGACGCCGCGCTCGGATACGCCCGCGCTTCGGGAATCCCCTACGGGATCGGATTTTTAAAAAACAAATACATCGGCAGAACGTTCATCGCGCCCGATCAGAAAGCGCGGGAAGACAAAGTTAAAATCAAACTCAACGTCATCGCTTCGGCGGTCAGAGGCAAACGGGTCGTGCTCGTCGACGACAGCATCGTGCGCGGAACTACAAGCCGCCCCATCGTAAAGCAACTGCGCGAGGCGGGCGCGACGGAAGTGCATTTTCTCTCCTCCGCGCCCAAGTTTCTCAACCCGTGCTACTACGGAACGGACATCGAGTCGAAAGAAAATCTGATCGCCTGTCATCATACGACGGAGGAGATCGCAAAGATCATCGGCGCGGATTCGGTGGGATATCTCGATCTGAAACACGCGGGCATGCTTACGGGCGGAAACGGCAGCGGATTCTGTACCGCCTGTTTCGACGGGAACTATCCGACCGACGTGCCCGAAGAGACCTGTAAGAACCGTTTCGAGCGTCCGATCAGCGAGAACCCCAAATATCAAAAGTAAAAGTTAAAAAGTACATAAATCATCGAAGGAGTCAATATGAAAGACAGTTATTCCGAAAGCTATAAACAGGCGGGAGTCGATATTACCGCGGGTTATAAGGCGGTTGAGCTCATGAAAAAACACGTCGCGCGCACCATGCCGCAGGGCAAGGCGGACATCGGCGATTTCGGCGGCGCGTTTCCTTTGCCCAAGGGCATGAAGGAACCCGTGCTCGTATCGGGCACGGACGGCGTGGGCACCAAATTGAAAATCGCCATGCTCTTGGATAAACACGACACGATCGGGATCGACTGCGTTGCCATGTGCGTGAACGACGTGATCTGCTGCGGCGCGAAACCGCTGTTTTTTCTCGACTATATCGCCTGCGGCAAGAACTTCCCCGAGAAGATCGCAGACATCGTGGGGGGCGTTGCGGAAGGCTGCGTGCGCGCGGGCTGCGCGCTCGTCGGCGGCGAGACTGCGGAACATCCAGGTATGATGCCCGAGGATGATTACGATTTGGCGGGTTTCTCCGTGGGAATCGTCGACCGCGAAAAAATGATCGACAAAAATAAAATGCAGGCGGGCGATGTGATGATCGCGCTTCCTTCGACGGGCGTGCATTCCAACGGTTTCTCGCTTGTGAGAAAGGTGTTCGACATCGAACACTGCGATCTGAACGCTTATCAAAAGGAACTCGGCGCGCCGCTTGGAGAAACTCTTTTAACGCCTACGAAAATCTATGTGAAGCCCGTTCTCGCTCTTCTCGAAAAAGTGGAAGTCAAGGGAATCTCGCACATTACGGGGGGCGGCTTTTACGAGAATATGCCCCGCTCTATCCCCAAGGGTCTGGGCGTGAAGATCAGAAAGAGCGACGTGAAAGTTCTTCCGATCTTTAATCTGATTCAGAAAGTCGGCAACATTTCCGAGCACGATATGTTCAATACCTACAACATGGGCGTGGGCATGTGCGTGGTCGTCGCGAAAGAGAACGTAAACAAGGCGATCGAAATTCTCAAAGCGAACGGCGAAGACGCTTACGTTGTCGGCGAGATCGTAAAGAGCGACGTCGGAGTGATCTTAGAATGAATAAGGTCCGTATCGCCGTACTTTGTTCGGGCGGCGGAACCAACTTTCAGGCGATCGTCGATAACGCCGAGGCGGGACTTCTTCCGCACGGCGAGATCGTGCTCGTTATCGCCGATTCCCCCGACGCATACGTTATAAAACGCGCCGAACGAATGAAGATTCCGACGGCGGTGTTCGATAAAAAGAAATATCCCCGCGCGGAACGGGAGGAGAAGATTCTCGAAAAGCTCCGCGAAGAAAAGATCGGGCTTGTGGTGTTTGCGGGATTTATGACCATTCTGAGCGAGAAGTTTGTCTCTGCGTTCCGCGGCAGGATCATCAACGTTCATCCCGCGCTCATTCCCAGCTTCTGCGGCGAGGGCATGTACGGGCTGCATGTGCACGAGGCGGTATTGAAAGCGGGGGTCAAGGTGACGGGCGCGACCGTGCACTATGTGACGGAGGTGTGCGACGGCGGTTCGATCATTGCGCAGAGAGCGGTGGAAGTCAGGGAGGGCGATACGCCTGAAATCCTGCAAAAGCGGGTCATGCGCGAGGCGGAATGGATCATTCTGCCGCAGGCGGTGGAAGAAGTGTGTAAAAAACTCCAAGGAGAAGAGATATGAACGATCAAATCAGAAGCATGAAACAAAGACTTTCGGGCAACCCCTATGCGGGGCGCGGAATCGTCGTCGGGCTTTCCCCGAACGGCGAAAAGGCGATGTTTGCCTATTTCATCATGGGGCGCAGCGTCAACAGCCGCAACCGTATTTTCGTTGAAGAAAACGGCGCGCTCAAAACGGAAGCGTTCGATCCCTCCAAGATGCAGGATCCGTCGCTCATCATTTATTATCCCGTGAAGTCGGTCGGAAACGACGTTATCGTCACGAACGGCGACCAGACGGATACGATCGAAGAGAGCCTGAAAGCGGAAAGGTGTTTCCGTCACGCGTTGAAACAGCGCTGCTTCGAACCGGACGCGCCCAACTTTACGCCGAGAATCAGCGCGCTGCTGCACATCGGGGAAAATTTCACTTACGAAATGTCCATTTTGAAGAGCGCGGACGAAAATGGCGCAAAATGCAACCGCTTCTACTTCGACTACGAGCCGATTGCGGGCACGGGGCATTTTCTGCACACCTACGTCACGGACGGGAATCCGCTGCCCTCTTTCGAGGGGGAACCCGAGCGGGTGAGCGTTCCGAACGATCTCAATGCGTTTGCCGAGGAGATCTGGAACGCGCTCGACAACGAAAACAAGATTTCTCTTTATTGCCGCGCTTACGATTTGAAGTCGGGTAAATATGAGAGCGTTTTATACAATAAGAATAAATAAGAAAACAGGAGAAGATCATGCAGGAATTTCAGTTAAAATACGGTTGCAATCCCAATCAGAAGCCCGCGCGCATCTATATGCAGAACGGGAGCGCGCTGCCCGTCGAAATTCTGAACGGGAAGCCGGGGTATATCAATTTTTTAGACGCGTTCAATTCTTGGCAGCTCGTCAAAGAGATTAAAGAAAATACGGGATATGTTGCGGCGACGAGCTTTAAGCACGTCTCGCCCACGTCGGCGGCGATCGGTAAAAAACTTTCCGATGCGTTGAAGAAGTCTTGCTTTGTCGACGACATCGAAGGATTGGACGATTCTCCCTTGGCATGCGCTTACGCACGCGCGCGGGGAACGGACAGAATGAGCTCGTTCGGCGATTGGATCGCTCTTTCCGACGAGTGCGACGAGACGACCGCAAAGATCATCTCGCGCGAGGTTTCGGACGGAGTGATCGCGCCCGCATATTCTCCCAAGGCGCTCGAAATTCTCAGGGAAAAGCGCAAGGGGGGATACAACGTCGTTAAAATCGATAAGGATTATGTTCCCGCCGAAATCGAGAGAAAACAGGTGTTCGGCATTACGTTCGAGCAGGGCAGAAATAATTTCAAGATCGACAGAGAGCTTCTTAAAAATATCGTTACGAAGAATCGGAATTTACCCGAAGATAAAGCGATCGATCTGATCATCTCGCTTATCACGCTCAAATATACGCAGTCCAATTCGGTCTGTTTTGCCGAGGACGGGCAGGCGATCGGGGTGGGTGCGGGACAGCAGTCGCGCATTCACTGCACCCGCCTTGCGGCGAGCAAAGCGGATCTGTGGCATTTGCGTCAGAGCGAAAAGGTACTCTCTCTGCAATTCGCGGAGGGCGTCGGCAGACCCGAAAAGAACAATATCATCGATCTGTATCTTTCCGACGAGGCGGAGACCGTCTTAGGCGACGGGGTCTGGAAAAAGAATTTTGCGGTGCGTCCCGCTCCCTTCACCAAGGAGGAGAAAGCGGCGTATCTCAAAACGGTCAAGGGCGTTTCTTTGGGAAGCGACGCATTCTTTCCGTTCTCCGACAATATCGACCGCGCCGCGCTTTCGGGCGTTTCGTATGTGGCGGAACCGGGGGGATCGGTGCGCGACGATCTTGTGATCGACGCGGCAGATCGATACGGGATGGTGATGTGCTTTACGGGCATGCGGCTCTTTCATCATTGAGAGAAATTATTGAAACCGTTCCCGCCGAGCGGGACCCTGCGAGGCTAATGCCGAAACGGTGCAAGGTCGGATTTATTTCGACCGATAAGCTCCGTTACGACAACAGCAATCGTGAAGTTTCTTTTTAATTCGCGATATGCCTTCCGCGATTGAGCGTAGCACGTGGAGCGAAATCGTTTTCGCCGACCGTAGGAAGGCAATAAGGCATAGCAAAAAGAAATTTACGAGAAGGAGATGACATGAATATCTTAATCGTCGGCGGCGGCGGAAGAGAACACGCCGTAGTCAAAGCGTTAAAACAAAATAAAAAGGTTGAAAAAATTTACGCGCTCCCCGGAAACGGCGGAATCGCGCGGGAAGAGGGTGCGGAATGCTTTCCGGTAAAGGCGACCGATCTCGACGGGATCGAGGCGTTTGCAAAATCGCATAAAATAGATTTTGCCGCGATCACGCAAGACGATCCGCTCGTCATGGGCTGCGTGGATCGTTTGGAAGCGTTGGGGATTCCCTGTTTCGGTCCGAGAGCGGACGCGGCGATCATCGAAGGGAGCAAAGTTTATTCCAAGAACCTCATGAAAAAATACGGCATTCCCACGGCGGACAGCGAGACGTTTACGGATGCAGAAGCGGCGATCGCATACTTAAAAACCTGCGCGTATCCCACCGTGATCAAAGCGGACGGTTTGGCGGCGGGCAAGGGCGCGGTAATCGTTGGCAGTTTCGACGAGGCGAAAGCGACGATCGACGACGTGATGGTGAAAAAGGTGTTCGGCGCAAGCGGGGATAAAGTTCTCGTCGAAGAGTTTCTGACCGGTCCCGAAGTGTCCGTTCTCTCCTTCACAGACGGCAATGTAATCGTGCCTATGGTCAGCTCTATGGATCACAAGCGCGCGAAAGATCATGACGAGGGACTGAATACGGGGGGCATGGGTACGGTCGCGCCCAATCCCTACTATACCGAAGAGATCGCAAAGGAATGCATGGAGAAAATCTACCTTCCTACCGTCGCGGCGCTCAATGCAGAGGGTCGCACGTTCAAGGGCTGTATCTTTTTCGGGCTCATGCTTACGGCGAAGGGTCCCAAAGTCATCGAATACAACTGTCGTTTCGGCGATCCCGAAACGCAGGTCGTGTTACCGCTTTTGGAGAGCGATTTGTTGGAGATCATGCTTGCCGTGCGCGAGGGACGGCTGAATAGCGACATGGTGCGGTTCAAAGAGGGCGCGGCGTGCTGCGTGATCGTAGCGTCCGAGGGCTATCCCTCTCATTACGAGACGGGCTACGAAATTTCGCTGCCCGAGACAAAGGAGGGAGAATACCTCTATATAGCAGGCGCGAAGGCGCAGGAAGAGAAACTGTTGACTTCGGGCGGGCGCGTCTTGGGTGCGTCCGCCTTCGGAAACACTCTTCAAGAGGCGATCGGCGGCGCGTATGCGCTTGCGGAGAAAGTCAAATTTCAGAACGCCTATATGAGAAAAGACATCGGTCAGAAAGCGTTACAAGTACAAAAGCAGGCGTGATAATCGGAGGCAGAGAATGGTTTACAGAGTTTTCGTAGAAAAAAAATCGGGTTTCGATCATGAGGCAAAAACGCTCACCGAGGACGTGAAAGAACTCCTCGGAATCGGCAGCGTTGAAAATATACGCATTATCAACCGTTACGACGCGGAGGGGATGGAACGGGAGGAGTTCGACTACGCGATCAAGACGGTATTTTCCGAGCCGCAGATGGACAGGGCGAGCGGACAGATCGAGACGGCGGACGCAAAGGTGTTTGCGGTCGAGTACCTTCCCGGTCAGTTCGATCAGCGCGCCGATTCGGCGGCGCAATGCATTCAGATGCTCTTCAAAAAAGAGCGTCCGCTGATCCGTACCGCAAAGGTGTTTGCGGTTTACGGCAGGGTAACGCAGGAAGAGCTTGATGCGATCAAGCGTTATGTCGTCAACCCCGTGGAGAGCAGAGAAGCGCAGCTTACTCTTCCCGATACGCTGAAAATCAATCACCCCGTTCCGACCGAAGTGGAGATACTCGACGGGTTTACCAAACTCGACGAAGAGGGATTGAATGAGTTTGTAAAAAAATACGCGCTCGCAATGGACGCGGACGACATAAAATTTTGCCAGAACTATTTTATCCGTGAGAACCGCGATCCTACGCTCACTGAAATCCGAATGATCGATACGTATTGGTCGGATCATTGCCGTCATACTACTTTTTTGACGACGATCGACGGCGTGCATTTCGAGAATAAAGTTCTCAAAGACGCTTATGAGGAATATCTCGCGGCGCGTAAAGAAATCTGCCGTACCAAGCCCGTGAACCTCATGGACATCGGCACGATCGCATGCAAACTTCTTAAAAAGCGCGGTCTCTTGAAAAATTTGGACGAATCGGAAGAAATCAACGCCTGCACCGTCAAAATCAAGGTCGATACCGATGACGGCGTACAGCACGATTATCTTCTGCTCTTTAAGAACGAGACGCACAACCACCCCACGGAGATCGAGCCGTTCGGAGGCGCCGCGACCTGTATCGGGGGCGCGATCCGCGATCCGCTGTCGGGCAGGAGCTACGTCTATGCCGCCATGCGCGTAACGGGCGCGGGCGATCCGCTCGTTCCCGTTTCCAAAACGCTCGAAGGGAAACTCCCCCAGCGCAAGATCGTTACGACCGCGGCGGCGGGATATTCTTCTTACGGAAACCAGATCGGTCTCGCAACGGGGCAGGTAGACGAGATTTATCATACGGGCTATGTTGCGAAGCGGCTTGAAATCGGCGCGGTGATCGCGTCTGCTCCCGAGGAAAACGTGCGGCGCGAAGTGCCCGCGGCGGGTGATAAGGTGATTCTTCTCGGCGGCAGAACGGGGCGCGACGGTTGCGGCGGAGCTACGGGTTCTTCAAAATCGCACACCCTTGAATCGCTCACCCATTGCGGTGCGGAAGTGCAGAAGGGAAACGCGCCCGAGGAACGTAAATTGCAACGCCTTTTCAGAAAGAAAGAAGCGATGTTGCTTGTAAAACGTTGCAACGACTTCGGCGCAGGCGGCGTATCGGTTGCGATCGGAGAGCTGGCGGACGGATTGAAAATCGATCTGAACGCCGTTCCCAAAAAGTACGACGGGCTGGACGGAACCGAGCTTGCGATCTCCGAATCGCAGGAGCGCATGGCGGTCGTCGTCGAGGCGGATAAGACGGAAGAATTTATCCGCTACGCGGAAGAAGAGAATCTCGAAGCGACCGTCGTCGCGGAAGTGACGGAAGAAGCGCGTCTCGTGATGACGTGGAACGGGAAAACGATCGTCAACGTCTCGCGTGAATTCCTCAATTCCAACGGCGCGGAGAAGCATATCAAGGCGAGCGTAGAGCCCTTTGAAAACTACGATAAAGAAATTCCGGAATCCTTTACGGAGGGATACCGCGAACTTGCCGAAGATTTGAACGTGTGCTCGAAGCGCGGACTTTCGGAACGGTTCGATTCTACGATCGGCGCGAATACCGTGCTGATGCCCTTCGGCGGAAAATATCAGATGACCCCGCCGCAGGCGATGGCGCATCTTGTTTCCGTAGAAAAGGGACATACTGACGTTGTATCTTATATGAGCTGGGGCGGCAATCCCTATGCGATGGAGAAGAGCCCTTACCATGGGGCGTATCTCGCGGTCGTGGAAAGCGTTGCGAAACTTGTTGCGAGCGGCGCGCGATTCAAGCGGGACAACGCGTATTTGACGTTTCAGGAATATTTCTTAAAACCGGGGCGCGATCCCAAACGTTGGGGACAGCCGCTTGCGGCGCTTTTGGGCGCATTCAAGGCGCAGACCGATCTCGGGATCGCGGCGATCGGCGGCAAAGACTCCATGAGCGGAACTTTCGAGCATATCGACGTGCCGCCGACGCTCGTCTCGTTTGCGGTGACGACCGGTCACGTCCGCGAGGTCGTCTCTCCCGAATTCAAAGCGGCGGGACATTTCGTCGTGCTGTTGGAGCCGGAATATAACGAAAACAATCTTCCCGATCCCGCGTCGCTCAAACGGAATTTTGCGCTGGTTGCCGATTTGCTGAGCGAGGGGAAAGCGGTTGCCGCATATACTCCTTGCTACGGAGGAGTTGCGGAAGGCATTCTTAAAATGTGCCTCGGAAACCGCATCGGCTTTACCTTCGACGACATGGTAAGTCTTCCTCTCATCTTCGGGTATTCCTACGGTTCGTTCATTCTCGAACTGACCACAAAAGAAAAAGTGGGAATGCTTTTGGGCGTGACGGATAAGAAAGAGCAGATCACTTACGGAAAAGAAAAATTCAAGCTCGACGAACTCGAAGCTCTCTACGAGAATAAGCTGGAATCGGTATACCGCTGCAATATTCCGACGCAGAAAACAAAGGTTCCCGTCTTTTCTTACAAGAAAAAGTTTGTCGGGGAGTGCAAGTTCAAAACGGAGAAACCGAAAGTTCTTATTCCCGTTTTCCCCGGGACGAACTGCGAATACGATACCGCGAAAGCATTCGACGATGCGGGAGCGGATACGGAAATTTTTGTTGTGAGAAATCGAACCGCGGACGAAGTCGCCCGCTCTTCGGAAGAGTTTGCCAAGAAGATGAAAGAGAGCCAGATCGTATTCCTCCCCGGAGGATTTTCGAGCGGCGACGAACCGGACGGTTCCGGAAAATTCATCACGGCGTTCTTCCGCAATCCCGAAATCAAGGAGGCGACCCAAAATTTACTTTCTTCGCGCGACGGTTTGATGGGGGGAATCTGCAACGGGTTCCAGGCGCTTGTCAAACTCGGACTTGTGCCCTACGGTAAGATTATCGACACCGATGAAAACTGTCCTACGCTCACTTATAACGATATCGGGCGGCACCAGTCCCGCATTGTAAGGGTGCGTGTCGCGTCTGTCAACAGTCCTTGGCTTGCGGGCGTGAAAGCGGGAGAGATCGTCAGCGTTCCCATTTCGCACGGAGAAGGAAAATTTGTCGCGCGTCCCGAACTTATAAAAGAGCTGTCTAATAAGGGTCAGATCATGACGCAGTACGTCGATCTCGACGGAAAGCCGACCATGGACGTTCGTTTCAATCCCAACGGCAGCGCGTGCGCGATCGAGGGAATTCTCTCTCCCGACGGCAGAGTGTTCGGTAAGATGGGTCACTCCGAGCGTGTCGGTTACGGACTTTATAAGAACGTTTTGGGCAACTACGATATGAAGCTCTTTGAGAGCGCAGTCAAATATTTTCGGTAATATTCTGAATCCGGCGCAATCCGGATTCAAAGTGATATGAAATATTCGGAGGAAAACAAAATGAAGTGCAAAAATTGCGGAAAGATGCTCGATCTTTCCAAAGCCGTCGACAGACTTTTGATCTGCGAGGGTTGCTCTACGCCGAGTATTCTCTATAAAGAGACAACGACCGCCGAAGCGACGGAACTCTTGGCGAAAGGAAACAGAATGCTTGACACAGGCAATTTCGGCGAAGCGTATCAATATTTTAAGCTCGCCGCAAAGAAAAGCGCCACAGAGTCCGAAGCATATTGGGGCATGGCGCTCGCAGAGTTTCGCGTGCGTTACAGAAAAGACGTGTTAAGAAACCGTCTGCAACCCGTTGTGCGCGGCGCGGTGATGGAAAAGTTTCAGGAAAATCTGAATTATCAGAAGGCGATGCTCTTCGCAACGCTCAAAACGCGTAAAGAGTATCACAGACTTGCCATGGAGATCGATGCGGCGGTCACCGCGAACGGCGGCGGAATCGCAAAGCCGGTGCCCGCGGCAGCCGCGTTTAAGCCGACGAACGCTTTTACGGCGCCGTCCGCTCCCGCGCACAAGCCCGCGCCTGCTCCCGCCCCCGCGCCTATGCCCGCAGAGTATGTGGAGGATCAGCCCCTCTATGAAGAGAGAACGTTTGCGGCGGAAGAAGAGCCCGAGACAATTCCCGCCGAAGAATTTGAAAACGTTCCCGCCGAAGAGACGGAAGAGTTGATTGCGGAAGCTCCTGCGGTATCCGAGCCTGCGGAAGAAACCGAAGAGGCATCTGTCACGGAAGAAATGGAAGCCCCCGTTGACGAAGAGATTTCCGCGCCCGTAGCGGAGCAGCCTGTCGCGGCGGAAGAACCCGTGACGGAGTTCCCTGCGGAAGAGATTGCGGAGAAACCCGTGGCGGAGTTCCCCGCGGAAGAGTATGCGGAAGAGCCCGTTGCGGAGTTCCCCACGGAAGAGTATGCGGAAGAACCCGTGGCGGAGTTCCCCGCGGAAGAGATTGCGGAAGAACCCGTGGCGGAGTTCCCCGCGGAAGAGATTGCGGAAGAGCCTGTGACAGAGTTCCCCGCGGAAGAGATTGCGGAAGAGCCTGTGACAGAGTTCCCTACGGAAGAGATTGCGGAAGAGCCCGTTGCAGAGTTCCCCGCGGCAGAGATTACGGAAGAACCCGTTGCGGAAGTTCCCGCGGAGGAGCCTTTGGCTGATTTTGAAGAGGAATCCGGGGCGGAAGAAGCGGAGACGCCTGTCTATGAAGAAGTAACTGAGTCCGAAGAAGTATCAAATGAGCCTGCGGCGGAGGAAGCTCCCGAAAATAACGGATTTGCGGAGCCGTTTGATTATGAGGAACAGCCGACGGAGGAACAGGCGGAAGAATACGAAGAAGAATCCGATACGGAAGAATCGACGGAAGGGGAGGGCGAAGAGGAATCTGCGGCGGAGGAGTATGCGGAAGAACCTGCGGAATCCGAGCTTGAATCCGAAGAAGAGGAAGAGCGGTTAGACGAGTTCCCCGCAGGCGCAAAGATCGAAGAGGTGTCCGCAGAGGAACAGGCTTCGATGCAGGGTCAGCAGATGCCCCCGCCCGTGTACGGACCTATTCCTCCGATGGGGCAGCCTCCTATGCAGGGTCCCATGTTCGGAGCGATGCCTCCGATGGGGCAGCCGCCCATGCAGGGATTCGCTCCCAACGAACCGCCAAAGGAATTTGAAATCGTCAACGGCGAGATCGTCAAATACATGGGGACGGGCAGCACGGTCGTCATCCCCGTTTCCGTAACTTCGATCAAGGAGGGCGCGTTCGAGGGGAATAAAGTGATTTCGCGCGTAATTATTCCGAACAGCGTAGTAAAGATCGGCTCGCGTGCGTTTGCGAACTGCCATTCTCTCCGCGTCGTGATGATTCCCGAGAGCGTCGTCACAATGGAAAAAGACGTGTTTATTCAGTGCAACGAAATACTCGTTCTCAACTGCGCGTCGGGGAAAGAGCCCAAGACGTGGGATAAGAATTGGAACAAGAGAAACGACGGAATCTTCGGCGGAAGATTCAAAGCGATCTGGGGATACAAAGGCTAATGGTCAATCTGAAAGTCAATCTTTGCGGAAAAGAATTAAAGAATCCCGTGATTCCGGCTTCGGGCACGTTCGGGTTCGGAAGGGAGTTTCATGAACTCTACGATATTTCCGTGCTGGGCGGCGTGGCGACAAAGGGTCTTACCCTGCTGCCCCGACTCGGCAACTCCGTTCCCCGCATTGCGGAGAGCCACGGCTCGATCTTAAACGCCGTCGGGCTGCAAAACCCCGGTGTAGACGCTTTTCTCGAAAACGATCTCGAATGGTTAAAGAACAAAACGCGCGTTCTTGCGAATGCGGCGGGGAGTACGCTTGCGGACTACGGCGCGATCTGTGAAAAACTCAACGGAAAAGTCGATTTCATCGAACTGAATATTTCCTGCCCCAACGTGAAGTGCGGAGGTATGGCGTTCGGGGTCAAGCCTGAGAGCGTGGAAGAAGTGACGCGCGTCGCAAAGGATCGCTGTCCCGATACTCCGCTCATCGTCAAGCTCTCGCCCAATGTAGAGAGTATCGCCGCAAACGCGCAGGCGGCGCAGCGCGGCGGAGCAGACGCCGTTTCCCTTGTGAATACGTTTACGGGTATGGCGATCGACATCGAACGCAGAAGACCCGTTCTTGCCAATAACACGGGCGGGGTTTCAGGCGCGGGGATCAAGGCGATCGCGGTGCGCATGGTGTTTGAAGCGAGCCGCGCCGTCAGCATTCCCGTCGTGGGCATGGGCGGCATTGTTTGCGCGGAGGACGCGATCGAGTTCCTGATGGCGGGAGCGACCGCCGTCGAAGTCGGTACGCAGAATTTTACCGATCCGCTTGCCTGTCCCAAGATTATCGCAGGGCTGGAACGCTGGTGCGAGGCGCATTCCGTCGAAAATATTTCGGAATTGACGGGAACTCTGACTCTCAATTCGTAATAGGAGAAAATATGAATCAGTACAAAAAAGAATTTATTCGGTTTATGGTCGAAAACGAAGTGCTCTGCTTCGGCGATTTCACGTTAAAGAGCGGAAGAAAAGCTCCTTACTTTGTGAATACGGGCAAGTACCGCACGGGCGCGCAGATCGCTAAGCTCGGCGAATACTATGCGGAAACCTATCTCGAACACATGGTTTCGGCAAAGACGCTCGTCGGCCCCGCATACAAGGGAATCCCGCTTGCGGTCTCCACGAGTATCGCGCTTGCAAACCGCGGTGTGGATACGGGCTTTTGCTTCGATCGGAAAGAGGTCAAAGATCACGGCGAAGGCGGTTTGTTCGTCGGTCGGCAGTTTCAGGACGGCGAAAAGATTGCGATTATCGAAGACGTAATGACTTCGGGCAAGGCGCTTCGGGAAGTGCTCCCCAAAATCAAGGCGGCGGCGAACGTAGAGATAGAGGCGATGCTCATCTCCGTAGACCGCATGGAAAAGGGGCTTGAAAGCGGAAAATCCGCCGTGCAGGAAGCGTTCGACGAATTCGGAATCAGAGTTTATTCGATTGTAACCGTAAAAGATATTATCGAAGCGATCGAAACGGGCGTAATCGAAGGGAAAGAATACCTTGAAAAAATGAAAGAATATCTTTCGGCTTACGGCGCGACGGAATAAAAAGAAACCCCGAAAGTATTTAACGATCGGGGCGAAATTGTTATATATCTTTCAGTCCGAGTAAATAATCGGCGCTTATTTGAAAGTATTCTGCAATTAAATATATGTTTTCTGCGGTCGGTTGAATTTTGCCCGTAGACCAATCGGATATGCTTGTTGCCGATACACCGATTTTTTTGGCAAGCGATCTCTTGGATATTTCGTTATCGGCGAGCAATTCGTTCAGTCGCGCGGCAAATTTATTTCTCACATTTATAGTGTAAGATATATTTTACAAAAAATGCTTGACGTAAGACATGTCTTACATATATAATAAAATTACAAAGGAGGATAAAGAAATGAAGTTTTCGGTTGCACTATCGTTGCGTTTGAAAGCTCTTATGGAAGAAAAGGGAATGTCGTTTCAGGAGCTGGACAAAAGATGCAAGCTCTCTTCGAGTACGATCAGAACGATCTTATCGGGAAAACAAAGAACGGTAAATCTTGCTTCCATCATGCACTTGTCAAATGCATTGGGAATGTCAATGCACGATTTTTTTGACGACGATCTGATGACTCTTGAAAATTTAGACGATGATCGGAAAAGAAAATAAGATTTACGCCCCGCTTTTGCGGGGCGTGTTTTATTCTTGATTTATGCGGATTTCATGAGTTTTACCGCGACCACGGTCATATCGTCTTCCGCTTTGCCGCGATAGCGGTCGAGCGCGCTGTTCAGAACTTCTTCCGCGAGCGATTGCGGGTTAAGGGGGCGTAGCGCGCTCAGATAGTCTAAAAGATCGGACGAGGAGCCGAACGCCGTCGAAACGCCGTCGCTCAAAAAGAGCAGAAAGTCGTTTTCTTTCATTGTCACCTGCAACGTGGCGGGGTGTACCGCTTCGAGCATGCCCATGGGCAGAGATTCTCCTTCGAGCACGCGCAGTTCGTCGCCCGAAAGAAGATATCCCGCGGGCGAGCCGATCTTGACGATGTCCGCATTCCCCGTATCGAGGTTGACGGCGGCGAGGTCGAGGCATGAAAAGCGTTCGTCCGAAGAGAACGCGATCAGTTTATTCACGGTGTCGAGCACTGTGTCGGAGGGCATTTTCGCTTTATAAAAACTTTCGAGCAGGGACAGCGCGCGGTCGGAGACGGTGCGCGCCTCTTCGCCGCTGCCCATTCCGTCGGATAGGGCGACGAGAAAGCGTCTTTCGTCGATCTTCATGACCGAGTGAGTGTCTCCGCTTGCGGTCTCTCCGCATTTGGGACAGGAAGCTACGCCGAATGCCGCGTCGAAGTTTGCCTTGCGTTTTAGCACATAGCATGAACTGAGCGCGGTCAACGGAATTTTTTCGGCAAGAGAGAGGGGAACTCCGAGCGCAACGCTTGCCGCGCGCACCAATTTTTTGGAATCCGTATCCGAAGAAAGAGTTACGTTCACGGTCAGATTTGCGCCGTCGCCGTAAATAAAGATTTCCGAGGCGACAAATCCCGCCGCCGCAAACGCCCGCGACAGGTTGCGCTCGCCGTCGGAAAATACGTATTCTTCGCTCTGTTCGAGGGCGATGTCGCGTAAAATTTCGCTCACGCCGTGCGCCTGACGGGCGAGCAGTTTTCTGCCCTCTTTCGCCGATTCGATGTCGGCGACGAGGCGGCGGTACTGCGCAAGCAACTTATTGAGAGAAAAGAGCATTCCCGCCGTATTGATACAGTGCGAGCTTACGTCGCGCGGCAGGTCGATCAGGTTTACCCGTCCTTTGGCTTTGCCTACCGCGACGAGTTTATCGAGGCTTGAAAAAATATCGTCGTGTTCGCATTTTCTGCGCTGCGGGCAGGAAAAACAGAGCACGTTCACAAGTTTATCTTTGATCTTATCTCCGCCGTCGTCGGGAGTTTCTCTGTCTTCGAACGCCGTTTCGATTTCGCGGAAGAGGGAAGAGACTTCATAGAGTTGTTGTCCGATCTGTCTGCGATTGCGGTTCACGGCAATGCGCGGAAGGGCGTGTTCTTTATAAAACAGCAGGGTGCGGTTGAGTTTTGCATAACATTTTTCGGGGATCAGGATTACGACGAGGGCGGGAACAAGGCAGGCGAGCAGGGTAAAAGCGATTTCGACCGCGCTCTTCAAATACAGACCGCCGAGCGCCTGCACGCACAGGTACAGCGCGGTCATCGCCAGCGAAGCGGGAATTTTACCGTAGGGTACGAACAAGAGCGCCGCCGCGGCGTACAGGCAATAGAGGGCGATGGGGGCGAGCGATCCGTCTGCCAGCGCAAGGGGCGCGGCGAGTACGATCGCGGCGTTGATCGCCGAAGCGTTTTTCACAAAGAGCACCGCAAAGAGGAGTGCGAAGAGACTGATTGCAACAAATACGGGTTGGGGAAAGGCGTTCAGAACGCCGAGCCCCGTCAATACGCACATCAGGCAGATTTCAACGATATTCGCAAGCGGCAGCCGACAGCGGAATACGCGGAACAGAAGCGCGTTGAGCCCGTTCTCGAACAGAAATGCAACGAGTACGAAAAAGGCGGCGAGCACGACTTTTTGCAGAATCGCCGCGAAGGGAAAGAGAGCATATCCCGTATGAGGAAACAGAAACACAAAGGGAAGCTGCGCAAGAACCGCGTAAACTACCCGTTCGAGTCCGACCCGTTTTTTACAGTACTTATAAATAATAAAGAGAGCAACGCAGAAAACCGTCTGCACCGCCGCGGAGAGAAAGGCGTAGAGTTCGAGCGCAGGCGCCGAGCTTAATAGGTATCCCGCGCCCGTCAGATAGGGATTGAGCCCTATGGAGAGAGCGGCGAAAAAGAGTGAAAAGGCGAGCGGTTCGTTCTGCGGCAGAGTAAAATTCAAAAGAACCATTGCTGCGAGCAGACAAAAATAGACCGCCGTCCGTTTTAGTGAAAATCCGTTTCTGCGGAATTTTGGTTTTTTCATATCGGCACCTCGGAATCGTTTTTGCCAATTATAGAAAAAAACAGTACCGCTAAGCAAAAGAAAGAATGTCGCTATTTGACTAATTTGGCATTATAGTAAGCGGAAAGGCGCGGTCGCGTTCGATTTCCGCTTGCGGAAGCATTCGGACAAAAAATAAATCTCCGCGCAACCGCACGGAGATATGTTCGTTTATTCAGTTGTGCGGGCTCTTCCGCACTTCGGCTTTTTTTCTCGGATTTCTTCCGGTTCGCCCCCGCAGGCTTGCGATCGCCATTCAGCCGTTATTGCTTTTCCGCCCTTATCATATAGTGGTACATTGGTCTATCCTCCCGTCAATCGAGTTTAAGCCTCGTTAACCGAATCATATCGTCGTACCTCCCGATATGTTTTTTTGGATGCGTTTCTTCCTTCGCCTGCATCCCTGTGATCCGGACTTTTCCGTCCGCTTCCCTTGTTCCGAGTCGATCTGTTTCTAGATATGCATCGGTCTGTCCTTTTGATTGAAACGATCAATTTTTGTTCGTTTCTCTCTTTTTGTACCTTTATTATAGCACGGATTCGGCGTTTGTCAATAGGTTTCGGAAAAATTTTTTGAAAAATTTTATTTGGCGGTTTTGATGTCGATTTCGTAGGTGACGGGCACGGCGGAGAGGAGCGTGTCTTTGAATTCTTCGTATTTTTTCAGAGACGAGCGATAGAGCGTCTGATTGAGTTTGAAGAGGTCGCAGCCGTTTTGTCTGCTCGTTTCGAATACTCTCTCCACTTCTTCGCGCACAACTTTTTGGGCGTTTTCTTTGAGTTCGTCGCTGACCTCGTTACTCGACACGTCGTCGATATCGGAGGGGACGGAACGGTTAAAAAGCCGCACCGTAAGTTCGACTTTTACGGTGACTTTGGGAGCGCCTTTCGTATCCAGAGATACGCTTCCCTCGTCTTTGAGTACAGTCAGGGAAACGGGTTTTCCGTCCTCTTCGGCAAGGAGATAGCCCGTAAAAACATTCCCCTCGATCAAACTGAAAGCGAAAGTATCGTCGGGATCGAGAAGCGCGACCTGTTTCCCCTCCGAAAAGAGCGCCGTGCGTTCCGCGCAATATATCTTTTGTTCTTTGGGTTGGGATTCGCCCTGCTGTTGTCCGCTTCCGCCGCTGCTTGCGTTCGTCTCTTGTTTATGCTGCACGATATACGGCATATATCCGCTCTTGGTCGCGCCGTAATAACCGATCGCAAATTCGCGCAAAGACATTTTCATGGACTTTCCCGATTTGACGTTGGCGTCGGAAAAAAGTTTTGTGATCGCCATTGACGAAGTGTCGTCGATTGCGCTTTCCGAACTGAGCAGATCCTGTGCGGAACCCTGACATACGGCGACGAAACAGCCGTCCGACATATATTCGTTGCGCAGAAAAAAATCGAACGCATCGAATACGTTTCCCTCTTTTGCGGTATCTTCGCCGAGGATGATCAGGTTGCAGAAAATGAATTTGGGAACCCAACCCGTTTTGCAGTAAATATCGGAGACGCAGTCTGCGATCGTCTCTCCCTCCGCGACAAATTCCACGCTCGAAGTTCCGCCCGTAGTGCGGTCTACGCCCTTGGGGACGGCGATCTGCGCGGTGAGCGTATATCCTTTTTCTTGGTTGCGGTCAATGCCTGCCGCAAGCACGATCGCCGTCTTTTGCACGTCGACGAGACCGAAGTCGTTCGAAAGAAAGGAAAATGCGATGATCGCGGCAAGAATAAGCCAAAGTTTTATGGGTATGGTTTTTAAGGTTCGGATAAATTTATTGCGGTTCACGGTGTCTCCTTATCTTGAATAAAAGCATGAGCGCGGGCAGCAGCAGACAGAAGATCGGGAAAATCCAGAACAGATCCTGATTGATAAGAAAATTCAGACTGATATAACGGTGGTCGAAGAGCAAGGTCAGAACAAGCATGACGATATTGACAGCGATCGAGAGAAGCGCGGGCAGAAGCCGCTTTTCCGCTTTTCCGTAGGACTGTTGCAAAAGATCGATTCCCGCTTGCAGAGGCAGAATCGCATAGAACGCCATAACGAGCGAGAGCGAATAGACAAAGATGAAGTCGATTCTTCCGAGCGTTTCGATCCCCGGAAAGTATTTGGCGATTTTACTGAACGCAAACTCCTGATTGATTGCGGTTTCCTGAAACACTCCGTAGAAAATCGCGAGAAAGAACAACACCGCCGCGCCGCCCGCAAGGTAAGAAATCAATCCTTTCCAAGGCAACCCTTTTTGATAATCGATTTTACCGAGGAACGAGAGCAGGATCGCGGAATCAAGAAACCAGCCCATGTTGAAAGCGAATCCGCGGAATATTTCCCCCGCGCCCGATTGCAGAGCGGGCGCAAGCGCGCCGAAATCGGCGGAACCGATCGAAAGAAAAAAGATTCCGATGAACGCAACGATTGAAAGGGGCGCCAGAATATCCCACGTTCTGCCCAGCGACGAGAGCGGTTTCGCGCACAGGTATGCCGAAAACGCAAAGAAAGAAGAAAACGCGAGAATAGAGGGCAGCGTATCGTAGAAAATACCCTGCACCAATATTTTCTGTTCCAGAAGCGGCATGAACGCCGCGTAAAAGAAGAAAATGGAAAAAACCGTAAGAATAATTTTAGCCGTCACTTTTCCGAGTTTGTCTGAAATGAGTTCGTAGAGGGAACGGTTCTCTTTTGCGAGCAAAAGAACGAGGAACACGATTCCCGCCTGCAAAATTATATTCATGGCGGCGGGGAAGAGCAGATTGTTTTTCGAGTAATAGATGAGATTTGTGGGCAATAAAACGATTTTTCCCACGGGTACGATCGCCGCCAAAAAGAAACAGAGCTGTCTTGTCGAAATTTTATTCATGGCGGAGCCTCCTTTTATTCTTGCTTCCGAGCGAAACGGGACGGGTATCCAGAGAAGCGAGATTGTATTTGACGAGCGAGTCTTTCAGATCCTTTCCGATGACGGGCGAGAAGGGAGCGACGAGAGGGGAGCCGAACGTGTCCGTCGTAACAAGGTAGAAAATTATGAATCCCGTGGCGAGAATGATCCCGTAAGTGCCTACGCTTCCCGCGACGAGAAGCATGACGAGTCGTATGACCGAGGTTTCCTCGATCAGATTGGGCACCGCGTACAGTCCGATTCCGCTGAACGCGATAATGATGATTGCGGGCGTGGAGACGAACCCCGCGCTGACCGCCGTCTCGCCCAGAACGAGAGCGCCCACGACCGAGAGCGCCATGCCGACGTACTTGGGCATGCGGATGCTCGCTTCGTTCAGTATTTCAAGAACGATGAGAACAAGGAGCATTTCAAGCGAGGGCGAAAAGGGCAGATCGCGGATGCTTCCCGCAATGGTGAGCAGCAGTTTGATGGGAAAGAGCTGTAATTTGAAGATCTGCGCCGCGACATAGAACGCAGGCAGGTAGATTGCGACGATCAGCGCGAAAAGTCGGATGAGCCGCGTAAATGTCGCGCGGTAAGAGGGAACGTAATAGTCCTCGCTCGATTGGAAGTCTTCGACGATGAGATAGGGTACGGTGAGCGCAATGGGCGAGCCGTCTACGAGTATACCTACTCTGCCCTCTGCGATCTTTGCGCAGAAGATGTCCGGCTTTTCCGTTGTTCCGACCTGTTTCATGAGCGATTCGGGACGTGAGGACAGAAAGCGCGCAAGATAAGAAGAGTCGGGAATAATGTCGATATCGATTCGGTTAAGTTTTTCTTTGACTTCGTCTACGACTTTTTGTACGCTCGTCCCTTCAAGATAGCAAACGGCGACAAAAGTCTGTGAACGTCTGCCCACTTTCAGATATTCGATTTTCAGTTCCCCCGTTTTGAGGCGGCGCCGCACGAGCGAGGTATTCACCTTTACGTCTTCGATGAATCCCTCTCTCGGACCTTTGATCGTCACGTCGGTGGGCGGTTCGGCGACGGCGCGGATGAAAACTTTTTTCGTGCCGACGATAAGCCCCTCGTCCATTCCCTCCCAGAGAAGCACGGGATTTCCCGCAAGAATTTCTTCCGCAAGTTTGTCGAGCGATTTTTCCTTTCGCTGTTCGGGGAAGGCAAGTCTTTTTCCGATCTCTTCCGCCGACTTATCTCCGTCGTAACGAAAGAGGGGACGGGCGACAAGCTGACCTAACAGCTCTTTATCCGTGATCGGATCTGTAAACATGCAGATAAACTCGCAGCCGTTCTCCGAAGTGAACGGAAATTCGAGAATATCTTCTGCGGGAAGCAATTTTTTAAGCGCTTCCCGATCGGTTTTTAAGGTTCCCGTAATATTTTGCACGATACAAGTATGAGAAATAAATTTATAACTATACGGGAAAGCGAGCCTTGACAAACGCGGGCGGTTATTCTATAATGATCTCTATGAAATATATCGAATTGACCGTACATACCACAACGGAGGCGAGCGAGCTCGTCGCCGACGCCATGTGGGAATTTTCGCCGCACGGCGTGACGGTATGCGACAGAAACGACGCAATCCTGTTGCAACGCGACAGCACCGTATTTTGGGATTATATCGACGAAAGCGCAAATCTTCCGCAAACGGACGTGCTGGTCAAGTGTTATGCGGAGCCCGAACGGGCGGACGCGCTCTTTTCCGCGGTCATGAACGAGATCGGAAAACGCAGAGAACTTGCCTGCGGCACAATCGAATTCGGCACCCTCGAAGAGATCAAGCGCGAAATCGACGGAGACGATTGGATCGACGTATGGAAGAAACACTTCCGTCCCATTCATCTCGGCAAAATCGTAGTCGTGCCCGAGTGGATCGTCTATGAAAAAAAGGAGAATGAAGAAATCGTTCTTCTCGACTCGAATATGGCGTTCGGAACGGGCGAACACGAGACGACTTCGATGTGCGCGGAGCTCATGCAAAAATATCTGAAACGCGGCGACGTGTGTATCGACGTGGGGTGCGGCAGCGGAATTCTGGGTATTTCCGCGATCAAGCTCGGCGCGGGGTACTGTTATCTGTCCGACCTCGATCCGATTGCCGTAGAGAGCGCGGTGCACAACGTTAAGAAAAACGGCGTCGAAAAAAAGACGTGCGTCGAGGGAGCAAACCTGCTCGAAGGAACCTTATTGCAGGCGGATATGATTTTTGCGAATATCACTGCGGAAGTACTCATTCTGCTTGCGCCGTCCGTCGTCGGGCATCTCAAAGAGGGCGGTCATCTCATATTGAGCGGAATCATCAAAGAACGCCTCGGAGCGGTTAAGGATATTTACGGAAAAGTCGGGTTTACCGTTCTGCAAGAGGAAGAGAGGGGCTCGTGGTTTGCGCTGGTTCTCAAAAAGGAGAAAAAGGCATGAGCGCGCCCAAACGGTTTTTTGTAAAAAAAATTAAAGAAGAAACGATTTTATCGGGCGAAGAATTCCGTCACGCGAAAAACGTGTTGCGTCTTTCGGAGGGCGCGGAAGTCACTCTCTTCGACGGGAGCGGCGCGGAGTATTCCGCAGTGATCACAAACATCGGCAAATCGGAAATGACGTTGCACGTCGTCAAAAGCGGAATCTCGGAGCGGGATCCCCGCGCCGAACTCTGTCTTCTGATCGGCGCGCTAAAAGGGGACAAGACGGAGCTCGTCGTACAGAAAGCGACCGAGCTCGGCGTCGGTAAAATCGTTGTGTTTTCTTCGAAATACTGCTCGGCTTATATGAACGAAAACAAACTGTCCCGCCTCAACCGCGTTGCGGCGGAGGCGAGCAAACAGTGTCTCAGGGCGACCGTGCCCGCGGTTGTATATTGCGACAGTTTCGAAGAGGCGATCGGTTCCGCCGAAGATTACGGAGATAAACTCTTTGCCTGCGAGTTCATTGCTGAGAGCGAGGCGCGGCTCGACGGAATCGGCAGGAGCGTTGCGCTCGTCGTAGGGAGCGAGGGCGGCTTTACGCGGGAAGAATTTGAATTTGCGCGGTCGCAGGGATTCAAGGGGATCACGCTCGGCAAAAGAATCCTGCGCGCGGAGACTGCGGCGATTGCCGTGTTAAGTCTTGCCGCGTATTTTTCGGGGGAACTGAGATGAAAGCGTGCGTGTTTACGCTCGGCTGTAAGATGAACGAGGTGGAGAGCCGTTCGCTCATGACAGGGCTCGAAGCCTTGGGTTACGAAACGACGGACGAACTTCAAAGAGCTGACGTATACTTTCTCAATACCTGCGCGGTGACGGGCGAAGCGGAAAAGAAATCGCGGCAGGCGGTCGCAAGACTGAGAAAATACAATCCCGCAGCGCCCGTTATCGTGTTCGGCTGCGCCTCTTCGCGCGCGCCAGAAGCGTTTGCGGACAAGGAGGGGGTCGTATTCGTTGCGGGCGCGCAGGGAAAGGACAAAGTGCTCTCTCTCTTGGGAAAGAGGGGAGTATATCCCGACGAGGGGGAAAGGTCGTTCTGCGAACTGCCCCTGCCCAAGCGCACCAAAACGCGCGACTTCGTGCGCATTCAGGATGGTTGCGACAATTTCTGTTCCTATTGTATTATTCCCTATCTCAGAGGGCGCTCCCGTTCGAGGAAGATAGACGCGATCTTAAAAGAAGTCGCCGAAACGCACGCGAAAGAGATCGTGCTGACGGGAATCGATATTTCTTCTTACCTTGACGGCGAAAACGATTTGGGAAAACTTCTCTATGCGTTAAAAGATTTTCCCGTGCGCATAAGGCTGGGTTCCCTCGAACAGAAGGCAATCACGCGGAAATTTCTCGAACTTGCCAAGGCGGCGGGCAACGTCATGCCGCATTTTCATCTTTCGTTGCAGAGCGGTAGCGACAGGGTGCTGCGCGCCATGAACCGGTATTACACGCGGAGTGAATATCTTCAAAAGTGCGCGCTCATCTGCGAGTATTTTTCAAACGCCGCGATCACGACGGACATCATCGTCGGTTTTGCGGGGGAGACGGAGGAGGATTTTTCAAAGTCTCTTTCGATTGTGGAGGAAGCGGGGTTTGCTCGCGTACATGTTTTTCCCTATTCCCCGCGCGAGGGCACGTGCTCTTTTGCGCGGAAAGATACTCCCGCCGGAGTCAAAAAAGACCGCGCGGCGCGGCTTGCGGAAGCGGGCGCGGCGGCGGAGAAAAAATTTCTGCAAAAGCAGATCGGGAAAGAGGCGGAAGTTCTCTTTGAAGAGGACGGGGGGTATACCGAAAATTATGTCCGCGTACACGCCGCAGGCGCGAAAGAGGGCGAGCTGAAAAAGGTGAAGATTAAAAAAATAACCGATCGCGGCGTATATGCCGAGATCGTAAAGGAGTGACATGAAAGACTGTATTTTTTGTAATATCGTCGCGGGAGAGATTCCCGCCCGCAAACGCTATGAAGACGACGAGATCGTAATTTTCGAAGATATCGAACCCAAGGCGAAGATTCATCTTCTGTGTGTACCCAAAGAGCATTACGCCTATCTTTCGGAGGCGGACGAAATCTGCGCCGCATCGCTCGGCAGAACGCTGAAAAAGATTGCCGCCCTCGCGCCTTCGCTCGGACTCGGAGACGGGTATCGGCTGGTCGTCAATCAGGGTGAAA
The DNA here is from genome assembly GCA_910588695.1 of uncultured Christensenellaceae bacterium. Taxonomy (GTDB): domain Bacteria; phylum Bacillota; class Clostridia; order Christensenellales; family Borkfalkiaceae; genus Gallimonas. Next base: position 89,715 of record CAJUOV010000001.1, read on the forward strand.
ACGCGGGGCAGACGGTGAAGCATTTACATATTCACATCATGGGCGGCGAAGTTCTGCCCTTTTAGGAGGTCGGAATGAAGATCAAGTTTTAACGGGTTACGGCTTTTGCGGCGGTCGGATAATTTTTTTCGCCCGCTTCAATAACCTTTCGCGGCGGTTGCGGCTGCCGTCCTCGATCGCAAACAGGAGAAGTTCTTTCAGGACTTCTCCGATTTTTTCGGAAGGAACTCCGAGGTCTGAGAGATCGTTTCCGTTAAGATTCAATTCTTTTAAGAATCGGGGCGCGCCTTCCGCCTCCATTTTTCGCGAGATTCCGCTCCACTTTTGAGAAACGGGCGCAGGGGAGACGTCGTCTTTGCATGCGGAATAGTCCGCCTGAAAGAGCGCAAGAAGGGCGGGGAACGTCGGGAAATGTTCCGCGATCGTTCTGCGCACTTTATTCTCCTTCATTTGAAGATTAAAATCGCGCATGTGCAGCAGAATGAGTTCCTTTGTTTCGCTTATGAGTTTTTTTGGCGCTTTGAAACGCAGAAGAATCTCTTCGGCAATGCGCGCGCCCTCCGCGGAGTGATTGTAAAAATTTCCGTCTCGGAAAAAGCAGAACGGTTTTCCCGCGTCGTGCAAAAGCGCGGCGAAGCGAATCTTCTTTTCGGCGTACATGACGCAGCGGAAAGAATGTTCCAGAACGTCGTATTTGTGAAAGTCGGCGCGCTGCCGCAAATTTTCGCCGAGGGCGAGTTCGGGCATGATCTCTTTGATTACGCCCGTCTCTTTGAGAATGCAAAGTCCCCGATAGGCGTCCTCGCCGCGTTCGGTCAGAAGCAGACGGGAAAGTTCCGCAAAGATTCGTTCGGGCACGATGTCGCGGATGAGCGCGGCGTGCTTCTTCGCCCCCGCAAGGCAGTCTCCGTCGGGTAAAAATCCCGTTTCGGCGGAAAGCCGCGCAAGCCGCATAAGGCGCAGACCGTCTTCTCCGAATACTTTCTCGGCGGGGGCTACGGTGCGGAAAATTTGTTTTTCGATATCGGGAATCCCGCCGAGCGGATCGACAAAGCGTTCCGCCCGTATCTCGTAATAGACGGCGTTTGCGGTAAAGTCGCGACGCAAAGCGTCTTTACGGATGTCCGTCGTAAAGAATATCTCCGCAGGCGCGTGAAGACCTCGTACATACTTGTCCGAACGGAAGCGGGTAAATTCGTATTTGACCCCGAGCGGATCTGTAAGGCGCACCGTTCCCGTGTTTTTATAGACGGCGTCGATCGTGAAGCCTGCGTTTTCCGCGGCAAAGAGAAGTTCGTCGTCCGTCATTGCTCCCGCAATGTCCCAGTCGGCGTTTTCTTTGAGCGTCCCTCTCAAAAAGTCCCTTACGCTTCCGCCCACCGCATAGAGCGGAGAGGGGGTAATTTCGGCAAGGCGGATTAAATTTTTCGGCAAAGAATCTTTCAAAGTATCGCTCCGCGGTCGGAATTGTAAAAAATTTCTACGAAAATCATTATAACTCATTTCGGAAAAAATTGCAATTCCCGTAAAAATATATTATAATAAAAGAGATTCGGATACATTGAGAGGAACGTAGCGGAATGTTAAATATTGTCGTCTACGAGAAAACGTTAAAACGAAAGGGGAGAAAACTTCTCGAAGCCGTCAAGTCTCGTCTTAACGAAGAGGGTGTAGAATATCAGATTCATCTTCTGCTTGAAGCGGGTACGGCTCGGGAAAAGACGCTGCAACTCACCGCCGCGGGAGAGCGTAAGATCGTTGCGTTCGGCGGCGACGGCACGGTCAACGAAGTGCTCAACGGAATATCCGATCCCGCTGTCTGCGAACTCGGTCTCATTCCCGCGGGTACGGGTAACGATTTTGCGGGCGCCGCGGGAATTCCCAAAGGGATCGCCGCGCTCGGGCTCATTCTCAAAAGAGAAGCCAGACCGACCGATTATATTCAGTTCGACGACGGCAGGCGCAGTCTGAATATCGCGGGTATGGGAATCGACGTCGACATTCTTCTGCGCTGCGCCCGCAAAAAAGGCGGCGCCAACAACAAAGCGAAATACTTTATGAGTTTGCTCTCTTCGCTCATGCACTACCGTCCGATCGAGCTTGACGTGTCGGCGGACGGCGGAGAGACCGTTCATTATAAATCGTTGATCGCGTGCGTGTGCAACGGGTTTCAATTCGGCGGAGGGATTCCGATCTGTCCCGACGCTGTGATCGACGACGGTAAACTGGAACTTCTCGTGGCGGACTGTCCGCCGCGTTACAAAATTCCCGCCGCGCTTATAAAGCTCATGCGCGGCAAACTCTTAACCCTTCCGATCGCGCATAAAGTGAGCTGTTCTTCGGCTCGGATCGCCTTTTCCGAGGGGAACGCGCTTGCGCAGTATGACGGAGAGATCAAGGAGTGCGAGTCTCTTTCCGCACACATCGTTAGCGGCAAATTGAGAATGTTCCGAGGTTGAAATGCGGAGATTTTTCAGAACGGTGCTGGATAAAATCCCGACGGCGGTGATTGTTGTGGATAAAAAGTTGAGGGTGCGCTTTACCAACCGCGCGCTGCTCGACTTTTTCGGCACGCAGGCGAGAAAGGGGGAGTTGCGCGATCTCATCTCTTGCGACGAGCGCGAGGGCGCTTGCGGGTCGGGGGAACGCTGCCGGGAATGCGCGCTTCGCCGTCTTTTTCTATCCGCGCAGAACAACAGGGGCTCGGCGTTCCGCAGGATCGCGCTCAACAGCAAGGAGAGCGGCGAACGTCTTACCTGTCCTTTCCGCGTTTCTCCCATGGGCAAGAAGTATCTCGTCGCCATGATGGAGGGCGCGCACGAAGCCGAAATCAGCCGCGAGCTCTATACCGCGCAGTCCATTCAGCAAAAACTTCTGCCCCCTCCGCACAACTGGAACGGCACGCCGTATTCCTATATGTATATTCCCTTCCGCGCGATCGGAGGGGACTTGCCCGACGTGTATCAGCTCGAAGGGGATACGATGGGATTTCTGGCGGACGTTTCGGGCAAAGGAATTTCGGCGGGAATGCTCTCCGCTTTCGTCAAGGCTGGCTGGAACAAGTCCGACCGTTCTCCCTCGATGGCGCTCCGCGGTCTCAACTCCAAATTTCAGGAGCTCAATCTTGACGAGAGCAACTATGTCACCGCCGCGGCGATTCGTATCGATAAGACGGCGCGGCAGATCCGTTATTCGCTCGCGGGGCACAACGCGCCCATGCTTTTGAAGTGCGGCACTGGGATCGACGAAATCGAAATGAACGCTCCGCCCGTCTCCAACTGGATTCCCGACTTCGGCTACGAGGATCAGTTCATCAATTATCACAAGGGCGACATTCTCGTGATGATGACGGACGGCGTGATCGAGAGTCGCAACCCGAAGGGGGAAATGTTCTCTCTCGAACGGGTGGAGGATCTGCTCAGAAAGTCGGAGAGCGCGGAAATATTCATCGAACGTTTGCGGGCGACGATCACGGATTTCTGCGGTTCGTTCAGCGACGATCTGACGGCGATCGCATTCGATTTGCAATAATGAGTTGTACAGGATTCCCCGTTCGGGGGATCCTTTTTTGACTTTTTTGAAAAATTATGTTGTAAAAATAGCGAAACAGGGTAAGTAATATAAGTAATAGTTCGGACTTTTGGGGAAAGATATGTTATACCGTTATAAAAAACTGAACGCCTATCCCATGCTGTGTATGAACGGTTGCAGGATCGAAAACGTTAAATACAACGATTCGTATGTGAACCTCGTATTCAAAGACGGTTTTTTGAAGAGAATGCGCCGCAGAACGAGAGACGCCATGTTGTCGGTGGAGGGAGACGAAGAAGTTTTGAATATCTATCTCTCCGAAGCGATCCCGAAAGAGGACGGAGAGCCCCGTTACAGAACCAAAAAACTTACGATCGACGATTTTATCAAGCGCGTGAACCGTTACGATGTTGAGATCGTGGAAGAGTATCATTCGGCGAACCGTATTCTCTTGCGCGGTGAAATTCTGCGCCCCGCAAAACGACTGGAACTGAACCATCACCGCCAATTTTTCGAATTGCAGTTCCGAACCAAAAACGATGCGATGATGTTCTATTATTATAACGATCTGTAAAAAAACGCCCCGCTTCTGCGGGGCGTTGCGCTGAAATAAAAAAGTGCGGAACATTCCGCACTTTTTTATTTTAACAATTAATGATACGAAGAATATGCTTCTGGAAGAGCATCAGGATCAGATCGATAAGCCAAACGATCCAGCAGCCGAAGATAATGCGGAGGATTCCCGCCAGAATTTTGCCTTCGCTGAATCTCGTAATGATTCCGCAGAGCCATGCCGTAACGGGAATGATCGCAAGAATCACGCTGACGATGTAGCTCAATCCGAAATAATCGCCTTTCTTTGCCATAATAATATCTCCTTTATTTGTTCTGTCTTTATTCTACCTATCTTATGCCGAATTGTCAAGAGCTTATGAAAAATTTCCGAAAATTATTTATTTTTCCGGCGTGCGGGTCATAAATGTTTTTCCCGTTTCCACGTCTTTCCAGATAAGCTCGTTGTCCGTGACCAAAAGGCAGGAGTGCGGCGAATTCTCTTTCGGAATGGATACCGAACCGCAGTTGACGTAGGTGTAGGATTCCCTCTCCTCGAACGCAGGGACGTGAAAATGTCCGTTGAAGAGAAAGTCGCCCCTTTTAAGATATGCAGCCGTTTTATGTCCGTGCGCGGCGACGGCGGCGCGTCCCGCAAACGTAAAGTACGCAAAGTCCGCCTGAACGGGAAATTCGAGCACGAGGGAATCCACTTCGCTGTCGCAGTTGCCTCTGATGCAGAGAATATTTTCTTTGACTTGATTGAGAAGATTCGCGGTTTCCAAAGTAGAGTAACCGCGGGGCAGGGCGTTCCGCGCGCCGTGGTATAAAAGATCGCCCAAGAGCAGAAGTTTTTCGGCGCGTTCCTCTTTGAACCGCTCCAACAATTTTTCGCAATAATAAGCCGAACCGTGAATATCCGAAGCAATTAAAAGTTTCATAGACCGTTCTCCGTAGAAAGAAGTATTTTTTTCAGGGTGAGCAACACGCCGCCTTCGTTGTTGGAGGGCACGACGTTGGGTATGAGTTTTTTAAGGGGAGGATATGCGTTTTCGGTAACGTATGCACTGCCGCATTCCAGAAGCATTTCATAGTCGTTCATATGATCTCCGAAAGCGGCGCACTCCGAATTTTTCAAGGAAAATCGATTTTTGATGAAGCGCATCGCGTCTCCTTTGTTCGCATTGATCGCCGATATATCGCACCAGTCCGCGCCCGAGAGAATCGTCCGCAGCAGAGGGATTTTTGCGGGAAGCCGCTTGATGCAGTTGTTTGCGGAACCCATTTGATCATAGACGGCGATTTTGCAGATTTTTTCTCTGCCGATCACTTCGTTCAGAGAGGCGACTTTTATGCAGTTTGTATAGGATAGGCGGGCGAATGTATAAAAGGGTTCTTCCGAGTTTTCGACGTAAGCGTTTTCGCTTCCGCAGAGCATGGGGAAAAGATCGGGGATTGCGCGGACTGCGTCGAGCGCGTCCCGAATGAGTTCTTCGGGAACGGGGTTGAGATAGAGCGTCTCGCCGCGGTACTTTATCAGCGCGCCGTTTTCCGCCATAAAAATCACATCGTCTTTTACCGGCGCGAACAGCGTTTCGAGGTTGGCGTATTGTCTGCCGCTCGCGGGGCAGAATAATATCCCGCGCCGGGTCGTCTCGCGAATGATCGGAAAAATTTCTTCGGGCAGGCGGTGCTCCTGATCGAGCAGAGTGCCGTCTAAATCGGTAGCAATAAATTTGAGCATAATTTTTCGGATTGGCAAGAAACAATCCCGCCTTTGGCGGGCGGGATTGTTTACATCAGATTGTAAATATGGATCCGGAACGTATCGATCGAAAAATCGCCGTCCTCGCTGTTGAAAAAGTCGTCCGGCTGATCGATTGTTTTCATCGTATTTTTCAGAAGTTCGAGATTGATGGCTTTGCTGACGATCAGGTTGATCGCGCTTTCGAGCGAGCCCTCTGGATCGGAGACGTAGCTGATCGTGATCTGTTTGCGGATCGCAAGTTCGAGGTCCATGGAGAAACCCGTTCTGTCCGACGCGCATACCACGATCTTGCCCTTTCCCGCAACGAGCCGCAAGGGAAGCAGGGGATCGCCGCCCGCCGTTTTTACATAGATCGCGCCGTCGGCGAGTCTGCCGCCCGTGATCGCCGCAACGTCGTCGAGCACGCCGTCCGTGGCGCGGATCGTATAATATATCCCGCATCTCTTGGCGAAATTGAGCCGCTCCGGCTGCGTATCGATAAGAATGGGGGACGCCTGCTGATAGATGAGAAGCTGAGAGATGAGAATTCCCAAGAAGTCTGCGCCCACGACGGCGACGCGGCTGCCCTTTTTTACGCCCAGCCTGTCGATAACGGTCTTTGCAATCGCGATATAGTGCACGAGAAGCGCGTCGGTATCGCTGACGGAATCGGGCAGGGGAGTGACGTCGTCTTTTCTGACGTTGACGAAATCGCGCAGAAATCCGTCGACCGTCATGCCGCGTATCTTAACGTCTTCTTCGGAAAAGTCCCGCTTTTCGGTGCCGAGATCTTCCGCTTCGCAGAATGTGTGCAACAGAACGCGCATATTTTTGGGATAGAACGCATTCTCCGTCTGCGAAGAAATTTTACCGACGGCAAACCGCCCCGGAATCAAGGGAAATTTTGTTTTAACGTTGCCTTTGTAGATTTCTCCGTCTACTCGGCTCAGCATCATTTTGGTCACGCGGACGCGGATTTTTCCCTCTTCCGTCTCCGGAATCGGGCAGTCCTCTTTTACAAGATTGCGCGGTTCGGTGATTTTCCAAACGTTCATGAAATCTCCTTACGGTTCGGCTGAATCCGTTTGATACTCTCCGTATTATACCGCATTTTTATAAAATAAGCAAGCGATTCACGCAAATTCCCGCAATTAAGCAAAATGCAAAAAAATAGGGGGAGAGCGGTAAGAATTTTCGTTTGTATTCCAAAATCAGTTGACGAGAACAAAAAAAACGGATATAATGTCTCGTGTAAATGCGTAGAATACCGAGTGAGGTGAAAGATATGAAAGCTGACATTCATCCGAAATATCACGAAGTTCAGGTCGTTTGCGCCTGCGGGGCGACGTTCACGACGGGAACGACGAAGGATTGCGAAGTCCTTAAAGTAGATATTTGCAGTAAATGCCACCCCTTCTTCACAGGCAGACAAAAACTTGTGGATACTGGCGGACGTGTCGATAAATTCAAGAAAAGATACGGAATCTGATCGTATGCAGCCTCTTATCCGAGAGGCTGTTTTGTTAGCGGTAATTTTTTCGGAAATCAAATTAATCGGCGGAGTATGAAGAAGAAAACGCAAAGAACTTATATCGGAGGGCAGGCGGTCATTCAGGGCGTCATGATGCGCGGAAAGAGCGGCATGGCTACCGTTGTGCGCGACGATAAGGGTGAACTGCACATGGAAGCGAAGCGCATCAAACCTCCCGAAAAGAGGAAAAAGTGGACGCGCGTTCCTTTTGTGCGCGGAATTTTCAATTTTGTGCTCTCTCTCGTCGACGGAATGAAGGCTCTTTTGAGAAGTTCGGAAGTCGCCGTCACGGATGACGAGGAGTCCGCGAGTAAATTTTCCGCTTGGGTCGAAGAGAAGTGGAAGGTGAGCGTGAGCGACATTGTGACCACGATCGCAACTTTTTTGGGCGTGGTGCTTGCGGTGGGGCTGTTTGCTTTTCTGCCCAACTATTTCACGCGGCTCATCGACGAAGCAGTGCGCGGTTACGGCGAAGACGGCGCGCTGCGGATTGTCGAAAATTGGGGACAGGGCGGAATTTTCTATAACCTGATCGAGGGGGGATTCCGTCTCGTCGTATTTATTCTGTATATTTTATTTACGCTGATCTTCAAATCTTTGCGCGAGACGTACCGTTATCACGGCGCGGAGCATAAGACGATCAACTGCTACGAATACGGGCTTCCGCTTACAAAAGAGAACGTCAGAAACTGTTCGAGAATGCACGACAGATGCGGTACGACGTTCATCTTTATCGTGCTCGTGATTTCCATTTTGATGTTTGCGCTCGCGGGATACCTCATCGTGGGGCTTGCGGGCATGAATACCGGCAATTCCCGACTCGACGCATTTATCATGGTGCTCGTCAAGTTTGCCTGTTTGCCCATTGTTGCGGGGGTTTCTTATGAGGTGCTGAAAGTATTGTCCCTCTCGAATTCTCCGTTGCTCTTCCCGTTCAAGGCTCCCGGATACCTGATGCAGCTTCTGACGACAAAAGAGCCCACCGACGAAATGATCGAATGCGCGATCGAGGCGTTCGAAAAGGTGCTGGAAATGGACACGGATTCCGAATCTCCCGAAAAGACGTTTGCAACCGAAGAGAAACTTTCCAAACTTCTCAAAATGATGAAGAAAGGTTTCGCCGAAAAAGACATTGACGAAACGGATGCGGAATGGATTCTTGCGCTTACGCTGAATATTCCCCGAAGCGCCCTGAGCGAAGAGAGGATCGTAAAGAGGGAATATTGCAGACGCATTCTCGAAATTTACGAATCCCGTCTGACGGGCAGACCGCTCTGGTACATCTTCGGAAGCACCGATTTCTACGGATACAGAATCAAGGTGGACGAGAGAGTGTTGATTCCCCGTCCGGAGACGGAAATTCTTGTGCGCGAGGCGGTCGCTTCTTTGAGAGAGGGCGACAATATTCTCGATCTTTGTACGGGCAGCGGCGCGGTGGCGATTGCGGTCGCCTGCGAAGCGGCGAAGGATAAAATGGTATCGGTGACCGCGACGGACATTTCGGAAGAAGCGCTCGAAGTCGCGCGAAGCAACGCGCGTTTCAACAAGGCGAGCATCAACTTTATTAAAGCCGATCTGTTCGACGGCGTGCGCGGAAGATTCAACCTCATCACCGCGAATCCTCCCTACGTCAAGCGGGAAGAGATCGCGACGCTTCAAAGGGAAGTCAGGGATTTCGAGCCGCGTATCGCTCTCGACGGCGGCGTGGACGGTCTCGACTTTTACAGACGGATCGCCCAGAAAGTGAACCGCTATATCGCGCGCGGGGGAATGTTGATTCTCGAATGCGGCGAAAATCAGGCGCAGGATATTATCAAACTGTTTACGACGACCTCCCGCTGCGATTACGCCATGGTGGTGCGCGATTTGAGCGGCGTAGAGCGCGTTATCAAGATAGGGTTCTGATGGACGATAAACTGCTTGCAATCGAAAAGCGGTACGAAGAACTCGGCGAATTGCTTGTAAAGGCAGAGACGGTGTCCGATCCGACGCTTTTCAAAAAACTTTCCAAAGAGCGTGCGGAATCGGAAGAGATCGTTTTTACCTACCGCGATCTGAAAAAAGCGCGCGAAGAGGGCGATGCCGCGCTTGCTGAAGCGGAATGCGAAACGGGGGAGATGCGCGAGCTTCTTCTTGCGGAGAGCGAGACCTGCAAAGAGCGGGCGGCGGCTCTCGAACAGGAACTTAAAATTCTGCTTCTTCCCAAAGATAAGAACGACGAACGGGGGTGCACTCTCGAAATCCGCGCGGGCGCGGGCGGCGAAGAGGCGGCGCTGTTCGGAAGAGTTCTTTTCAGAATGTACGAAAATTACTGCCTTTCCAAACGGTTCCGCTGGGAAATCGTAGATCTCAACGAGACGGAGTTGGGCGGGATCAAAGAAGCGGTCGTCAACGTGAGCGGAAAGGGCGCGTATGCCCGTCTCAAATACGAGAGCGGCGTTCACCGCGTTCAGCGCGTTCCCGAAACGGAATCGCAGGGCAGAATCCATACTTCCACCGCGACCGTCGCCGTTCTTCCCGAAGCGGAGGAGTTCGACGCGGAAGTCAAAGACGAAGATATTCGGATCGACGTGTTCCGGTCCTCGGGCGCGGGCGGACAGAAGGTCAACAAGACGGAGACTGCGATCCGAATTACGCACTTTCCCACGGGCATCGTCGTGAGCTGTCAGGACGAGAGAAGCCAGTTGAAAAATAAGGACAAAGCGATGCGCGTTCTGAAAACGCGTTTATACGATTATTACCGCGCCCGGGCGGTCGGCGCGGAGGCGGCGAACCGTAAAAGTCTCGTGGGAACGGGGGACAGAAGCGAACGGATCAGAACGTACAATTATCCGCAGAGCCGCATTACCGATCACAGGATCGGTTTGAGCGTGTTTTCGATGGAAGCCTTTCTCGGCGGCGAGATCGACGAGATGATCGACGCGCTTGCGCGGGCGGACAGAGAAGCGCAACTGACAAATTTTACCTGAGAGGTTTGCATATGAGCGTGCTTGCAAAGAGAATCGGCAATATTTCTCCCTCGCTGACCCTTGCGATCAGCGCAAAGGCGAAGTCGATGAAAGCGGCGGGCGAAAAGGTCATTTCGTTCGGCGTGGGCGAACCCGACTTTAACACGCCCGATTATATCATCGCGGCGGCGGAAGAGGCGCTTCAAAAAGGTTATACCAAATATACGCCCTCTTCGGGCTTGCCCGATCTCAAACATGCCATTGCGGCAAAGTTCGAGCGCGACAACGGTCTTTCTTACGAGCCTTCGCAGATCATTGTGTCAAACGGTGCGAAACATTCGATATTTAACGTTTGCTTCGCGCTCGTCGAAGACGGAGACGAGGTTGTGATTCCCGCGCCCTATTGGCTCACCTATCCCGAGGTGGTCAAGGCTTGCGGCGGCGTGCCGGTTATCGTTCGCGCAAGCAAACGTGCGGGGTTCAAGATCACTCCCGAACAGCTCGAAGCGGCGATTACGCCCAAGACGAAGCTCTTTATTTTCAATTCTCCTTGTAATCCCACGGGCGCCGTCTACACCGAAGCGGAAGTGCGGGCGCTTGCCGCAGTCTGCGAAAAGGCGGGGATTTACGTTCTTGCGGATGAAATTTACGAGAAACTCGTTTACGGCGACGTGAAGCCTTTTTCGATGGCGGCTGTCTCCGATTATATGAAAGAGCATACGATTACCGTCAACGGCGTGTCGAAAACTTACGCCATGACGGGGTGGAGAATCGGCTATCTTGCCGCTCCCAAAGAAATCGCCAAGGCGATCGACTCTTTCCAGAGCCACGCCACGAGCAACCCCAACTCGATCGCGCAGTACGCGGCGATCAAAGCGCTCAATTCTCCCGAAGCGCAGGTCGACGAAATGGTCGCCCGCTTTTCGCGGCGGCGGCTTTCGATGATCGAACGCATCTCCGAATTCAAAGGCGCATACTGCATTATTCCCGACGGCGCTTTTTACGCAATGCTCTACGTGAAAGATTTTTACGGAAAGAAATTCGATAATCGGGTGATCGCCGATTCCGCGAGCTTTGCAGACGCGCTCTTGGACGCGGCGAAAGTCGCGGTGATTCCCGGAGCGGCGTTCGGCGCGGACGACTGCGTGCGGCTTTCTTATTCGCTCTCCATGGAAGAAATGCTCGAAGGTTTAGACAGAATCGACGCGTTTTTGATGAGTTTGGAATAAATTAAAAATTTTTCGAAAAACTCTTGAAAAGTCTGAAAAAACTTGATACAATAAAATCAACAAAGAAACCCGCCGAAAGGCGACGGAGGAATGGCATGATCAAAATTATTTGCGGACCCAAAGGCAGCGGCAAAACGAAAAAGATTATCGACGCGGCGAACGACGCGATCTCGACCGCGAAAGGACACCTCATTTTCATTACCGACACAAAGCGTTACATGTACGATTTGAAGCGCGAGATCCGCTTCATCGACGTGAGCGATTATTCGGTTGCCGGCGAAGACGCGCTCTGCGGATTCATCAAAGGCGCGATTGCGGGCGGATACGACAACGAATACATCTATATCGACGGCGTCGCGCGGATCGCGGGTAAAAACCTCAAAGATATGGCGCAGCTCTTCTATATGCTCGATAAAGTCGCCGCGCTCCGCTCTCTCGTGATTACGCTCACGTGCAGCTGCACGGAAGAGGAACTTCCCGATTTCGTCAAAAAGTATCTTTGAGATACGCGGCTTTTCAAAAACAGAAGAAAAAGAAACATCCCTTTATCATAAGGGATGTTTTCGGATACGGCGGGAAAAGGAGTAGAGAATGAAATTTATCAGTACGCGAGGGGGAGAGTGCGCGACGGGCGCGGAGGCGATCGTCAAGGGAATTGCTTCGGACGGCGGGTTGTTCGTACCCGAGAAATTTCCCACGCTTTCGGGCGAAGAGATGGAAGCCATGCTTTCTATGGATTATGCGGAGCGCGCCGCGACCGTTCTGTCGAAATTTTTCGACGAGTACGATCGGGACGAGCTGTTAGTCGCGCTCCGGGAGGCGTATTCCCGTTTCGACGGCGATCCCGCGCCCCTTGTTCGGATCGACGAGGGGAAGTATTTTCTCGAACTCTTTCACGGTCCCACCTGCGCGTTCAAAGATATGGCGCTCTGCGTGCTGCCCTATCTTCTTACGAAGGGGGCAAAAATCTGCGGGATCAAAGAAAAGATCCTCGTTCTCACGGCAACGAGCGGGGATACGGGCAAAGCCGCGCTCGAAGGATTTAAGGATCGGGAGGGCGTCGGGATTCAGGTATTCTATCCCGAAGAGGGCGTTTCCCAGATGCAGAAGCTCTTTATGACGACGCAGGAGGGGAACAATCTCTCCGTTGTCGCCGTCAAGGGCAATTTCGACGACTGTCAGACGGCGGTCAAGAAAATTTTCACGTCCGAAGAATATATCCGTAAAATCCAAGAAAAGGGCTACCGTCTCTCTTCGGCGAATTCCATCAATATCGGCAGGCTTGCGCCGCAGATCGCATATTATTTTTCGGCTTACTGCGATCTTGTTTCTTCCGAGCAGATCCAAATGGGAGAGGAGGCGGACTTTACAGTGCCGACGGGCAATTTCGGCAATATACTTGCCGCATATTACGCAAAAAAAATGGGACTTCCGGTCGGCAGACTTCTGTGCGCTTCCAATAAGAACAACGTGCTGACCGACTTTATCCGCACGGGTTCGTACAACGCAAAGCGCACATTCTATAAAACGATGTCGCCTTCCATGGACATTCTGATTTCTTCCAATCTCGAACGGCTTTTGTTCGAACTTTCGGGAAGAAATCCGGCGCTCGTCAAAGAGCGCATGACCGCCCTTTCAGAAACGGGCAAATACAATATTTCGGCGGAGGAACTCAAAGATTTGCGCGCACAGTTCTCCGCAGGGTATACGAGCGAGGACGATACGGTGGAATGTATTTACGAATACTTTACCGATTACGGTTATCCTATGGATACGCATACGGGCGTTGCGATGAGCGTTGCTGACCGTTATCTCGAAAAACGCGATCCGCTCGCGCCCAAGCGCGTGATGATCGTAGTGAGCACCGCGAGTCCCTACAAATTCCCGCAGGACGTTTTGTATGCTCTTACGGGCAACGACGTAAAGGATTCGTTCAAATGCGTTAAGCGGATCAATCTTTTGACGGCGATGAAGGTTCCCGATGCAATCAAGAACGTCCGATATAAACCGATTCTGTTCAAGACGAGCGTTGCGCCTGCGAACATCGGAAACGAAGTATTGAAATTTTTGAATTAGTTCCGAGACTGCCCCGTTACGGGGCAGTCGATTTTTTTCTGCACGGCAAGAACGTGCGGATATTTTATTTTACAAATATTGCAAATTACTTGACAGATTGCTGGGGGGGGGTATAATAGGCACAAGTTTATAACGATAGGAGGAGAATGATGAAAAAAACAATTTTGGGAATGATCGCCGCATCGGCGTGCACGGCGCTTTGCGGGCTGACGCTAATCGCGTGCGGCGGCGGAGGCGGCGGATCGCAGGGCGGAGAGAATCCGCCGCCCGATCAGACGGAGCATACGCATAATTACATAGCGCAGGTCGTTACGCCGCAATGCTTTGAGGGAGGATATACCCGTCATAAATGCGAATGCGGCGCGGAGTACACCGACAGTTTTGTCGAAGCGCTCGGACACGATATGAATGACGACGTTTGTTCCAGATGCGAAGCGTCGGCAACCGAGGGGCTCGAATACGCTTCGGTGAGCGGCGGGTATGAGGTAAAGGGAATCGGCTTGGCGCAGGGAAAAGATCTTATCATTCCCTCTAAGCATAACGGAAGCACGGTCGTCGCCGTCGGAGACGGTGCGTTCCGATATGCCAAAGGAATCGAATACGTCACGCTGCCCCAAAGCGTGAAAACCGTCGGCGAGGAGGCGTTTTACGGTTGTTCCTCCTTGAAGCAAATCAAGTTGACGGGAGTGGAGGAGCTCAAAAGACTTTCGCTTTGCGCGAAAAATCTCAAAAAAATCGAATTGCCCGATACGCTCAGAATTATCGGTAACGGCGTGTTTTCCAGATTGAAAATGCATACGCTTACCATTCCCGCGTCCGTCGAGCAAATCGGTCAGAGCGTCTTTTCGGGCTGCGACTTCGAAGAGATCGTCGTCGCCGCGGGAAACACCCGTTATAAATCCATGAACAACTGCGTGATCGGACCGGTCACCGACGATCAAGGGACGAGAACGGTGCTTCTTTTCGGGTGCAAGAACAGCAGAATCCCGAACGACGATTCATTCAGCGAAATTTACGATTCGGCGTTCGCGAACGTCGTGGGGCTTGACGAACTCGTGATTCCCGATTCGATCGAAAAGATCGGCTTGCACGTCTTTGAAAATTCGGACATGAAGAGTCTGAAAATCGGTAAGGGACTCTCTTCGATCAGCTACGGCGTGTTTATGGGGTGCGACAATCTTACGAAGATTACCGTCGATCCCGAAAACGAAACTTTTACCGCCGTCGGGAACTGCATCATCAATAAGGCGAAAAAATCGGTAGTGCTCGGCTGCAAGGCGAGCGTGATTCCTACCGATTCGAACGTCGTGACGGCGATTGCGGACAACGCGTTCCGTGAATGCCCCGTTCCCGAAAACTTTGCAATTCCCGCAAACGTAACCAAAATAGGGAGAAACGCGTTCTCTTACAGCGGACTGAAAAGCGTTACGATCTACGGTACGCTGACCGAGGCGAAATATGCATTCGCAAGCGCGACTTCGCTCAAAAACGTAACGTTCGAAGAGGGCGTGACCAAGATCGCGGAAAATATGTTCAGTCATTCGAGCGTCGAACAGGTCGATCTGCCCGAATCGATTACCGAAATCGGAAAAAGCGCATTCTCTCTGAGCTCGCTGACCTCCATTCGGATCCCGAGCAAAGTGACGGCATTGCCCGACAGCGTATTTTCCGATTGCACCGCGCTGACGCAGGTCGTGATACCGGACGGCATTACGAGCATCGGCTCCTACGCATTCGCAAACTGCTATAATCTCGTCAAGGTGACGCTTGGAAAAGACGTAGAGTCGATTGGAAATTACGCGTTTAACAACTGCAATAAGCTCGTCGAACTCGTCAATCTTTCAAGTTTGGATATTCAGAAGACGAATACGAGCGATGCGACGAATTTCGGCAATCTCGGATATGCGCTCGCCACAAAGCAATTTCAGCGGGCAAATCTGGATATATATTTCGAGGGCGAAATCTATACCTCCGCCGATTATACGAGCAAGCTCGACTTTGTCGACGGATTTGCGTTCTACAACAATAACGGCAGCTGGGAGCTCTACTCTTGCGGCGTGTTGGGCGACGTCACTTTGCCGACGGGTTATAAGGGCGAAAAATACGACGTGGCTTCGGGCGCGTTCGCTTATTTTACCCCTGCTTCGGGCGTTACGATCAAGAGCGGTGTCGGTACGGTTAAGGGTTATTCGTTTTATTACAATAGAAGTATAGAACGCATTGATTTGACGGGCGTAGACGCGATCGAAGAGGCTGCATTTACGCAATGCGACTATCTGAAAAGCGTTTCCGTGAAAAATTGCAATTTAATTGCGGGGTATGCAGTGTATTTGTCCGACGCTATCGAAGAAATATATCTCGAAAACGTAAAAACAATCGGCGACGGCGCATTCTACCGCTATCAGGATACGGAAACGATTTCGAAAATTACCGTAGCGGGAGAATGCGATTCGATCGGCGAATACGCGTTCTACGTCTCTGCGACGAAGGACGCGACCGTCGTATTGTCTAAGGGGATCAAACAGATCAAAGCAGCCGCGTTCTACGACGCGGGGTTCGATACGGTCTACTTTACGGGCACGCGCGAGGAGTGGAACGCAATCGACATCGCCTACGCTACGGGAGACGGCGAAGCGAACGATACGCTCCGCGCCGTCGCAGTCTACTGTTACAGCGAAACCGCTCCGAGCGGCGAGGGCAACTATTGGCATTACGCCGCCGACGGAACGACGCCCGTCAAATGGTAAAAAATATGTAAACGCCGCGCCGACGCTGTATGCGTCGGCGCGGTTTTCTAAATTCGGTTTTCCGTATTCCGTCGAAGCGTACGGAATGCGGAATTTGTGTAAATGAAATGAAAAGGGGGCGGAAAGCGTAGATTCTGCCTTGCAATTTTGTGAAAAGTATGATATACTTCTTGCAATACCGAGTTTTTTCGGGAGAGAGGATTATGGAACGCAAGACGTTGTATTCGGCGGTGCAGCCGAGCGGAAATCTGACGATCGGCAATTATGCGGGCGCGATCCGCAACTGGGTTTCCATGCAAAACGACTACGATTGCTTTCTGGCGATGGCTGATATGCATGCAATCACCGTAAAGCAGGAGCCGGCGCTTTTAAGAAGGCGCACCCTGGAACTTGCAAGTCTGTATCTGGCATGCGGGATCGATCCCGAAAAATGTACGCTCTATGTGCAATCGCAGGTGCCTCAGCATGCGGAGCTTACTTGGGTGCTCAACACCGTAACTTACGTCGGCGAAATGGAACGAATGACGCAATTCAAGGATAAGAGCAGAAAACACGCCGATAATATCAATATGGGATTGATGGACTATCCCGTTCTGATGGCGGCGGACATTCTCTTGTATCAAACCGATTTGGTGCCTGTGGGCGCCGATCAGAAACAGCATCTCGAAATCGCGCGCGACATTGCTCTGCGTTTCAACAACCGGTACGGCGAGACTTTCCGCGTTCCCGAGCCCTGCATTATGAAAGAGGGCGCGAAGATCTCTTCGTTGCAGGAGCCCGAGAAGAAGATGAGTAAGTCCGACGAAAATCCAAACGCGTCCGTGTATCTTTCGGACGACAGGGACACGATCATCCGCAAATTCAAACGCGCCGTTACGGACAGCGGGAACGAGATCAGACACTCCGAAGAGAAAAAGGGCGTCTCCAATCTGCTTACGATCTACGCGGCGTTCAAAAATTGCACCGTCGCCGAGGCGGAAAAAGAATTTGCGGGCAAGGGATACGGCGATTTCAAGCTCGCGGTGGGAGAGACGGTCGCCGATTCGCTCGCGCCCGTGCAGGAGGAACAGAAACGCCTTCTTGCAGATAAAGAATATGTCGCTTCCGTTCTGAAAGCGGGTCAGGAGCGCGCGTTCAAAGCGGCGCGCAGAACGCTCTCTAAAGTGTATCGCAAAGTCGGGTTTTATCAGGGGGAATAAAAATTGTTCGGTTACGTTCGCTACGACCTGCCCAATCTGTATGTAAAAGATCTCATGCTCTATAAAGCGCTGTACTGCGGCGTATGCAAGGGGATCGGCAAGGCGTGCGGCAATGCGGCGCGTATGGGGCTCACCTACGACGTGGCGTTTTTGTCCGCCCTGCTTCATAATATCGCGGGGATCGACGTTAAAATCGAGCGGGCGCACTGCGCGGAGCATACGATCAAAAAATTCCCGATTGCCTGCGTGGACGAACTTACCGAACGGCTGGGCGCGCTCAATACGGTGCTGGTCTACTATAAACTCACCGACGACGTCGAGGACGGCGGCGGAGGGCGCGGACGCAGAATCTGGTTCCGCCGCGGATTTAAGCGCGCGAAAAAGAAATATCCCGAACTCGTCCGAATCGTAGACGGCTATATGAAAGAGCAGAGCAGGATCGAAAAGGAGAAGGTCGCCTCATTCGACAGGGCGGCGGATCCTACGGCGAACATGATGAAAGCGCTTTCCGACGAGCTTTTGGGCGAAAAGAAGAGCGAGGCGACGGGTTTACTCTTTTACGGACTCGGCAAATGGGTGTATCTCATCGACGCGTTGGACGATTTCGAAAAAGACGGCAGAAAAAAGCGGTACAATCCCTTTGTGCTCTCTTACGGAAAGATGTCGAGGGCGGAGCTTCTCGAAAAGGCGGGGGAAGATATTCACTTCCTCTTCGATACGCTCTTCTATTCCCTCAGGGAGAACCTTGCGAAAATACCGTTTACGTTCAACAGGGACTTGACGGACAATATAATACTTTTGGGACTTCCCGCAGAGACCGCCCGCGTCATGAAAGGCGAAAAGCGGAAAGACCTCAAAAAACTCGACCGCAGACTTTGACGGCAGACTTAATGAAAAAGGTATAGATATGAATTCTGAATTTTATAAAATTTTAGAGGTGGACGAGAACGCGACGGATGAGGAGATCAAAGCCTCTTACGAGCGTCTCAAAGAAAAGTATAACGAGGAGAAGTGGCAGGAGGGCGAAGCGGGCAACGAAGCGGCGCGCATGCTTGACAAGCTCGAAGCCGCTTACCGCGAAGTCACCGATTCCCGAAGGATCAAATCGCAGAGTACGGACGGCGCGGATTCCTTCGAAGAAGTGACAAAGGCGATCAAGGCGGGCAATATTCCGCTTGCGCAGGAACTTTTGGACGGCTTCAACGAAAGGAACGCGGAGTGGCACTATCTGCAATCGGTGGTTTATTATAAAAAGAATTGGCTCGTAGACAGCAAAAAGCAACTTGAAATCGCAATCCAGATGGACGGCGCAAACGGGAAGTATAAAGACGCCTACGAAAAACTGAAAGCGCAGACCGATTATTCTTCGCAGACGGGCGGCGCGCCCAACATCAATCCCAATCCCGCGCCCGAGCGGGAGATGGGCGGAAATTGGTGTTCGACTTGCGCGAGCATGTGCTATACCTATCTGTGCATCAACTGTCTTTTCAATCTTTGTTGCGGCTGTCGTTAAATGAAAAAACCGACCAAATCGTTTGAAATCGTTCTTTCCGCGATCGCCTGCGCCGTGGCTTCCGCTGCATTGACTGCGGGTTGCTATGTCAACGTGCTCTATGCGGCGGGACTGATTCTTGCGGTTTTTTCGCTCATGGTGCCGCTGTCCAAAGATTTTTTCTGGGGAGCGGCGCTTGCCTTTCTCGGATCCGCGTTGCTGACGTTTCTGTTTTACGGGTTCTCGATTTTCAAGCTTGTGCCCTATCTTTTGTTTTTCGGGATTCATCCGATCGTGAACCGTGTGCAGTTCAAATACGTCAATAAAAAGTGGATTCATCCGCTTGTATTTCTCGCAAAAGCGGTTTGGTTCGATCTTGCGATGTGGCTTTCGTTCGAGCTTCTCGCGGTTGAATTTTTCGCTCTCGACGAGACGGTCTGGTATGATTGGGCGATTCAGTACTTCCACTATGTTCTTTGGCTGGGCGGAACGGCGGTGTTTTTGGTTTACGACGTTCTGCTGTTTCTTTGCCAACGATCCGCCGATCTTCTGATCAAACGTATTCGGAGGTAGTCATGAAAAAGAACGACACGGTTACGGTTGTCTGCGAGCGCCTCGGTTCGAACGGCGAGGGGGTCGCCCGCTGCGAGGGGATTACTCTCTTCGTACCCGAATTGCTCGCTGGGGAAAAGGCGCTCGTCAAAGTTCTCTCCGTTAAAGAAAAGGTTGCCTACGGAAAAATCGCAGAACTGTATACGCCTGCGGAACAGCGGGTGCGTCCCGCCTGCGGCGTATTCGGTAAGTGCGGGGGCTGTCAGTTGCAGCATATGCGTTACCGCGATCAGCTTGCGTTCAAGACCGACCTCGTGCGAAATACTCTCAAAAAAATCGGAGGGATCGACGCGGAGGTCGCCCCCTGCGTGAAGAGCGACAAGGAGTACGGTTACCGCAATAAACTGATTCTTCCGATCGGGCAAAAGGAGGGGCGGACGGCTGTCGGTTTCTATGCGGAGCGTTCGCACAGGATCGTAGAGACGGACGAATGCCCGATCACGGGTTGGGCGGGGCGAGTGATTTCCGCCGTAAAGAATTTTGCGGAGAAGTGCGGACTCGACGGCTATGACGAGCATACGTGTAAGGGACAGCTGCGGCACATTGTCGTGCGCGAAATCGGAAAAAAGTATCTCGTCGTGCTCGTCGTCACGCAGGAAATCAAGGGGATCGACTATCTTTTATCCCTCTTCGACGACATTTTTAAGGAATACGGTTTTTTTCTCAATTATAACGACGGGAACACGAACGCGGTTTTCGGAGATAAATTTCAGCTTGTCAAGGGCAGTCCCACATATACCTGCGAAGAGTGCGGGATCACTTTCGAGGCGGGAGCGGAGACGTTCGTTCAGATCAATGGGAATGTGCGCGCAAAGCTCTATGAAAGCGCGCTCGCTCTTGTGAATGAAAACGATACGGTGATCGATTGCTATTCCGGAGGCGGGCTTCTGACGGCGATGTTTGCCAAGAAGTGCAAAAAGGCTTACGGGATAGAGCTTGTCAGAGAAGCGGTGGAGTGCGCCGATCGTTTGAAAGTCCGCAACGGATTGCAAAACAAAATGTTCAATATCGCGGGACGCGTGGAAGAGGAATTGCCCGCGATCGTAAAGAAAGAAAAGAATGCCGTTGCGGTGCTTGACCCGCCGCGGTCGGGTCTGGACGAAAGCGTAGTTTCTCTTTTGCTCGAAAGCGGCGTAAAAAAGATCGTGATGATCTCCTGCAATCCCGCAACGCTCGCCCGCGATCTGGGACTGTTGACGGGAACGCTGGCGCGGGAGGGAAGAGAACTCGTCAGATCCGACGCGCGCGAAGGAAAATATTCGATCGGTTCCGTGCAACCGTTTGATATGTTTCCGCAGACAAAACACGCAGAATGCCTTGTAAGCCTGACTCGGTAAAGCGGGATCGATAAAATCGGGGGAAATACAATGACTGATTTGCAGATCGCAAAAAGAAATTTATTCGGACATACGATATGTCTCTGCCGTAACGGGCAGTGTCTGTTCAGCGAAAAGAGGGGGATTGCCCCGATTATGAATCTGATCGCGGACGGCGTCGCTTTGAAAGGATATTCGATTGCGGATCTGGTTGTGGGAAAGGCGGCGGCGATGCTGTTCGTGCGGAGCGGCGTAAAAGCCGTATTCGCGCGGCTTATGGCCGGCAGTGCGAAAGAATATATGGAAAAGAACGGAATTGTGTGCGAGTACGGCAAACTCGTAGAAAAGATCTTTAACCGCGAGGGAACGGGACTCTGTCCTATGGAGGAGGCGGTCGCGGATACGGAGGATGTCGAGAAGGCGTATTATTTGTTGCTGGACAGAATCAAACTGATCGGCGAGCGGATATGAAAGGATAACGGAGCGGATATTTTCTTAAAAACCCGAACGGAGACAACCCGTTCGGGTTTTTTACGCAAGCAGACTTCGGAGCAATCTTTTATAAGCGTAAAATATAAATTTTTGCCTTTAATCGATGAAAACGGCAAGAAGTATAAGCAGAACTTATAGATTTTTCGATTTGCCTTCGTAATTGTTATAGTTAAACTTTATTTTCCGGAACGGATACATTTGACAGTGTTATAAAATAACCGTATAATTATAATATATATCCTTAAAATAATGTATCAAGACAGTTTGAATCATATTGGCGGGAGAAAGGAAGAAATCGGGTCGGTTCAGACGTAAAACAGGAGGTCGCTATGAAAAGAAAACACTATTTGCTGATTGCCGCTCTGTCGTTATCTTTGACGACGGGGGTCTGTGCTACTACGCTTGCGGCGTGCAAGGATCCAACGGAGAATATTCAGATTACCGAAAGCGTTACAGGGACTTATTATTTTGACGACAACGGCACGGAAAAGACGATTATCCTCAATCTTACTTCGTTTATTCTCAATTTCGGGGAAGGTGAAAAAGAAGGCGTATATACTTCCTATGAGAACGGCACTCTTTTTCTGACTTTCGATAATTCCGAAATGGCGACGGCTGTATATAACGGCGGTACTCTCACGCTGAATTATAACGGCAGGACGTATACATTGTATAAAAAAATAGATTATACGGTCAGTTTCGATACGGACGGCGGCTCCGCGGTAAACGTTCAGACGGTCACGAACGGAAAAAAAGCGGCGCGTCCCGAGAATCCCACGCGGGAGGACAGCGTATTTATCGATTGGTACACGGATACTTCATTTGCGAAAAAATTCGATTTCGACGCTCCCGTAACTGCGAATACGACTGTGTACGCAAAATTTATTACGATCGACGCAAGACTGGGCGTATTTACGGTACGGTTCGATCTTGGAAACGGCGCGGGCGCGGATGAGAATTATCCCGATACGGAGACGCTCAACCGCCGTCTTTACAATCTGCCCGAAGTTCCGAGCAAGGACGGGAAGAAATTCCTCGGTTGGTGGGTGAGCAATTATCGGGATTCCCAAAAGCTCTCCGCGAAATACGAGAATCAGGAACTGTTCGAAGATACCGTACTCTACGCGGTGTGGGAGAGCGATCATCCCACCGTTTCCGTTACGGAGAGCGGCGCGAATTGGTCGTATCCCGCTTCGGGGAAAACGTTCGAGGCTTTTATCAAAGACGAAAAGGGAACCGTCTTGAACGGGGACGGCGCAGGTTACCGCGGTTCCATGACTTCGCTTGCTTTCGACTTCGGCGAGTTGGAAGCGGGGGATTATACGGTGGAAGTGAAAGTCGACGGTAAGACGACGATCGCTTATTTCAGAAACAAGGCGCTTGCTCCCGTTTCGAAATTTACGGTAGAGGACGACTATCTCGGATTCAGAGCGGTCGAGTCCGCCGTGAAAGATCTGTTTGTGGAATACTACATCGACGTGGAATGCGGAGATCCCGCCCATACGCATGCGCGTACCAAACTCAACGCTACAGGTTACGACTTTTCGAATTGCAGCATGAAGCAGGGCGGAATGCGGTTCAGAGTGACGGCGGAAGCGGGCGGATATCTTTCTTCTGTTTCCGAATGGTTTACTCTCGAACGCGAGCTCGAAAAAGCAACCGGTCTCAAAGTCGATTCCGCAAAAGAATTGCTTACTTGGGACGCGGTCGAAAATGCCAAGACTTACGACCTCGAATTTTTCCGCGACGGAGCTTCGGAGGCAACGTTTACCGCCAGCGTGACAACCAATTCTTATGATATGCGTTCGTTCAATCCGGGGGATTGGACGATCAGAATCACGCCGAAAAACCGCACTTACAACACGCCCGAGTCCTCGGAGTACAATTATACCAAAGAAAGACTTGCGATTCCCGAACAGGTCAATGTTGTGGGAGATAAAATCACTTGGAACGCCGTAGAGGGCGCGACGGGATACCAGCTGTATCAAAATGGCGCAGCTTACGGAGCCCCGCTTACCGCGAACGAATATACGATGGGCGCGGATGAATTTCAGGAAGCGGGAAGGGAGTTCAAGATCACGGTCGTCGCGCTCGGCGCCGATGCGGCGCAGAACTCTCTCGAAAGCGACGCGGTCTATATCCACGACGAGTTCCGCCCCGTGGAGGGAGACGGATATCAAAACGGAAAAGTGGTATGGGGACCGGTGCGCGGCGTAACGAGTTACGGCGTGACGGTCGGCGACGGCGAAGAGGAAATCGTACAAGACGGCGTAAATGAAAAGGAAGTAACGTTTACCAAGAGCGGAACGACGGTGATCACCGTGAAAGGATATTCCAGCACGGGTGTGGAGCTCACGCAGATTTCGTTTACCGTAGAGGTTTATACGGTAACCTTCAACACGCTCGGCGGTCCCAAAGTCGAAAATCAGTATAAGGCGGACGGGGACGAGATCACGCTCCCGACGGGACTTGAACGCAGAGGCTATAAATTCATGGGCTGGAAAGCGAGCGCGGACGGCGATACGTCTTTCACGACCGAAACCATTGTTTTCGACAAAGACAGCCCCGTCATCTATGCGAACTGGGAGGCAAAGACCACCACGGTCAGACTTGTTGCGGGCGATCAGGGAACAATGCCCGACGGCGCGCAGACCGAATTCACCATGACGTTCGGTCAGATGCTGTCTACGCCATTGCCCGTGCCCAAATATAACGGCGACGGGAAGGAATTCACGGGCTGGTACAACAGCGTCAACGGCGGAATCGCTTATACCGACAATACGGGCAATATGCTGTTCAACTGGAACATCGATCTCGGGGATTCCGCGACCCCCGTGGAGCTCTACGCGCAATGGGGCAACATGGGCGTTAAGTATGTCACGGACGGCAGCCAGAATGGCGGTCTGATCGCAACAAAAAACAACGAGACCAATACGCTTTCGACCGTTACCGTGCTTGCGCGTTACGAAGGCAAACTCGTGGAGTCGATCGCGTCGAATGCGTTCAGCAGTTGTGCGTCGATCAAAAAACTTAGGATTCCCAGTTCTTTGCAATATCTTGTCATTCCTCCCGAAATCGAGGAGAAGTCGAGTACTTCCGAAGATTGGGTCGTCAAGACCTACGGAGGAATTTATCAGAACGGCTCCTCCCTTTTCGGCATGAACTCGTTGCAGGAGATCGAGGTGTACGAGGTGGAGGGCGAGCAGGCGCACTTTAAGTCGATCGACGGTTGCCTGTACAGTCTCGACGAAGAGGGACGGCTCGACGAGTTGATGTTCGTGCCCAACCGTTCCGAACGCACGGGCACCTTTACGGTTGCCGAGGGAACCAAGCGGATCGCGCTCAGGGCGTTCTATTCCATGGGCAAAGTCGAAGAAATCGTGATCCCTTCGAGCGTAACTTATATCGGGAAGCGTGCGTTTGCAAGCAATAAAGAATTGAAGAAAGTTACCTTTTTGCCCGCGCCCAACGGTGAAATGGGCGAGCCGCTCGAAGTGGAGAGCTGCTTCGATTACTGCTATGCTTTGACCGAAATCACTTTCCCCAAACGTCTCGTGCGTCTCGAAACGGATTCGTTCCTGACTTCTTCTATGTCGATGAAGAACGTCTTTATTCAGGAACTCGGCGACACGAAGGACAGAAACACCAACTATTACGACGCGGACGGCGTACTTTGCAAAGCGGACGAAATCGTCTATTTCCCCGCATATCACGCAACGACCTATCAGATCGCTTCGGGAATCAGAACGATCGGTATAAAAGCGTTCAAGAATGCGAAACTGACTTCCGTCCGCATGATTCCTTCGGTGGATGAGATCAAGGAGCGGGCGTTCGAGAATTGTAACGAGCTCAAATCTATCACGTTCAGCAATAATCCCAACAATGCGGATCTTGCGATCCGCCGCAAAGCGTTCTACGGGTGCGGATCGCTCGCTTCGCTGACCCTTCCTGCCAACTTGAAGATATTGGAGATCGGCGCGTTCGGCGATACCGCAAGTCTCGAAGTCGTCAAAGTCGAAACAATCCGTACCAACCTTGATTTTGCATTGGGCGCGTTTGCGAGAATCACGGTCAGCGGCGATAATGATAAGATCGGAACGTCTCAGATCCATACCGTATATCTCGGCGCGGACGTTCCCGAGATCGAACTCATGGGCGTGTTCGGAGAGATGCTGAGCAGCGTGAATATCGCAAGCGGAAGCTCGTATTACGCTGAAGTGAACAACGTTATCTACGACAAGCAGGAAAAAAGAATTCTCTTTATGCCCAAAGGCATGACGGAATTCGAGACTTCCGACAAGCTGGAAGTAATTACGTCAAATGTATTCAGAAACAATACCGACCTTATCAAAGTTACGCTCGGCGCTGCCGTCAAGCAAATCGGCGAATCCGCGTTCGACGGCTGTACTTCGTTGAGAGAAGTTGTTTTCAAAGACAGCGATCAGCCTTTGCAGATCGATAACAAGGCGTTCTATACTTGCGACAATCTGCTTACGTTTACGTTTGACGGACGGAACGGAGCGGAGATTACGCTCGGTGACGAAGTATTTGCTTCGAAAAATTCGATTGGGTATTCGAATGACGGTACCCAAAGAATCACTCGGTTTGCTCTGCCCGAGGGCGTGACGCGCGTCGGAAAATTCCTGTTCTCAAACCGAACGAATCTCACGGACGTAAGTCTCCCCGCTTCGTTGCAGCATATTGCTCTTCTCGAAGTGAACGATAGCTATCCTACGACGAATATTTCCGATAAGCTGACGTCGATCGGTGTTGCGAACGTCAGTTTGTTCAGGGGTTGTACTTCGATGACGAACGTCACCGTTGCCGAGGGCAATGAAAATTACCTTTCGGTCGACGGGATTCTCTATCTGAAAGAGAACGGCGCGGTCACCACGCTTTTGTATGCGGGTCCCAACAACAAGGCGGCAAAAATGCCCGACGAGTTCAAAGAAACGGGCGACGGCGCGCCTGCCGAGCAATACGGTTATCTTGCGGTGCCCGAAACGGTTACGAAGATGGCGGATTTTGCCCTGAATAATAACGGCAATATCAAACGGATCGCGTTCCGGGGCTCGAACAGCGAATTCACGCTTGGGAACAATGTGTTTACGGGCGCGAGGGGACTTGAAGTGATCGATCTTCCTTCGGGTATCGACGAGATCGCCGAAGGACTCTTCCAAGGCTGTTCTTCGCTCAAAGAAGTGGAGATTCCCAACACGGTGGGCACGATCAGACAGAGCGCCTTCAAGAATTGCTACACGTTGGAGAAGGTGCTGTTTGCGACCGGAAACGATACGCTTCCGCTTGACATCGAAGACGGTACGTTCGAAAGCGGCGACGTTTCCGGTTCGGGGTATAGCGATGACAAAAGCACGGGTGCGTTTGCAGGCTGCTCCGCGTTAAGCGAAATAAAATTCCCTGCCCGTACCAGAAAGATCGGAAACAACGCGTTCCGCGTTACGGGCAGATATGTCAACCATGTTTATCAAAAGGGCGATACCGTTTTGCAGAGCGTTGAAATTCCCGTAAGCGTTGAAATTATCGGGACCTCCGCGTTTTACAATTGCGAACAACTGACGAATATCACGTTTACGGGCGACATTCCCGAGAATTTCAAAGGAATGGAAATAAAGACTTACGCGTTTGCCTATACGGGATTGACGGGCGAATTCAGTCTGTCGAACGCAAAAGAACTGAAAAAGCTCGGCGCAGATGTGTTTAACGGGACGAAGATTACCGGTCTGACGCTTCCCGCAAGTCTTGAAACGTTTGAAAAACTCGGTTTGTCGGCGACGCTCGAAACCCTTGTGTTCGAGACGGTTGAAGAAAACGGCAAGCAGGTCAATCGGCTTGCATCTCTTCCGACGAGCATTTTTGACAAGTATAAAAAACTTACGTCGATCAATCTCGAAGATTGCACCAAAATCGACGCGGTTCCCGCCAGCGCTTTTTCGGGTTGCGTCATGTTGCAATCGGTTTCGTTGCCCGAACAAGTCACTTCGATCGGAGCAAGCGCGTTCGACGGATGTACGTCGCTCGATACGTTCCTGTATGTGACGGACAGCGAAGGAAACAGCAATCTGAACAGCATCGGTAACTATGCTTTCCGCAATACCGCGCTGACAAGTTTTGTGTTCCCTACGCTTGCAAGCGGAAATCTGACGCTCGGAACGGCGCTCTTTGCCGGCTGCGCTCAGCTTACCGATCTTACCATCTCCAAATCGGTGCAGTCGATCGGCGGCGCTCTTTCGCAGGCGCCCAATTTACAGAATATTACGGTCGCCGAAGGTTCGGGCGTTCTGATCGACGCAACCAACTGCCTGATCTTTGAAAAAACGAACGATCTGGAATATAAGATCACATCGGCATATTCTGCGGTGCCCGTAGATAATAACGGGACGTACCGTATTCCCGCAACCTTTAACGGCGGAACGGTCACTGCAATCGGCGACGGTGCGTTTATGGGGCAGAACGCAGTCAGAGTATTCGTGGTTCCGAGCGCGGTTCTCTCGATCGGGAAACAGGCTTTCTCCAAATGCATCGGACTTGAAACGGTTGAATTTGCGGAAGACGGCGTGATTCGGGAATTTGGCGAGCAGGCGTTCGAGTACACCTATTCCATGAAATCGCTCGTCATTCCGAATTCCGTCAAATCGATCGGGTACCAATGTTTTCGTTATTCGGGTATTCAGGAAGTTACCATGCCGGATGAACTTACGACGGCGGGAAAAGATATGTTCCAGTATTCCACCATTAAAAAGGTGAATAATTTCCCGAAACTGAATCTTACGAACGTTGTATCCAATTACGACGGTTCGCAGCCTTTCGCATACACTCAAACATTGAAAGAGATCACTTTCGCGGAAGGCGTTACCGCAATCCCCTCGGGAATGTTCTATAACTGCGCGGGGATCGAAGAAATCGACCTTACGGGCATTACGTCGGTCATGAATGCTTATAACAAGACTTACGCCGAGAATTTGTTCGGCGGCTGTGTTTCGCTTAAAAAACTTATTTTAGACGAAAGAATGACCGTTTTGCCTTATTATTATTGCTTCTATAAATGCGAAAAACTTACCACGGTAATGAGAAGCGACAAGTTGAAGCCGTTAGACGGTGAAACGCCTGAACAGACGGCGGAGCGGATCGCGGCAATGGAGGGAATCGTCGATCTTTCGCAGGTGACCTCTCTGACGGGAAGCGGATCCGCATTTTCCAGCAGCGCTTCGGGACCGAGGATTGTGGACGTCAGAAACCTTACGACTTGGGTCGGAACAGGCTCTCCGTTCAACGGATTTGCGTCGCTTAACAAGATCATCTTAAGCTCGGGACTCAAAACTTATTCCAGCAACATGTTTTCCAATCTGAAAAACTTGAAGACCGTGCAATACGCGATCGGAGACGAAGTGATCGGCAATGAGGGCGAAGTGACTGTTTCCGACAGCGTGACTTTCATCGGGACTAAAACGTTTAACGCGAGCGGTGTGGAAAAAGTGATTCTGCCCAATAACATGCAGTTGATCGGCAAGAGCGCATCGTCTGCTGCCGTCGGCGACGATTCGTCGCTGTTCCTCGGGTGCGAGAGCTTGAAAGAAGTCATTCTCCCCGGCGATCTTACGAACCTCGGCGCGAATGTATTCAAAAACTGTACCGCGCTTACGACGATCGGATACAGAACGGGGTTAACCGAAAAAGATCCCGAAACGACGTTGTACAAAATTCCGTATACGAGTACGGAGGGCGAAATCAACTTGCCGTCGACGTTGCAATCTGTCGGAAATTACTGCTTCCAAGGCTGTACGCAGATCGAAAAAATCGATTTCTCCTCTGTAACGGCCATCGGCACGTCCGGAAGCTATATTAACGGTATGTTTGCAGGCTGTACCGCTTTGAACGAGATTAAATTCAACAATAAACTCGAAGTATTGGGTAACGGTATGTTCAGCGGATGTACGGCTCTTCAAAACATCGAGCTGCCTTCCGGCTTGAAAGCGACCGGTCAGCACACGTTCCGAGCCTCCGGACTGACTACCCTCACGCTGCCCGCAGGCGTTCAATACCTCGGCACCACTTCGGCGACCGCCAAAATCACAGCGGTCACCGCGAGCGGATATGTGTTCTACGATTGCAAGAGTCTTGTATCGATCTACCTGCCCGAAACGTTCAAGGGAATCGGGGCGGATACGTTCAGCGGCTGCGACTTACTCCAAGAATACGCGCTCTACAAGCTGGATCAAAACGGCGCAATGCTTACCGAAGAGAAGGACGGCAAACAAGTTCCCGTAATGAGCGACACGACGGCGCTCGAAATCGTAGGTCAAAACGCGTTTAAGAATTGTTCCGCGCTTACTGCGATCGATCTGGTCAAAGTCACGCTTTTCGGTAAGTCTGCGTTTGAAGGTTGTTCTTCGCTCAAAGCGGCTGACCTCTCGTCGGCAACGGCGGCAGGCGCGAAAGCAGAAAAACTCTTTATGGGTTGTTCCGCGCTCGAAACGGTAACGCTCGGCGAAAATATTACGGAATTGGGTGTATATGCATTCCAGAATTGCGAGGCGCTTGCAACAATCGATCTTGCAAATCTGACAAAGCTCGGGAATTATGCGTTTGACGGATGTACTTCGCTCGCAGGCGCCGATCTATCGGCGGCTACGAGTATCGGAACTTATGCGTTCCGCGGTTGTTCTTCGCTTGAAACAGTCGTTCTTAACGCAGATCTGACGTCTCTCGGGAACTATACGTTTAATAATTGTACGCAGTTGAAATCCATCTATAAGAGTACGACTGCGGAGGATTACAGAAAACCCGGAAAAGCCGATCTGAGCGGAATCACTTCGTTCGGCAGCAGGGCGTTCCAAGGCTGTTCGGCGCTTACGGAAATCGAGCTTTCCGACGATTTGACGACGATTGCCGATACTCTGTTCTACAACTGTTCCGCGCTTGCAAAGATCAATATGCCGTCAAAACTCGAAACGATTTCGAATCAGGCGTTTTTGAACTGTTCGAGTCTGACGGCGCTCGAAATTCCCGCAGGCGTGACTTCGGTCGGAAGCAATTTGTTCATCGGTTGTAACAAGCTGACGCTGACCGTCGACATAGCCAACCAAAAATTTGAAATCGACGGGAACGGGTGGCTTGTCTCCAAAGAGGACGGCACGGTGTTCTATCTGCCCGCTTATCAGGGCGATCAGCAGGTATCGCAAATTATTCTGCCTCAGGGCGCAAAGCTCTACCAATACATGTTCAACGGATACGCAAACGTGACGAGCGTAACCCTGCCGAACGATCTTACGGAGATCGCCTCCTATGCGTTCTGGAATTATAAAGGCGGCTTCGGTGAAAACTTTACGCTTCCTTCCGCGCTCACGTCGATCGGCGCGAATGCGTTCCAGAATGCGGAAGGGCTTACGGAAATCGTGATCCCCGAGGGTGTGACTTCCATTGGCGCGAATGCGTTCAACGGTTGCGTCAATCTGAAAAAAGTTACATTCCCGTACACGCTCACGTCGATCGGCGCGAATGCGTTCCAAGGTTGTACGAGTCTCAAAGAGTTTGTCTTTGTGCCTGCGGCGGGTCATACCGAGGCGGATGGTTTTATTAACGGTTGCACGATCGGGAACTATGCGTTCTCGGGATGCAGTTCGCTTACGGGAAGCGTCGCGTTGCCGAAAGGTATTACTTCGATCGGAAACCGTGCGTTTGAAAATTGTAGCGGAATCGATGCGATCGTATTCGGCGACGGACTTTCTAAAATCGACTCTTACGCGTTTCTCGGTTGCGATATGCTCGCATACGTCGAATTCGGAAACTGGGTCGAAGAGGGGACGCAGAGTACCGTGCTCATCAATACGCAGGCGTTTGCCAATCTTCCTGCGCTTGTTGAAGTGAAATTTAACGGGGTCGGACCGAAAAAGATCGGAAACAGCGCGTTTATGAACTGCGTAAAATTGGAGGCGTTTACCATTCCGTATTCAACCGAAAGTATCGACTCTTATGCATTCCTCAACTGCTCGCGGCTTGCTGCGGTTACGTTTGCGAATGCGCCCGCGGGAGTAGAGGAAGTCAATCTTTCGATCGGAACGGGCGCGCTTTCCAAAACGCCCGACGAAAGTTATTCGTATCTCGATGAAAACGGAAACGGATTCAAGGGAGCGTTTACGGGTACGGCGCTTACTGCGATCAGTTTGCCCGCAAGACTGACTTCGATCGGCTCTTACTGCTTTGCGGGTATGCCGTTTGCAAGTATTGCGCTTCCCGCGGGACTGGTCACGATCGGGGACGGCGCGTTTATACACAGCGGACTCACCGCCGTAACGATACCTTATTCGGTGACGACTCTCGGGAGGAGTGCGTTTGCGGCGTGTAAAAATCTTGAAACGCTTGTATTCGAAGCAACGCCCGATGGGATCGAGCCTGTCGATCTGAATTTGACGAACGGCGGAAAAGTGGCGAAAGACTCGAGTTCTTACAGCGGGTTGTATGTCTGCGTGATCGATGAGTTCGGAAGCAGCAACTGTGTCGGCGGTGTGTTTGCGGGCAATACAAAACTGAAAGCCGTCAACTTGCCGGGCAGAATAAAATCGGCGACGGGAGATTATGCGTTTGTCGGTTCTGGCGTGACGTCTGTAAATCTCGGCGGTGCGGTAAATCTTGGCGACGGCATGTTCGCTGGCTGTACGCAGCTGAATACCGTCACTGTGCCCGAGGGAACCACGTTTATCGATACCTACTTCTTTGCCTTCTGTACGGCGCTTACGAATGTAACTTTGCCCGAATCGATTACGAGTATCGGCGCAAACGCATTCGACGGCTGTACGGGGATCCGCGAACTCCTGATCCCGAGCGTGAATACAAAACTCGGCAATTACGCTTTCAACGGCTGGACTGCGGAGCAGAAAGTTCTGATCCGAGTTGACGGCGAAGAGGCGCTGCCTTCTTCCGTAGCGTGGGGCAACATCGGAAACACTTCGGCGTTTATCGGAATTGCGGGCTACGACTACGGCGCGGAGAGGAAAGAAGAAAACGGCGGAAACCGAGCGTAAATTCGGTTGTAAATCCAAGAAGTATAAGCGTAACTTATAGTTTTTTGCAAATCTATAAGAAAAACAGCTATCTGAGCAATTAGATGGCTGTTTTTTTGCATTTTTACATTATTTTGGTTTGACTTTGAAAAAGAATTATAATATTATGTTATTATTATAATACGTTGGAAACGTGTTATACTAACAAGGAGGTAACATTATGCAGGACAAAAAACTCGAAGTGCTCAACGAATACGTAAGCCGCTTGAAGAAAGAAGCACTTTTGAAAGCAATTCTTTCCGCTCTCGGAGTAGGATTCGCGTCTCTTCTCGTGACCGCGCTCGCATGCTGGTTCACGGAATTCGGCGGATATTGGATTTTTGCGGTCGTATTTATCGTACCCTTTGCCGCTTCGCTGCCTCTTTTCTATTTTTTCTTGTATTATCCTTCCGAAAAATACGTTGCAAAGCGTCTCGATCGGCTTGGGCTTGACGAAAGAATTTTAACGATGGTAGAGTTCGGCGGGCAGGAATCCTATATCATGCAGCGCCAGAGAGCGGACGCGGTTTCCGCTTTGAGTAAATGCAATTCCAAACTTGTAAAACTTGCGGTATCCGCATCGATCATCGCGCTTGCTGCGGTCGGCGTTGTCGCGGGCACCACGATGACGACGGTCTACGGGCTTGCGGAAGCGGGTAAAATTCCCAGCGGGAAGGAGCTCGTCGAAGACGCAATGGCGGACAAGACGGAATTCGAGCTTGTCTATAAAGTTTCGGGGGAAGCGGGGCTCTTGTACAGTCCTTTCTGTCCCGAAGGTTCGACTGAAATCACGATGAAAGTCAAAAAGGGGGAGGACGGGGAGATCATCCTGTTCAAACCCGCCGCAGGCTTTGTGTTCACCCGTTGGGCGGACGGCGTTAAAACGACTTTGCGCCGCGACACCAACGTTCAGGGTAAAATCGTTGCGACGATCGGCTTCGAGAATTTTGAAGGTGGCTACGGCGACGACAATGCCGAAGATTTCGCTCCGCCGCAGCATCTCGGCAACAGCGGAAACGGCGGCGAAGGCGGACCTCCCATGCCTCCCAATTCCGGTTCCGGCGAGAAAGATCCCAACGATGATCCGAATACGTCGCTTTCCGAATTGATGGGTTGGGTCTTCGACGGGAAAACCGATTACGGCGGAGCAGTTTTCGAGGCGGCGTATGCGGATATGCTTGCCGAAATCATGTCGGGCAATTACGATGCCGCGACCAAGGCGCTCGCAGAAGCGTATTTCAATGCAATCAAGAGATAACTTATATAAACAAGGACGGCATTATGGTTACAGAAAGCAACATTAATTTATTTGAAGAACAATGTAAAAAAATTTTTACGGAAGTTTCCAAAGACGTCATCGGGCAGAAAGACGTCGTCGAGAATACGATTATCGCCATGATCGCAGGCGGCAACGTATTGCTCGAAGGCGTGCCCGGAGTCGGGAAAACACGTTTGGTCCGTACGCTGGGAAGGGTGTTCAATATGCCCTTCTCGCGTATTCAGTTTACGCCCGATTTGATGCCTGCGGACGTGACGGGCACCAATATCATCGTCAAGGACAAAGCGGGCAACTCCACGTTCGAATTTCAGCCCGGACCTGTTTTCAGTAACATCATTCTTGCCGACGAAATCAACCGTGCGACACCCAAGACGCAATCCGCGCTCCTCGAAGCGATGCAGGAGCATACGGTCACGGTTATGGGCGTATCGCGTCCTCTCGAAGAACCCTTCTTCGTGCTTGCGACGCAGAACCCCATCGAGCAGGACGGTACCTATCCTTTGCCCGAAGCGCAGATGGACCGCTTTATGTTCAAGGTCAACGTGCCCAATCCCAGCCTCGAAGAGCTCATGCAGATCGTCGAGCTGACGCAGAAAACCATGGCGGAGACAGCCGACTGCGTGTGCGATAAAAAACAACTTCTTGAAATGCGCGCGACGGCGAATCAGATTCCCGTTGCGACCGAAGTGCTCAAATTTTCCATGGTGCTCGTCTCCGCGACCCATCCCGACAGCTCCTGCGCTTCGGAAGCGGCGAAGAAGTATATCAGAGTCGGCGCATCCCCCCGTGCGGGTCAGGCGCTTATCTCCGCGGCGAAAGTGCTTGCCCTCATCAACGGCAGATTCAACGTGTCTTATTCGGATATCAACCAACTTGCATATCCCGTGCTCCGTCACAGAATCAAACTCGGATTCGAGGCGATCGCCGAACGCATTTCGGCGGACGAGATCATTCGCATGATTCTCGACGAAGTCAATAAAAAATACAGAGATTAACTTATTTGATGAAAAATTCAATCCTCGACGATACCTTCTTTTCCAGATTAGAGGCGCTGTCGTTCAATCTAAAATCCAATCTCTCGGGTTATTTCGGAGGAAAGCATCTCGTCAGCACATACGGACAGACGGTGGAGTTCTCCGATTACAGAGATTATCAGCTCGGCGATGATATCCGACGGATCGACTGGAACCTGTATAGCCGCTTTGAAAAGTATTTCATCAAACTTTTCACAGACGAGCGGCAGATGCAGGTTCAGATTTTTGTCGACTGTTCGGGTTCGATGGGAAAGGTAAATCCCGTCAAAAAGTCTTACACAATGGCAGCCGCCGCAGCGTTAGGTTACCTTGCGATCCATAACATGGACAAGGTAACCTTTCACACCATGCGGGGAAATGCCGCGGAGAATAAATTCGGTACGATTATCGGCAAAAGCGCCTTTTTCAGGGCGGTCAACGAACTTGAAAAACTCAAATTCGAGGGCGATACCGATTTGGAAGCGTGCATTACGGGCACCGACATCAGCGCAAGAAACGGATTGAGTGTAATCGTTTCCGATTTCTTTACCGAGAGCAACTGGAAAAAAGCAGTCGATTATCTTCTCTATAAAAAGAGACAGGTTCTGCTCGTGCAGATTCTGCTTCCCGAGGAGATCGATCCCGCCTACGACGGCAGAATCAATTTGATCGACGCGGAGTCGGAGGATATTGCCGACGGCAGAAACATGAAATTAAAGGTCAACAAGGCGATGCGGAAAGCTTATTTGGAAGCGTTCGCCGATTTCAGAAACGACATTCACGAATTCTGCAAAAAGAGGGACGCGGGTTTTATATCGCTCAGCACTGCAACCCCGATCGAGAAAGTTTTGTTCGGCGAACTGTTTAACATAGGAATCATATCATGACGTTACTCATTCCCCTCGGTTTATTGGGACTTCTGAGCATTATCGCGCTCATCGTCATCTACGTCCTGAAACCGAACTACCAACATAAGGAAGTTTCCAGTACTTACATCTGGAAACTCAGCCTGAAATACCGTAAAAAACGTCTGCCCACCAGCAAACTGAGAAATATTTTTCTCATCATCTGTCAGGTGCTGACGTTGTTTATCGGCGCATTCATCATGTCTCAACCGATCATTCGCAATGAAAACGGCGTTTTCGATACCGAAGTCGTTGCGGTGATCGACGCTTCGGTCAGTATGCGGGCGGCGAAAAACGGCGAGACGCGTTTCGAAAGGGCGGTCGAGCAGGTGATCGATCTTTCCAACCGCACGATCGACGGAGGCGGATATGTTTCGATTGTGCTTTCCGACGGAAACGACAGCTTTTTGGTACGAAAAGCGGGGCTCGCTGCGCGCGATGAAGTGAATCAAAAACTGCGCGCTCTCATTGACGATAAATATAATCTCGGCTGTTCCTACGGAAAAACCGATCTCAACAATGCGGTCACGCTTTGCGAAGAGGTCGTTACCTCCAATCCTACGGCGTCTGTCTATTTTTATACGGATACTGTTTACAGCTATATTCCCGAGGGAATCGAAGTGATCAACGTCGCCGAAGACGACGAATGGAACGTTGCGATTCTGAATGCATATACGGTGTTCGAAGAGGGCTATTATACGTTCTTTGTGGAACTCGGTTGTTACGGCGGCATTGCAAAGACGGTTGATCTTCAAGTGACCATCAACGATGCCAACGCGGAAGTGGATAAGGATACGGGCGAACTTAAAAAAGGACAGCGCGTCGACTATTCCGCCAACGTCTTGCTCAGAGACAACGCCGAGACGACGGTTGTATTCCGCAATCAGGAAATTACCGTACAGGATTACGAGAAAGATACGGAAAATATCGTGATCGTACCCATCGGAAAAGATTCGATCGGTCAGACCAACAAGACATGCGTATACAATTTCGACAGCGTGCATTTTTATCTCGACGAAGAGGACAGCCTTGACGCGGATAACAGTTTTTCGCTTTACGGCGGCAGGAAGCAGCCTCTGAAAATCCAGTATGCGACGACCAAAAGAAAGTCGTTCTTTACGGGCGCGTTCGGCGTTCTGCGCGATCTCTACGCCGACGTCTGGGATATCACGGTAACGGAAGTCGAACTCCCTCGGGAGGAAGATAAAGTCCGCACGATGGGGTACGATCTCTATGTCTTCGAGGGGTATACTCCTTCGCAGATGCCGCAAGACGGCGTGGTATATCTTTCGCATCCCGACAACATGCCGGTCGGGCTTGTAAAACTTGACGAACACGTTTATAACGATCCCATTTATTTCAGGCAGGAAGAGGAAAATTTGCTGCTCAAAAACACCGATGCTTCCAAAATCTGGTCGCGCAAGTGTACCCGTCTTTTGAATTACGACGAAAATGTTTACCGTCCGCTTTGGAGCATGGAGGGGAATCCCGTTCTTTTATTGCAGGACGATGAGAAGACGAAGCTGATTGTATCTCTTTACGATATAGAATATTCGAATATCGCGTTGCGGCAGGATTTCATTTATTTTCTCAATAATATCTTCGAGTGCTATCTCGCCCCCGTTGTGAGAGGGTATTCCTTTGAGGTGGGCGAAAACATTACGGTGAACGCGCGCGGCAACAGCCTGACGGTATCCAACGCATCCGGTTCGGACGAGAGGGTAATCACGTCGCTGCCCTCCGCGATCAGACTCGATCGGCCTGACACCTACCGTTTTTCGCAGATCAACTGGTTCGGGAGCGCGCTCGCAGATACTTATATCTTTGTGAAGATTCCCTCTTCCGAAAGCAATATTTCCGCAACGGGAATCACGCTCAAAGCTATCTACCGCGAACAGGTCGACGAAGAAACCTACGACGATCTTCTTGTGTATCTTGCGGCGGCAATGCTTGCTTTAGTATTTATCGAATGGTTCTTGCAGACGCAAGACGTATTATAAAAGGGAGGAAGAAGAGTCGATGAGTATTGAATTTACTTATTGGTGGTTGCTTTTTCTGGCGATTCCCCTTATAGGGTTGTCGCTGATTCCCTATTTCAAAACGGCGAAAAAGTACAGAAGAACGCGAAACCGTATCCTGTCTCTCGTGTTGCACTGCGTGACTATCGTGCTTGTGACGCTGGCGCTTTCGGGGATCACGTTCGTGCGCAGCGTTGCAAATCCCGCGAACGAACTCATTCTTGTCGTAGATCTTTCCAATACGCAGGAGGAAGCGGCGGAGGACCGTGACGGCTTTATCAACGGTTTGCTGAAAGAGAGCGTTTATCAGGATTTTTCGGTGGGCGTGGTGACTTTCGGGTTGACGCAGGTCTATGCCGTGCCCATCACCTCCGACGCGGGTTCGGTGTACGCGGCATACAAACAAGCGGAACTTCCCGATACAAGCGCGACCGACATCGAATCGGCGCTCGAATACGCGAGAACGCTTTTCAATCATCCCGAGTCGGGCAAAATCGTGCTTGTGACCGACGGAAAAGAGACGGACGGCAATATTGTCTCGTCCTCTGTGATCGCGGGGATCGTAGCGCAGGGAACAAAATTTGACGCGGTGTTCGTTTCGTCGGATTACAGCGATAAAGAATTTCAGATTTTAAGCATCGATCTTCCCGACGTGCAGGTGACGGAAGATACGGAATGCACTCTTTCCCTCAATGTGCTTTCCAAAGATGCCGGCAAAGTGCGCATCAATCTCTATGATAACGGCGAGCAGGTAAAGATCGGAAGCGGAGACGAAGCTACGCTCGAATATACTGTCGCGCTCAAAGAGGGCGAACAGGTGATTCCGCTTAAACACACCTTTACAGGAGAGGGGATTCATGAGATCAAGGCGGAACTCGTTCCCGTTTCGGAGGGTTCGAGCGACGGCATGCAGATCAACAACGCATATTACACCTATGTAAATATAGAAGTGTTCAATAAGGTGCTGATCTTCGAGTATTTCGAGGGGGATTCCGTTACGCTTATCGAAATGCTCCGCGACGGCAATATGCTCGGAGAAGACGGACTTTACGAGGTAAGTCTTTTCAATCTGCAGAAGGATACGGTCGTCCGTTACACGGAGTCGGGCACCGAAGAGGGGATCGTTCCCGAAACGGTAGACGATCTGCGGGCCTACGATCAGGTCATCATGAACAATATCGCGAACTCCGATTTGGTCAACAGGGCAATCCCGCTCGATAAACTGTTGTATTCCTATGTCTATGAATACGGCGGGGGGATGCTCACGGTGGGAGGAAAAGATCCCGTTTCGGGGGAAGCGCACGCCTATAACCGCAGGGATATGTACGGAAAAGACTATCAGAAAATGCTTCCCGTGGAGGCGATTCAATACACTCCGCCGGCAGGCGTTATGATCGTCGTCGACGTTTCGGGTTCCATGGATACCGCCATGCAGGACGGAGAATCCCGTTTGTATTGGGCGAGAATCGGAGTGACCGCCGCATTGGATTCGCTGAGCGAAAGAGATAAGATCGGGATTATGACTCTCGGCTCGGACTATTCCGACATTCTGCCGCTGACGCCGCTGACGGACAGGAGCAAGATCGAAGCGGCGATCGGTAAAATCGATTCCGCAAACAGCGGTACCGTGTTTACTCCCTCTGTGGTTCACGCGGCAGAACAGCTCAGAGCCGCGCAAATGGAGAAAAACCACATCATCATTATTTCGGACGGCGAAATCGGCGAAGAGGAAGGAAATAAGTGCGCGGAATACGTCAGGCAGTGCCATGAGGACGAGAAACTCCACCTTACGGTATCCATCATGATCGTGGGCGGCGAGGGCGGTCCCGTTACTCAGAACATTGTTGCCGCTTCGCGCGAAGAGGGATGGTTCGATAAGATCAAACCGGAAGAGCCCGGTTCGGGATATTATACGTTCCAGGGGAACGGAGACGAGATTTCTACTGCGATGAAGCAGGACCTCAATTCCGAGGCGATCAAAGAGATCGTAATGAAGACGTTTCGTCCCATTGTCTACAACAGAACTTCGCAGATCGTTCAGGGGATCAAACTTGACGGCAACGCTGTCGACGTTTCGCTCGACGGGTTCTTCGGCGTCAAGAAAAAAAATCTCGAAAGCGTCGATCTCGTTCTGACGGGCGAATATCAGGTTCCCGTTTATGCCCGTTGGAAGTACGGAAAGGGCAGCGTCGGCAGTTTCATGTGCGATTTGAGAAGCGACGGCTGGGCGAAAGACTTTGTTGCGAGCGATGTGGGCAGAAAGCTCGTATATAACATCATCAACGACCTCATGCCGCTCACCTCGATCCAACCGCAGGAGATCAACGCGATATTAGACAGTAAAAACTATACCAACCGTCTCAGCTGTCCCACTTCCCTTAACGAGGGCGAGTCTCTTCGCGGCGTGATGCGCACTCCGAAAGGAGAAACGGTTTCCCTCAACGAAGCGGGGGAAGGAGCGGGATATAAGATCGTCCGTCCTCTGAACGAGTCAAACAAATACAGCGTCTGTGAATTTTTGGCGATGGACGGCGGCATTTATATTATCGAACTGCAGAAAATAAATGCGGAGGGGAACGTAATCGCTTCTGCCGTGTACTATAAAGAATTTTCGTACTCTGCGGAATTCGACATCGAATACGGCAAAACGGACGAAGAACTCAAAGGCGTATTGACGGGGCTTACGAACAAGAGCGAAGGCACGACTTTTGACAGTAGTGCCAAGCCGGAGCTGTTATTCAAAGATATGCTGACCGAACTGACCTTTGTATTCGATCCCCGCCTCATTCTGATGGTATTTGCATTGGCGCTGTTCCTGCTCGACATTGCGGTGCGCAAATTCAAATTTAAGTGGATCCACGAGATTGTGCGGGACAGAAAAGAGAAAAAACAGGGCGGAACCGATCCGAAAGGAGGAACGCAATGAAGACATTCACCAAAATAGCGGGAACGGTTGCGGCGGTCGTCTGCATTGCATTGCCGTTGACCTCATGCAAGAGCGGATCGGAACTCGAAAGCCCTACGGGATTTGTGCTCGATGAAAACTACAATCTCACATGGACGCCCGTAGAGAACGCGAGAAATTATCTTCTGGACATCAGAAACGTAGTGACGGGCGTAACGGAAGAGGCGTCGTCGCGGCGCGAATCTCTTGCACTCTCCTATCTTGCGGTCGGCGATTACGATATCCGCGTCAAAGCGGTCGGCGACGGTTCGCGGTTCCGCGATTCCGGCTGGTCCGCTGTAGTTTCTCTCGACAGAGCCTATGAATCGGGTTGTCAGTATCAGCTCATCAACAACGGTTCGGAATACGAGATCGCGTCGGCGAGCGCGCTCGCGACCCGGCTCGTCTTGGAGGACAGTTATCGCGGCAAGCCCGTCACGAGCATCGGCGATTACGCTTTTCGTAAGGCGAACAGCCTCGAAACGCTCGAACTCGGCAAAAACGTGACGAACATCGGCGAAAGCGCGTTTTACAGCTGCGCCAAGCTCAAATCCATCGAAATTCCCGATACAGTGACGCGCATCGGAAAATCGGCGTTCCAGTCGTGCGGTTTCGAAACGTTTACCGTGCCCGCAGGGATCACCGAGTTGGAAGATTCGGTATTCGCCTATTGCCGTTCTTTGAAGAAGGTCGATCTGAACAACGTGACCGAGATCGGTACCGCCGCGTTTGATAACTGCTCCGCATTCGAATCGTTTGTTTTCGGCGATAAAATCACCAAAATCGGAAACCGCGTGTTGTCCTCGGCGATCAATCTGAAAGAAGTGAGTTTCGGCAACGCGTTGGAGTCTGTGGGTGAAAGCGCGTTTTCGGCATGCACGGCGCTCGATACCGTTCATTTCAGCTCTGCGGGAACCTTGAGAACGATCGGAGACAAAGCGTTTTTACAGTGCGCTTTTACTGCGCTCGATCTGCCGGAAGGGTTGGAGTCGATCGGAAATTTTGCGTTTATGTATAACGTGAAAATGGAATCGGTCGCGATTCCCGACAGTTTGACGAGAATCGGAGCAGACGCATTTTTTGCGACTAAGTTTTATACCGATCAATTTAACGCCGACAATAATTTTATGTATGCCGACGATTGGCTGGTCGGATATTCGAGGGAAAAGGGAGAAGTCGTCAATCTGATGAACGAGCTCGGCGATGAGATATACGACGGAGATTACTGTCTGAGAGAGGGAGTGATCGGCATTGCGGATCAAACCTTTATAAATCAGAAGGCGCTCGCTTCCGTCATTCTTCCGAACGAGATCAAGTACGTCGGCGCATATGCGTTCGCCCGGTGCGAGGCGTTGCATACGTTCGATGCTGCCGACCGCAATTCCGCGCTCGAAGTTTTGGGCTACGGCGCATTTTACGATTGTAAAAATCTGCAGGGGATCAGCTTTAATATGAATGCGGATTCCAAATTCAAAGTGATCGATAGCTATGCGTTCTATAATTGTAATACGATCAACTATTCGGGACAGAACAGTCTGATCCCGTCGAGCGTGGAACGCATCGGAACTTATGCGTTCTTCGGGACGGGGCTCTATTCCAATCCCGACGAGTACGGTGTGATCTATGCGGACAACTGGGCGATCGCATGCACGGGCGAATTCAAAGCGGGAGATACGCAAAATTCTGAAGCCAAAGAGACGGTCCGCCTGAAAGACGGTACGAGAGGGATCGGCGATTACGCGTTTTATAACTGCAAGGCGCTCGTAACGGTTGAGAACAGTTCGCAAAGTTCTATGCAGAGGATCGGAAAAGGAGCGTTTTACGGCTGTGAAAAACTGCGCGGATTTGTGTTCAACGACAACGTGAGAACGGTTGCCGACTACGCGTTTTACGGTTGCAGCGATCTGAGAATCGAGTATCTGCCCGTAACGATCCGCTCCATAGGGCGTTCGGCGTTTTACGAATGCAAATCGCTCTCCGTTGTGGATATGTCCGATTCGCTCCGCCTCGAAAGCGTAGGGGATTTCGCATTCTACGGTTGCACCAATCTGACGAATGTCGTTTTTAACGATCTTGTGAGCGAGATCGGCGCGTATACTTTTTACGGTTGCGAAAAATTGGAGTCGGTCACTATCCCCGCAAATATCAAGAAGATCGGGGCAAGCGCGTTCAGCCGTTGTACCGGACTGAAAAACCTGATTCTCGAAGAGGGCGTGGAGGAGATCGGCGATTACGCATTCCGTTCGAACGTATCTTTGCAGGCGATCGTCTTGCCCGAAAGCGTGAAGAGAGTGGGCAACAGCGCATTCTTGCAGTGCTTCAAGGTAACTTCGATCGACCTCGGCAGAGTAGAAGAGATCGGCGCTTACGCGTTTGCCGAAAATTTCGGGGTGAGCGAACTTGTGATTCCCGACAGCGTGCGCGAGATCGAAGCCGGCGCGTTCTACTATCTGGGGAAAGACGCCGAGGACGAAAACGGGAACTCTTTGGGGGGCGCGCAATGCGTGATCATCGGCGGAAGCGTTTCCAATATCGGCACGCATGCTTTCTACGGATGCGACGGAACAACGTTTTTCGTGAGCGACGATAACCGCAACGTCGACTGGGGAATCGGCTGGAATTCTTCCCGCCGTCCCGTAGTGTGGAACGTTGCGCTTTCCCAAGACGGTAATTATGTTACGGGACTTACCGTAAAAGAGGATACGTTCGACTTTTACGAAGAGATCAATCTGCTGCGCGCGCCGTACAGAGCGGGTTATGCGTTTGCGGGCTGGTCGTTGAGTGAAAACGGCGAAATTGCCTATACTGTGTCGGACGTGGCGTCCGCGCCCGTGGGGACGGTGCTCTACGCCGTATATATTCAGTTATAAAAATGTGATTATTCATGCAATTTCTTGAATAATTCGTAAAAACTGTTATAAACAACTCTTTTTGTGATTGTTTTGTTAAATTTAGGATTTGTTATTTTATTGCAGTTTGTTTTATTTGACAGAGCGTGACAAAATAAAGTATAATGATAGACTACAAGGGATAATAGGAACTTATCATTTCATAAGGAGAAAAGAAATGAAGAAAATACTTTTGACGGTTTCGGCGATAGCCTGTGCGTTTACGGGCATTATCGCGGCTTCCTGCCAAACGACGGAAACGGTCAGTTATCAGTTTAATACAATGTGCACCGACGTTTCGGTTGCGGACATCACGGTAAATAAGGGCGAGGAGTTTACTTTGCCCGTTCCTTCGTCCCGCGGAAAGGAGTGGGAGTTCGCGGGTTGGTATACGAACGAGAATCTGACGGGCGATCCCGTGACGAGCGCGGTCGCCGAGACCGGTACGACTTATTATGCAAAATGGGAACAGCTCTATAAACTTACGCTCGATCTGAAAGGCGGCTCTCTTTCAAATGCCGACGATCTGTATCTGAAAGCGGGAACGAACGTTTCCGCATATCTTGCGGAATACGTTCCCGTAAAATCCGGCTATGAGTTCGGCGCATGGCAGAACGGAACGAGCGAGATCGGCGGCGCGTTCAGAATGCCCGCGCAGGCGACGACGCTGACCGCAAAATATAAAGTGGGTTATAGCATCGATGTCTGGATGCAGAGCATCGAATATCTGCGCGCTGAGGATAAAACGGGAATCGACGAGTTCGAGAAAGAGACGGTCACGCTCTACGCCTACGCGCAGACGGATTTCGACGTGGAATATTCGATGACCGGTTTTCACGAAATTTCGCACAGCGGTTCGGTTACAAACGGCGATCTCGTCGACGAGCCGCAGGAAGGGGACAACCATTTCGTCCTGTATTTCAACAGAGAGCTTTACACGATCCGACTCAACGCCAACCTTGGCGATACCGCGTCGTCGGAATACAGTTATCAATACTATTACGACGAAGAGTTCGTGCTTCCCTACGATCTCTATTCCAATGTGGGTTACGTGTTTGCGGGTTGGTCGGAGAGCGCGACGGGAAAGAACGATTATCCGATCGACTTTATCGATGCGGTTCTCTATAACAAAACGGAGGGCGACGATTCGGAAGTCAAGAGAGAAAAGTATTTCGTGAGCGGAGACGCCACGCTCTACGCGTATTGGAATAAGGGTTATTCCGATATGTTCGGCGGTTCCGATACGATCTTTTATCTCGGCGACGAATCCCGCGACATTTATCTTTACCGCGGCGGAAAATACTTTAA
Organism: uncultured Christensenellaceae bacterium; assembly: GCA_910588695.1. Lineage (GTDB taxonomy): Bacteria > Bacillota > Clostridia > Christensenellales > Borkfalkiaceae > Gallimonas. The sequence goes on from CAJUOV010000001.1 coordinate 134,599, forward strand.
GGGGATGTATACTCCTTCGAATAAACAGTTCGCATTTTACGATAAGCAAGGCGATAATCTTCTCTTCTCGGGAAAACTTCTCGACGGGGATAAGTTCTGCTATCAGAATAAGACGCTGGAAGAGAGACAGCCTTCGCTGTATTCGATGAAAGAGGGTCTTAACGAAAACATTATCCTGTCTTTCAAGCGTTACGATGCGATCGAGTACATCGAAAAAACGGGAGAAGGCGCAGAAGCGAAGGCAACGGGAACTTATACGATCGATACCGAGACGAACGAATTTACGGCAACTTTCGGGAACGAAGGTCCTGCCGCCGTCGCGGGTAAGACGATTCATTTTATCCTGTCCAACATTACCACTCAGTCGGGAAGTTCGAGAGCGGTCTTTCTGATTCGCAACGAAGAGGAAGTTGCGCTCGGAATGTTACCCCGTCTCATAGTGAGCGGTTCTCAGCTCGGATCGCTTACTAAGCCCTATTACAGCCTGTCGCTGAACGGTTACGGGATCGCGACTTATTACAACGGCAACTCGCCTACCAACTATCAATATTACTATGATGCGGATACGGATTCCTATCCTTTGATCTCGGTTTCTTCTCAGGGGAGTTCCGTGGTCGGCAATGCGAAACTCATCAGAGAGGGCGCGTTGTTCGGATATATGATCTACGATAAGTCGCTCGATATGACTTTTACGGGCACGAACGCGGGCGAATTGACGCTCGACGGCGTGAAAAACGCGACCTATGTGAACGGCTCGACGGTAGCAAAGGGTTTGTATACGCTGACTACTTCCTATTTCGGCGGATACATCGTTACGCTTACGACTGCCGGAAGTGAGGTCTATACCTTCTTGCTCGAAGCGCATCTTGATTTTAATACCGAAGCGGGTTTCGTGACTTACTATACTTTGTCCCGCAAGCCGAACGGCTATATGGAGTATTATTACTACGAGGGCAAGGACAGCAGCGGAAAAGATCAGGTTTACGCGCCTATTCTCGTTATCAACGACGAAGAAGAGGGGAAGGCAAATCTCTACGAGTCGAACGACGGTTTCGTAAAATCCGCAACGGGCACCTATGTAAAAGATGAAGATACGGGGCTCTATCTCTTTACGGTCACCGACAGAGTTTCCGGAATCGATCATTCGGGCAGCAAATTCAACATCGATAATATTTCCGAATTCCTGTTTGCACTCGATACTTCCGCAATTTCGAAGCGGGTGTATTACCGTTATTCGCAGAAAGATATACAGAACAGCGAAACGGTATTTTCCAAAGTCTACCATGCGCCCGCAGACAGCGCGCAGAAGGGAATGACGCTCACGATCGTCGGCGGCTTTGCGATTATTACGGAGAAGAACGAGGCGAGCAGCGTAACGGGAACTTACGAAACGAATGATAACGGCGTGACGCGCGTTACCACTTCGGGCGGTTACATCTACCTTGAAATCAACGAAGAGAACGGCACTTTCATCCGTTACGATTCGCTGTACGGTACGGCATATCTCTACAAAGAGGACGGAACGACCGACAGTAAAGAAACGATCACTTTCGACGGCAAAGGCGGTGCGACTTACACCGTCCGCGTCATGAACAGCGAAGGAACGGAATACGTCAGCCGCGCATATGTCGGATCCTATGAGGCGAAAGAAAGCGGAGTATTCTCTTTCCTCGGCGGTTCAGACGGCGAGGGGCATACCGCGGATCCGTTTGATTTTGTCATCGTAACGGCGAATAACCGCAATTATTTCTCCATTCTCAGCGAGAATGCGGGGACTTATACCTCCGCATTGGGTACGCTCGTTCTCGACGGTTCCGGATTCGATGCGACATATACCGATACGTTCGGAAACCATTACCGCAGCCAGTACCGCGTTCGCACCCGTCAGAACAAAGACGGTTCGACAGACAATATCGTATATATCTACGTCAACGGAGAGTATCTGTATTTCAAACTCGACAGCGCAAACATGACGTTTGAGCTGATCGGGAATGAATTCGGCAACTATCTCGTAATGGATAACCAAGCAATGACCGGAAAATATCTCATGCTTGACGGCGAGGGATACTATGTTCTGTCCGAAATGGCGGACGAGAACGATCCGGATGCGGAAAACGGGCTGAAAAAGATTTCGGAAGGGAATTATACCAAGTCTGCGGACGGTATCGTTACGTTCTCTTATCAGGTCAACGGGCTTCCCGCGCTTACCATGAAGGGAAGAACGGGCGCAATTTCCGTAAACGATTCGCTTTACAACGCGTTCTTCGTACAATACGACGGAATTGCAAACACATATGTGAACGAAGCGGATTATTCCGTGCTTGTGCTTGACGACGTCGGCGGCGCAATCCGTTACACGCAGAACGGCTCGGCGGAACGCGGAAGCTATACAATGATCACCGAAGGCGACTACAATTTGTTCTACTATGTGGCGAACAACGGGACGTTTGCACGGATTTACAGCTACGGATCCAACGGGATCGCTACGAGCATCGAGCGCAACAGAATTTCTTATTACAACAGCAGTCTTTCTTCGCTCGTGTTCACGGAGTACGGGTTTGCGGTGTTCAACGGCGCCGAGCGCTACTATTACTTCGAAGAGGAAGACGGTACGGTTGCCATCTACCGTTTTGCGACCGAAGAGGATAAAAACAACGCTTTGGTGACGGTGAACCGGTTTGGTTATATCCGCGAAGAGATCGAGAACGGATTCCAGACTACGATCGAGCGCGGCGGCGAAACGTATTATAAAAATAACGATCAGACGATTTCGTTCACCCGTCCCGCAGAGAACAGCGAAAAATACTTTATCACGCTTTCGGCAGGTAAGAAAACGGCGAAAGCGGATCTTACAAAACTTTCGTTCATCCCCGGAGGCGGTACGGAGTTTTCCGTAAAAGGCACCGTTCGTCTTGTGCCCGTTGCGGGAAGCGATCCCGATTTCAAAGAGGGCGACTATAACTGTACGGTCGTCAAAAAACGGCTTCCCAAGGCGGAGGGACAGGAGAGCGCTCCCGACGTATACGAAACGTATATCATGCTCGGCAATTTCCGTTACGATATCGGATTGACTTATTCTTCGACCGTCGAGAATTGTAATTACACGGTGCAGAACATGCGCTTCTACGTTGACGCGGATTCCTATTTGTACCGCTACACAGTTGCGCTCTACGCTATGTTGCTCGGGTCTACTTCGGCGGCGGAGCAGATGGTTCCCTTCTTCGGACATATTACGATCTGGGAAAATTATGACGAACAGGGCGACGCCGTGGGCGGCATGTTCATGACGGGTAAATTCGGCGAGACCGTTCAGTGTCTGGATACGAACAATAATATCATCAATTTCGAACAGCAACCCTGCGAGAGCAGCAACGGTTATTTTACGGTCACCGTGGATCACAGCACGGAAAAGGGCGGCGACGGTTACACTTACAAGGGTGTGTTCCAGCTGGATACCAGCCTCGGCATGGTGACCTACCGTATGGTATCCTTCTGCAGAGAGCAGAAGTTTACGCAGTCGGTCGGCGGGGTCAACTACGAGATCACCGTTCAGCGCGTCATCACATCCGAACAGGAGAGCGCTTCGCCCGGAAGACTGTATTCTCTTGCGATCGCAACGGTTGACGGAGAAACCGTCACGGCAATCGAACCGGATTCGATTTTCAACATCAAAAACGTTTGGAACATTATCGTAAGAGAGACCGATCCCGATACAAAGAAGATCACTTCGTCCGTATTCTATAAGATTCCGATGACGGAGAAAGAGATCGGAAGCGGCATTAACGATAAATTGGTAAAACCTTACGCCAGCGTTTCCCTCGAAGTGATCAAAAACGTCGAAACGGTTTACAGCGAAGACGGAAAGTCCTATGTGGATATTCTGGGCGACGAAGTTCTGTCGTTCCGCATCGGAAGAACCGACTATATTGTCAGCGAGTCCGCTTATGATGCGACAACGGGCATTTATATCGCAACAATGTATTCGGGAGCGCAGTACAAAATTACGATCGAGACGGTTGACGGAGGAAAGGTCGCAAAGATCGAACCGGTCAGCGCCTGAACTCGGGGCGATTAAAGAGGCATACGATTATGGTAAAATTCAAGAAAACAGCGTTGAGCATTGCGTCCGTCGGAATGGCGGCGTGCTTCTCGACAAGCGTCGTCGCTTTGGCGATCGAAAACACAAATCAAACGGGTCGTGCGTCTGCAGAAAAGGGAGACGCAATTACCCGTTTAGATACGCCTATCGGGAACAATCTCGAAGAATATTTCGACAGCAACGTCGTCTACCGTTTGAGCGAGAACGTCAAGGATAATCAGGAGATTTCCGTCATTCTGTCGTTGGATACGGTTTCTCAGCTCGATGCGTATAATCAGTCTGCAAAAAAGCAAACGTTTGCGGACTATCTCGGAACGGCTTCGGCGAAAACGCTGGCAAGAAAGAACAGAGCGGCTTGCGACGAACTGATCCGCACGCTCGACAAGGCGCAGATTTCCTATAAAATGGGCACGGAATACGACGCCGTGATCAGCGGATTCGAGGTCATGCTCAAAGCAAAAGATTACTATAAACTCGCAGACGCTGTCGGCGATCGGGCGACTTTGATCGTCGGCGAAGTGTACGCGCCTGCGGAAACAGAGGTCGTTACGAACGAAGTCGACGTTTACGAAACGGGAATTTTCGACAGCTCGTCCTGTCAGCATCAGGGCGACGGAGTCGTCGTTGCCGTACTGGATACCGGTCTCGACTATACGCACTCCGCATTCGATCCCGCCAACTTTACGACAACGCACGAAGCGTTTACGCTTTCCAGCGTCAGCGCGAAGGTAAACGATTCGACGACTCCGCTCTCTGCTTCGCAGACGACGGCGGGGTTGACGGGCGAGGACGTGTATGTCAATAAAAAGGTTCCCTTTGCATACGATTACGGCGATAAAGACGCGGATGTATTCCCGATCGATTCCGAGCACGGAACGCACGTCGCAGGCATTATTGCGGGGAACGACGATGTGATCACAGGTGTCGCGCCCAATGCGCAGCTTGCGATCATGAAGGTTTTCTCCGATAAAACTGCGGGCGCGAAAACTTCGTCGCTCGTCGCCGCGCTCGACGACTGCGTGAAACTCGGCGTAGACGTGATCAACATGTCCTTGGGTTCGGGCGCGGGCTTTACTACGCAGGACGACGAAGAACGCGTGCAGGTAATCTACAACAGAGTGAAAGAAGCGGGGATTTCGCTCATCACGGCGGCGGGCAACGACTATAACGCCGTGTTCGGTTCGGAAAAGAACGGTAGCAATCCGTTGACCTCCAATCCCGATTCGGGTGTGGTAGGCTCTCCTTCCACATACGAAGCGTCGCTTTCGGTCGCATCCGTCGGCGGCGTCAAAACCCCGTATTTCCTTTTTAACGACGAGATCATGTATTTCTCGGAGGCGTCGGTATCCTCCAACAAAACCAAGAGCTTTGTCGACGACATTTTGAAAACGGTCGGCGACGTAGAGAGCTATGATTTCGAATACGTCACCATTCCCGGAATCGGCAGACGTTCCGATTACAGCGGGGATAAAGAATATTATAAAAACAAAATCGTTCTCGTAAAGCGCGGAACGAATACGTTTGAAGAGAAAGTGGACGTTGCGCTCCGTATTGTCGGCGCGGCGGGTATTATTATTTATAACAACGTGTCGGGCTCCATCTCCATGTCGGTCGGCGCGGATATCGGCGCGGTCTGCTCCATCTCGCAGGACGAGGGCGAAAAGCTCGCGGCTTCGAGAACGGGAATTCTCAGAATCAGCAAAAATCAGGTTGCGGGTCCTTTTATGTCGGACTTCTCCTCTTGGGGTCCCACTTCCGATTTGCGCATCAAGCCCGAGATTACGGCGCACGGCGGCGAGATCTATTCGGCGGTTCCCGGACAGGATTACGACAGGCTGTCCGGAACTTCGATGGCGGCGCCCAATATGGCGGGCGCGGCGGCGTTGATCCGTCAATATGTAAAATTCGGCGACAGCGTGTTCGGAGAACTCGACGAGATCGAGGTTACCAAGCGCGTCAATCAGCTCGCCATGTCTACGGCGGACATTGTCCGCAATAAGAACGGACTTCCCTACGCGGTCAGAAAACAGGGCGCGGGGCTCGTCAACATCACCAAAGCGACCACGACCGCCGCTTATATTTCCACGTTCCGCAACGGGGAGGAGATGGATAAGAGCAAGCTCGAGCTCGGCGACGATAAAGAAAAGACGGGCGTCTATACGATGACCTTTGCAATCAATAACGTTACGGGTTCGGCAGTTTCGTATAATATCGGCAGTATCGTTATGACGGAGGGGGTCAGCCCCATCTATACGAGCCACGGCGACACCACCGTGACGCAGAACGGATATTTGCTCAGTCCTGCGACGGCGATCGAAAACGTGAAAAACGGAACGGTAAGCGGCAGCACAGTGAGCGTTCCCGCCAAAGGGAGCGCGGAAGTTACCGTTAAGATCACGCTTTCCGACGCGGATAAAAAATATCTCGACGAATCCTTCGAAAACGGCATGTATGTCGAAGGCTTTATCACCATGAGCGCGGCAAGCGGAACTTCGGTCGATATCAGCGTGCCTTTCCTCGCGTTCTACGGCGATTGGACGCAGGCTCCCATTTTCGACGAAGAATATTACGACACCAATGCAGACGAACTGAACGCCGGACTCGATCCCGAAGATAAGCTCATGGCAGACGCATACGCGACGCGCGTGATCGGCGGGTTCTATTCCGATTATATCTCCACGCTCGGTTCATATTTGTTCAATCAGAACCCTGCGATGGCGCAGGTCGCCGCGAATAAAGATCATATTGCGCTCTCCAACTTCGAGGACGGAAGCGGTTCCGCGCTCAACAAGATCAATTCGATTGCGGCGGGATTTTTGAGAAATGTCAAACGTTGGGAACTCTCGATCGTAGAGGATTCCACGGGCAAGACGATCTGGACTACGGGCGACAAAAATCAGCGTAAATCTTTCGGCAATAACGGCGGACATATCTATCAGTCCAGTCTGAAAGTCGATTTCAGCGTGCTCGAACAGAATCTTAAAAACAATACCAAATACACGGTGACGGTCAAAACGTATATCGACGGCGACGAATCGCAGCAGAAGAACAAGCGCGATACCTTTACGTTCCCGCTCTATATCGACTTCGAAGCGCCCATTGTGACGGGCGTGGATTACCGCACCGAGTACGATCAGTCGACCAAGAAGACCCGTCTTTTTGCGGACGTGAACATCTATGACAACCACTATGCCATGGCGGTTCAGTTCGGTCAGATCACCGAATCGACGAATCCCCAGTATCGGTTTACGATGAGCTCGTTCGGCAAGTATATGACGCCCGTCTACTCTTCTTACAACTCGACTTCGAAAGTGACGTTCGAGCTGACCGATTATCTCGCTCAGATCAAAGAGTCCGTCGGAATCAAGTATAACGATCAGACGGGGTCTTCCGAAATCGTCTATAACAATAACTGCTTTATCGCAAGCTGTTACGATTACGCCATGAACTCGGCGACTTACGAGTTGAGCGTTCCCGACGAAATTCTTGCGATGTACTTTGAGGAGAGCGAGGTTAAGCTCAGCCCCAACGAGACCCTCGATCTTACTACCGTACTCGATATTTTCCCCGCGGAAACTTGGAAGCAGGTGCTTGATTTCGAATCGGTCAATCCCGACATTGTCGGCGTTGTCAATCAGACCGCGATCGCAAAAGAAGCGGGTATGGGTAAATCCACGACCATCGTGGCAAGCGGAAAAGACGCAAAGGGCAATCCCGTCAGTGCAAGCATCAAGATCAGCGTTCTTCAACCGGGGGACGAGGGATATAAAAAATATGATCCTCCTCAGGTAAATAAAGCGAAAATATCGAAATATCAGACGATCAAAGCATATTATTCGGTATCGAGCGAAGACCGAGGCGTGGGCACTACGGGCGGGACTTACGATTTCGGGAATCAGTATTCCCTTTCGATGTTCCCCTCCGAAAGCATCAAGCTCATCTGCGAGATCGACAATTATTTCCCCGAATATTCGCCGAAGTTGAAGTATGTCTCGTCGAGACCCGAAAACGCGTCTGTTTCCGAAGACGGAACGATTGTCGCGCTCAAACGGGGCAGCGCTACGATCAACGTGACGCTTGAAATCGCTTATCCGAACAGAACGGTCACTTTCTTTGTGGGCACGGTCGAGCTCAATATCAAAGACCCGTTCACTACAAACAGCATTTATCTCATGTCGTATAAAGGATTGGGCGGCGAAGTCGTCATTCCCGACGACAGGGGGATTACGACCATTCAATCGTATGCGTTCTCCAATTACGAATATGTCGAAAAAGACGTTCAGAACGGCGACGTGATCGACGACGAGGATCCGTACTACATCAAGCAGATGTACATCGGTGAAAATACGATCACCAAAGTCGTTATTCCCGAGGGCGTGACCGCCATCGAGGAGTATGCGTTTGCAAAACTGACCGCGCTTGAAGAGGTTGTATTTCCTTCCACGTTGAAGCGTATCGGCGTAGGCGCGTTCTACGGTTGCGAAAAATTGACGAAAGTCAATTTGGAGAACGTGAAATTCATCAACGAAAAAGCGTTTGCGGAATGCAATCTTTCGCAGGTCAATCTGGATTCGATCGTGGCGATCGGAACTTACGCGTTTGAGAAAAACAAGATCGGAAAGCTGGAATTGCCCGCTTCCGCACAGTCGCTCGACGCGGGCGCGTTCCGCGACAATACGATGCTCAACTCGGTGGAGTTCAAGGCTTCCAAAATCAAGATCGGCGAAGAAGTGTTCAGCGGCTGTACGAGTCTGATCCGCGTAAATATCAACGCGGCAGTCATTCCCGCGCGTGCGTTCTTCCGCTGCTCCGGTCTGAAATATGTCACGCTGGGCAGGGATGTTACCGTCATCGGCGAAGAGGCGTTCGGCGCGACCAGCGTAGAAAAATTCACGCTTGCTGCAAGAAGCCCCCTGAAGGTGTCGGAAGACGGAAAACTTGTCTATAACGCGAACGGCGAACTTATACTCGTCGCGCCTCAGTACGGTTCGACGACGCTCGATCTCGGAGATTCCGAATCGATCGCAAACGGCGCGTTTGCGGGCAACGGCTCCATTCAGAAAGTAATCGGCAACAATGTGAAAACGATCGGGGATTACGCTTTCGCGGATTGCGCGAACCTCAGCTCCGTAGAGTTCCCGATGCTCGAAAAGATCGGCAACTATGCGTTCATGAACGCAGGCAGATTGGAACAGGTGCCCGATCTTACGAAGGTAAAAGAAATCGGAAACCGCGCGTTTGCGTTTACGAATATTCAGGACGTATCTATTCCCGCAAACATGAAAGTGGGTGATTATGCTTTCGCGTTCTGTATCAGGCTCGCAACCGTCTCGATCGGGGACGGCGCGGTGTTGGGCGAAGCGGCGTTCTACAACCCCGTTGAGAATTTCGTATTCGACGGCACCGAAAAGACGCAGTCCAATTTGCAGAATCACTATGAGCAGTACGACTATACGGTAACGGGCGAAAACGGCGAAAGCACGACTTACAGTTATTACAAATACAGATTCGAAGACGGCGTCTATTCGCAACTGAAATCGCTTACGATCGGCGACAACGTAACGATCGGAAACTATGCTTTCGGAAACAGCGCAAGACTTGCTTCGGTCACGCTCGGCGCGGGCGCGAAGATCGGCGACTATGCGTTCCAGAATGCGAATTCGCTCAAAGAGATCGATCTGTCCAAAGTAACGGAGATCGGCGAGGGCGCCTTCTCGGGTACGAGAACGCGGGATTTCTGGCTGTACCGCAATTCTTACAGATATGCCTATGAGCTCGAATACGTCGACGGCGAACTCATGACGGTCGGATATAAATATTCCGATTTTGGTCCTGCGTTCACGACGGCGGATGTTTCGGGCGCGACTAAGATCGGTTTGGGCGCGTTTGCTTACAACTCGGCTTTAACGAGCGTGATTCTCAACGGCGCGCTTACGGAGATTGCGGACTATACTTTTGCGCAATGCAGTTCTTTGACCGACGTGAAAGTTGCGGGTTCTTCGGATAACGCGCTTCCCGCGACGGTCGGAAAAGTCGGAAATTATGCGTTCATCGGCACGAAAATAGTCGCTCTCGGAATCGAAAACGTAAAAGAAATCGGCGATTATGCCTTTGCGAGTACGCGGCTTGCGGAGATCACGCTGAACGGCGCGGGTACTGCGGTCGGCGACAGGGCGTTCTCGAACTGTGAAAATCTTGCGGTTGTGAATCATCTGAACCGCGTCAAACAGATCGGCGCGTGGGCGTTTGCGAATACCGCTCTCACGGAAGTCGCGCTGACCGATGCGGAAACTTTGGGCGCCTTCGCTTTCGGAGGCTCCAAGGTGACGAAAGCGACGTTCGGCGACAAACTCGCGGTGTTGGGCGAGAATCCCTTCTACGGATGCGAGATCAAAGATTTCGCAAGAACCGAGAAGATCTATTTCAACGAACAGGAAGTCGGCGAAAGAACAGTCGTGACCTACGATGTGAGCGATAAAGTCAAGGTGATCGACAACGTGCTCTACGCAGTCGTTCCTAACGGGCTCGAACTTGTCTGCTATCCGATCGGGTTGAAATCCGGTTCATTCGCGGCGGAGGAAGGTACGGTACGCATCGGCGCGAGAGCGTTTGAAAATGCCGGCATCGTCAACGTAACGCTTCCGTCCACGTTAAAAGCAATCGGCGACAAAGCGTTCTACGGTTGTAAAAATCTTACGACGGTCGTATTCAAGAGCTATTATGCGCCCGTTCTCGAAGAGGAGTTCGATCCTTATTACCTGACTTCCGATAATACTCCCATGAGCGGAAATATGGGCGGTTACGAGGGGCTCGGTATTTCCGACTATTATATGTGGAACGCGTCGAGTTCGAACAACTTCTATTTCGGCGCGAACTTCGTAGACCGCATAGGACATTTTGTTCCCCGCCTCGTGATGGTGAGACCTTCGAACGGATCGGGATACGAAACGTTTATCTTTGAAAAGTATTTCAGTACGTTCGTATTCGGAAGCAGCGCGGCGACGGATAATACTTTGCAGGTAATCGCGCAGATCGCGTCGCTTTCCGCCAACATCACGCTTGAGGACGAGTCGCAGGTCGTAGCGGCGCGCCGTGCATACGATGCGCTTCCGAGCCTTGAACAAAAGTCCCTCGTGACCAACTACGACCGCTTGACAAACGCGGAGAACACGATTCTGTATCTTAAATCGCAACTGAATCCCGTAACTCCGGATCCTGTGGATCCAGGCGATACAGAGCCCACCAACGCGCTCGGCATTGCAGGATTCACGGTTGCAGCAGTGCTTCTTCTGGTGCTCGCGGGGCTGTTGACTTATATGCTTCTCGGCAAGAAAAAAGCCAAGACGGGCATTTCCGAGAACGACGGATTCGATACGTCGGAGACGGTAAACGAAAACCGTGCGGAAGAAGAGGCAAACGGCAAAACGGAGAATGCGGAGAACGCGGAATCCGATTCGGAAGGCGAAGATAAAAACTAACGAAACGAAGGTTTTTTATGACGAAAAAGATCGCAACCCTATTGATGGTCGGCTCGCTCGGAGCGCTTTGCGCGGGACTGTGCGCATGCTCCCAAGGGACGAAAATCGACGAGCAGTACAAATTAGGGAACATTATTTCGGTGAAGTATGACGGAAGCGGCGGCGTGGTCATGAACACGCCGGACGTTTCTATCGTGGATATGTTCAATCCCGATAAGTACGCGGCGGACGAAAACGGTTATGTTCACATCAAGCTCCGAGAACCGACCGACGAAAAACGTCCGCATCCGGGGACAAATCCCATCAGTATCGTCCGCAGAGGTTATTCGCTCGTCGGCTGGTATCAGACGCGCGAAGAAGTGAAAGACGGCGACGGCGACGTGATCGACGACAACGGCAATAAGCTCATTTACGACGAACTGACGGATAAGTACTATACCGAGCGGACGACTTCCGCGGGACAGATCGTCCGTGAGGAAGCGACCCCGAAATACAAGTATGCCGATCCGTGGGACTTCAAAACGGACACCGTCGATTTCAAAAAGGGCGAAGAAAAGCTCGAAATGACGCTCTATGCCGGTTGGGCGGAACTCTTTTCATTCGACTACTATTATAAAGTAGACGGAAATTGGGAGTGTTACGCAACGACTACGTTCGATTATCAGGTCGCCAGCAAAGAGAACGAAAAGGACGACGCCGATCCGGATAAAATCGTATACGATCGGGTAGTCGTGCCCGATTGGTCGAACGAAACGGGAAGAATGGAGCATAAGTACAGCGACGTGTACACTTTTCCCGCGGTCGAGAACAAAACGTTCAAAGCGGCGTATTCCGATGCCGACTGTCAAAACCCGATCACGAGAGAGGCGCCTCTTCAACACGGCGGCAGCATGAACTATGAAACGGCGACGCCCGTCGAGCCCAAGCAAAACGTATATGTAGAGTTCGACGAAGGCAATTATTACCGCATTTCGAAAGCGGAACAGTTTGCTTCCATTGCGGACGAAAACGGGTTCTATACGGTTCTGAGCGACGAGCTCGATTTCGGTTGCAGTCTGGATCCAACGGACGGCGAGCTCAAATTCCCCGTCGGCGGAAACGCCGTCAGATGGCCGAACAAACTTATGACGGCGGAATTCAATGGCAAGATCGAAGGGGAAAACGGCAAGAGGGTCGTATTCAAAAACGTAGGGGCGCAATACAACAGCACGGCAAATTCCGTAGGGCTGTTCGGCAGTATCTCTGCGGAAGCGGTGATCAGGAATATCGATTTTGAAAACGTTCTTTTCGATATAAAATCCGCTTCGGGCAGAGGGGAGCTGAACTACGGAATGTTCGCGGGATATATCGAAGACGACGCGCAGATCGTCGGCGTGACCGTCGGCGGCGAGTGGCGGCTATGGGACATCAGCGCACTCGAAGTAAGCAATGCAAAGTTCAATTTAACGGCGAACGGCAACAATGCGGGAGTTACCAAAACGCAGATCACGCTCAAAGCCTGCGGCGACAGAACTTACGGGTTGGGCGATAATATTTTCCGTTTCCACGTCGATTTCCGCGAAGGCAAGACAAAAGTAGAGCAGAACGGTAATTTGTTACTTACGATCATTCCCGATTCCAACAAAGTCGAGAGGGATTTCGAAGGAAAATATCACGAAATAGTAATGGAGGAAATATAAGATGAAGAAACATGGAATCAGAGCATTGTCGGTGCTTGCGGGCGGTGTAATTCTGGCTACGGCGCTTCCGCTCACTGCTTGTAAACAAAAACGCGACAGTATCGTCGTCATGGCGGAGCAGTTCAGCGGACTTTTCAATCCGTTCTATGCGACCGCAGGTGCGGATATGGACGTCGTGGGTATGACGCAGCTTTCTATGCTCACCACCGATTCGCAGGGCGAGCTCGTGGCAGGTGAAAACGAAGCGACCGTCGTATTGGATTACGAGATCGATACGGACGGAAACGATTCCGTCTATACGTTCGTGCTCAAAAACGGGATAAGGTTTTCCGACGGAAAGCCGCTCACGATGAACGACGTTATGTTCAATATCTACGAATATCTCGATCCCGTCTATACGGGTTCTTCTACGATGTACTCGATCAAGATCAAGGGTCTTTCCAAGTACAGAACGCAGCAGAATATTTCGGACGGCGATACTTCTTCCGGCAACTCGGATGCGGACGAAGCGTATACGTATGCCAAGTCGAGAAGAAGCGAATTGCTCGACGTATATAAAGACGCGGGAAAGCAGGGTTCCTCCTCTTCCGAAACTTATTATTGTACTCCCGATCAGATGAGAAAGGCGATCGAAAACTGGACGGTCAGTTCTACTTATAAAAGCACCGTGTCCAACGAGCAGAAAGAAGAGAAGTGGTATAACGACAAGCTGTTGAAGGATTATGAATTCGTTCTGAAAACATTCCGCAAAGAGCTTGAATCCGACTTCGACGCGGCGCAGGAATCTTTCGATCTTACGACGGAGCCTTATAAGGAATGGGCTTCCAAATTCGAAAGCGAAACCTTCCGCTTCTTCCTCTACGAAGACGGATACATCACGCCCGAATATCTGGATGTACAGGGCAAGAAAGACAAGACAAAGATCGTAAAGTTCAACGGCGAAGACGACTATAAACAATACGATACCAAAGAAAAGGCAGTCGAAAGGGTGTTCGGCGATAAAATTGCCGAAGATTTCCTCAACGTATTACAGGGTTGGGGAACGGCGGGCGAAGTGCTCACGCAGTTCTCGGCAGATGCAACCGAACTCATTCTCGCAAAACGTCAGACGGGAGGAAAATTGAATTATCCCCGCGTCGACGGAATCGTTTCGCTCGGTCACAAAGTGGAAGGAAATTATGCGACGACCGAGTTCAACAGCGAGCAGAAGCCCATCGTTAATATCAAGCAGGCGGACGGCACGGATAAAACTTATCAGATCGCGCGCGATCACAATGAAGACGGCACGCCTAAAAACGCAGGCGAATACGACGTGCTCCGCATTACCCTGAACGGAAAAGACCCCAAGGCGAAATACAACTTCTCGTTCTCGGTCGCTCCCGCGCACTATTATACGGCGGATGCAGAGCACCCCAACGGCAGAGAGATCGACATCGAAAACGATAAGTTCGGCGTAGAATACGGCAGTGCGACCTTCCAGGGGAAAGTGATTCAATCCCAGCAGCACGTAGAAATCCCCGTGGGCGCGGGACCCTACAAGGCGACCAATGCCGACAACGACGATAATCCCGCGGGTTCGGAGTTCTGGCGCAACAATTATATTTATTACAAGCGGAACGAGAATTTCCTCTTTGAAGTCAAGACGGAGAAATTCCAGTATCAGTATGTCAGCGCATCCAACGCGCTCGACAAGCTCGAAAATAAAGAGATCGACTTTGTAACGCCTCAGTTCACGAAACCGAACTCCGACCGTCTCACCGGTATGGAGAGCAAGGGCTTCAAAAAGCTCTTTGCTTGGCAGCTCGGTTACGGTTATATCGGAATCAACGCGGGCAAAGTGCCTAATCTTAACGTGCGTAAAGCGATCATGTCCGCCATGCAGGCGAGTCTTGCAACGCAGTACTATGAAACGAATACCTGCGAAGTCATCGATTGGCCGATGTCCAACCAGAGTTGGGCTTATCCCAAACTTGCCAACGGACAGTCCAAACCGAACGAACGCGACTATCTGATGTGGACGGGCGAGTCTGCGTCTCTCGAAAAGATCACAAAATACACGAACGCGGCAAAATCCGAAGGCGAGACCAAATTCACCTACAAGTTTACGATTGCGGGCGCTTCGATCACCGAGCATCCCACCTACAATGTATTCAAGCAGGCGGCGGAGCTTCTCAATGAAAGCGGTCTCGGTTGGAACGTTGAAGTAAAGGCGGATTCGCAGGCGCTCACCAAGCTCTCTACGGGCGCGCTCGAAGTCTGGGCGGCTGCCTGGGGTTCCACGATCGATCCCGATATGTATCAGGTCTACCACAAAAATTCCACTGCGACCAACGTATACGCTTGGGGTTATCGCGAAATCAAGGCGGATCAGTCGACTTATTACAGAGAGTATAGTTATATTACGCAACTCAGTACCCTTATCGACGACGCGCGTTCGATTCTCGAACAGGATGAGAGAAAACCGCTTTATGAAGATGCAATGGAAATCGTGCTCGATCTTGCGATCGAAATGCCCGTCTACCAGAGACAGAATCTCTATGCTTACGATTCGAACCGGCTCAAAGGGATCAACGAGAACGTCAATCCGTTCACGTCGCCCCTCGAAAAGATCTGGAACATCGAACTTGACATCTAATTGTTTTTTACGGTAACTTTATGGCAAAGTACATTCTTAAAAGAATCTTATATATGATTCTGATTCTGTTCGGCGTTTCGGTGATTCTTTATACGCTGCTCCGCTGTATGCCCACGTCGTTCATCGATAACAAGCTGATGGAGCTTACGTCGAAGAACGCGGAGGTGGCGGCGGAGCTCGAAGAGAAGCTCAAAGCGGCTTACGGTTTGGATACGGGAATCATTACGGGTTATTTCAGATGGCTCGGCAATGTGTTCAGTCTCGACTTCGGCGTGAGCTTTATCTCCCAGCGCGAAGTTCTCTCCGAAATTTTCAGGGCGGACAGAATCGGAACTTCTTTCATGGTCTCGCTCATCGCAACGGTGTTTGAGTTCATGATCGCGATCCCCCTCGGAATTACGGCGGCGACTCATCAGTACAGTGTCCGCGACTACGTTGTGACGGTGCTGGTTCTTATCGGTATTTCGCTTCCGTCTTTCTTCTTCGCGCAGATCCTCAAAGATATTTTTGCGAACAAATTGCACTGGTTCCCCGTTTCGGGTATGCCGGGGCCGGGGGAGAGTTATTTCAGATACATGTTCCTGCCCATTCTGACCGTAGTCATTCTCAGTATCGGCGGCAGAATGCGCATGACGAGAACGAACATGCTCGAAGTGCTCAACGCCGACTATATCCGGACGGCGCGGGCAAAGGGATTGAAAGAGAGGAAGGTCATCTACAAACACGCGTTCCGCAATACGCTCATTCCTCTTGTTACGGGGCTTGCGGGGCTCATTCCCTCCCTGTTTTCGGGAGCAATGATTACGGAGAACGTGTTCGACCTCGAAGGGATCGGAAAATACGCGCTGAACGCCATGACGCAGGGAGATATTCCCGTTATAATGACCTATAACATGTTCCTTGCGTTTTTGTCGGTGCTCGGCGTACTGCTTGCCGATCTGATGTACGGACTCGTCGACCCGCGGGTGAAGCTGACCGCCTGATCGGCAGATTGATAGGAGTCGTTTATGCAGGACAACGAAAATCTTGAAGAAAAACTGAAAGCGGAAGCCGAACCCGTTCAAACGGATGCCGATACCGCGGAAGCGGCAGCGGCGGTGATCGATGATGTTCCGCTCGATAAAAACGTGAAACTCATGTCGCCAACGCGCATGGTGGTGAGACGTTTTTTCCGTTCCAAACTTTCGATCGCGGGCATCGTCATGCTCGTAGTGCTTTTTCTCTTCTCTTGGTTCGGTCCCGTCGTTTACCGAGTATGGGGCGAAACCGAAACGGACAGAACGGGGAAAGTGGATTATACGGTAAATATCGTACAGGCGGACGAAGAGGGCGGCTACGGCGAGAGCGTGCAGATCATCGTCACGAACAGAGGGATCAACGACCTTGCAAAACCTTCGGGCATTCACTTGCTCGGAACGGATGAACAGGGCATGGACGTTTTTACCCGTCTGATGTACGGCGGCAGGCTCTCCCTGTCGATCAGCTTTATCGCGGTCATTCTGTCGGCGGTGCTCGGAATCGTGTTGGGCGGCGTCGCGGGGTACTACGGCGGTTGGGTGGATAATATCATCATGCGTATCTGCGATATGCTCATGTGTCTGCCGACTCTCCCGCTCATGTTGATTTTGGGAACTCTTCTCGAAGCGAACGGCGTGCCGACGAGTTATTACATATACCTGTTGATGGGGCTTTTGTCTCTCTTCTCATGGACGGGAATGGCGAGGCTTGTCCGCGGACAGATTCTCTACCTGAGAGAACAGGAATATATGGTCGCTGCGGAGGCGATGGGCTATTCCCCCGCAAGACGTATTTTCAAACATCTGATTCCGAACGTATTTCCGCAGATCATCGTATCGATGACCATGTCTCTCGGCAGTATGATCTTGTACGAATCGACGCTCTCCTATCTGAACCTCGGGGTCAAAGTACCCTACGCTTCGTGGGGGACGATGGTTTCGATCATCTCGAACAACGCTACCATTTTGCAGAATAACCCTTGGGTCTGGGTCCCCTCCGGCGTTTGCATTATTCTTGCCGTGCTTGCGTTCAACTTTATCGGCGACGGCTTGCGCGACGCGCTCGACCCCAAACAAAGGCGGTAAGCAATGAGCATTCTCGATAAATTCAAAAAGAAGAAAGAGGGCGAAGAAAAAACTTCCTCGTCCAAACATTATCTGTCGGGCAAAGAGGTGCGCGAAATCGCAAAGTCGAACGCAAAGATCACCAAAAAGCTCGAAAAAGCAAAAAAACGCAGAGTTCCCGAATCGGAATTTTTGTCTCAGATGAAAGACGAGAACAATATTCTTGAAATCGAGAACCTGCATTCCTATTTCTTTACCGATCAGGGCGTGGTCAAAGCGGTGAACGGCGTAAGCATCAACGTTCCCGCGAATTCCACCGTCGGCGTCGTCGGCGAATCCGGCTGCGGCAAGAGCGTCACATCGATGTCCGTCATGCGTCTCTTGCAGGGTCCCTCCGGTCAGATCGTGGAGGGTTCGATCCGTTTTAAGGCGAACGATTACAAGCGCGACGAAAAGGGCAAGTTCATTCCCGTATACGAGAGAGACGAAAAGGGCGAGATCGTCTTGGAGCCCGCGCTCGACAAAAAGGGGAATCCCCTTAAAGACAAAGAGGGAAATCCCGTGTTGCTGCCCAAACAGCAATACGACGAAGACGGGATCGGCGTCTACGAAAAGGAAGAAAAGGTTTTCGAGATCGCCAAAATGCCCATTCATGAGATGTACCGCCTGCGCGGAAGACAGATGTCTATGGTCTTTCAGGAGCCTATGACGAGTCTGAATCCCGTGTTCACGATCGGCAATCAGCTCGACGAAGTGAGTTTGTTACATATTCCGGGGGCGACGAGGGCGTTTGCGAAAAAACGTTCCGTCGAGCTCTTGGATATGGTCGGGATTTCTATGCCCGAACGGGTTTACACCTCTTTCCCGCACGAGCTTTCGGGCGGTATGCGTCAACGCGTGATGATCGCAATGGCGCTTGCATGCGAACCCCGTCTTATTATCGCGGACGAACCTACGACCGCGCTCGACGTGACCATACAGGCTCAGATTCTCGACCTTTTCAACAATATCAAAAAGAAACTCAACGGGTCGATCCTTCTCATCACCCACGATCTGGGGGTGATCGCTGAAATGGCGGATTATGTCGTCGTCATGTACGCGGGCAGAATTATCGAGCAGGGCACGGCGGAAGAAATATATCACAATCCCTGCCATCCCTATACGCAGGGGTTGCAAAAATCCAAGCCTACGATGAAGACTTCGGAAGATAAGCTGTTCAATATCCCGGGGAATGTTCCGAATCCCGTCGATATGCCCAACTATTGTTATTTCAAAGAACGTTGCAACCAGTGCAAAGAGAAGTGCTCGGGGAACTATCCCGAAATGATCCGGCTCAGTCCTACGCATTTTGTGGCTTGTCACTTATACGAAAAAGCAGGTGAAGAGAGTGAGTAAGAAAGAGAAGAAAGAGTTGAATGCGGAGTCCGAAGCGGAAAAAACCGCGCAGCCCGTAAAATATTTTCTGCATATCGGCGTGCTGATCACGCTGTATTTGGTGACTCTCGGGTTCTGGCTGTTTTATTATATTGCACGGACAACCGGAATCCTGAACGAAGATCTCGGGCGCGATAAGCGAAGCGTTAAAAAAGAAGTGCTTATGTCGTTCATTCCGCTGTATATTCCCGTGGAATGGGCGGAACGCAGCGCGGAACGGCTCGACAATCTTTACCGTCATCTCGGAAAGCAGAGCAATTTCGCAAAGCATTCCGTACTGATCGCGTTGGTATGCCCTTTTGCCTATTGCATCGTAATGCAGCTGCGCTTGAATGCGATCGAAAAAGAATATTTTTCGCTCTCCGAAGAAGAGAAAGAAAAATTGTTTGTCGAAGAGGTTCAGCGCCGCAAAGAGGAGACCGCGCGCGAAGAACAGGCAAAGGCAGACGCACAGCTTCCTCCCGACGAAAATGCGATTCTCGAAGTCCGTCACATCAAAAAGAATTTCGTTCTGAAAAAGTCGATGTTCGGCACCGTGTTGGGAAAGCTCCGTGCGGTGGACGACGTTTCGTTCAAAATTTACCCCGGAGAGACGCTCGGAATCGTCGGCGAGTCCGGTTGCGGCAAAACGACGATGGGAAGGAGCATTCTCAAACTGTATCAGCCCTCCGGCGGTCAGATTTTCTTTGAGGGGAAAGACATCGCGTCATATTCGCCCAAAGAAATGCGCCCTTTGAGAACGGGCATGCAGATCATCTTTCAGGATCCCTATTCTTCGCTTCCTCCGCGCAGCACGGTGGGCGGTATCTTGGCGGAAGCGGTCAAGGTACATAAAATCGTTCCCGATTCCGAGGTGAAGGAGTACGTTCTCAAAGTCATGGAGAGCTGCGGGCTCAGAGATTATTACTACGAACGTTATCCGCATGAATTTTCGGGCGGGCAGCGCCAGAGAATCTGTATTGCAAGATCGCTCATTGTTTCGCCCCGTCTCGTCGTCTGCGACGAGCCTGTCTCCGCGCTCGACGTGAGCATTCAGGCGCAGATCATCAATCTTTTGAAAGATTTGCAGATTCAGAGAAAACTTACCTATCTCTTTATTTCGCACGATCTTTCGATCGTCAAATACATCTCCGACAAGATCGGCGTCATGTATCTCGGTTCCATGGTGGAGTTCGGCAAAAAGGACGATATATTCAATCATCCGATGCATCCCTATACCGATGCGTTGTTCTCCGCGGTGCCCAATCCCGATCCCAATGAGAAGGGCAACAGGATCGTTCTCAAAGGGGATATTCCCTCTGCGTCCAATCCGCCATATGGCTGTAAGTTTCACACGCGCTGTCCGCATGCAATGGATATTTGCAAGCACGTTTCGCCCGATTATAAAGAATACGAAGAGGGACATTTCGTCGCTTGCCATCTCTGCGAAATGAACGCGGACAAGGCGGAACCCGTATCGGAAACCGAACATGCCAAGAAATCATAAAAAGAAAAAAAAGAAAGCGCAGAAGGAGAAGGTCGTCTATTACGACGACAACTCTACGATCGCCGATATGTCGAACGTAACGGCGCCCGGCGAGCGCCCGCGTTCGAAAAACCCCAAGCCGCGTTCCACCGCCAAAGAGAAGTGGAACACCTATTGGTCTGCGGTCAAAAGAATGGTGGGTCCCATGCTTATCGTGCTTTTGATCATGACGGTTGTGTTCGGGATCATTATGTTGATCTCTGTCTACGGTACTTGATATGAGGGAGAAAAAGTCGAGAGCCGAACGCAGCGCGGAACGGCGGGAAAAAAACGTAACGCGGCATTTGATAAATTGTCCGCATTGCGGGCAGGAAGTGTTGGATCATATGACGAAGTGCCCGCACTGCGACGGAGAACTGACGCCGCGGGGATACCGTCCGCCCGATCCGAAAAAAATGAAGATCGCAAAAATCGTGTGTTATACGGTCGGCTTTGCGATTGCGATCGGTTTGGCGGTCTGGTTGATATTGAGATAAATAAACAGGCGTCCTTAGGGACGCCTGTTTCGTTCAAAGTTCATACTTTCGGTTTGCAGAGTCTGACGAGCGTCGCAACGACATGCATGGCGCAGAGGATTCCGAATAGGGCGGTCAGAATCCAGAATATCAGATCGTGCGGATCGCCGACGCCGAGGTCGGAAACCATGAGCCCGCCGAAATCGAACAACGCATGCAAGATCACGCAGAGCCACAGGTTTTTCGTTTTCACGTACAGCACGGCGAGCATCGCGCCGATCAGAAAGGAATAGCCGATCTGTTGCAGAACGGGCAGAATCCCCGCGCCTTCCAGCAGATTCACGAGGTGGAAGAGGGCGAAGACAGTGCTGCTTAGAAGAACGGGAAAAAAGCAGGATTTTTGTTTTCTTGCGAAAATCTCCGAGAAAAAGTCATAGAGGATCCCGCGGAAGAGGAGTTCTTCGCCGAGCCCGATCAAAATACATTTGACGGCGAAAAGCCCGATCAATTCGCTTCTCGTAACGCGGGCGGTGCCCGCGATCAGCGCGGAGAAGGGAAAATTTGCAAGCGCTACGAACAGAAGCGGCACGCACCAGAACAGATTTTTGAACGGGATGCGCCTGAATGCAAGACAATCCGGAAAGAATTGCGCTGTGACCGCGAGCAGAAACGCCGCGATAAAAAAGCGGGGGATTGCCGCTTCCAGAAGGGATGACAGCGCTTTGTCCGATGTCTTTAAGGGATCGAGATAGAAAAACAAAACCGCCGTAAGCGAGATTACGGAGAGTAATATCGCAGGAAATAAATTCCATGCGGGCGCGCGTTTTCCGAAGAGCGGCTTCATACCCTGTCATTATACCAAAGAGCAAAAGCAATGTCAATCCCAAAACCGCTTGCAAATCGGAGTGCGGTCGGCTATAATATGAGAAGGAGGAAAACGCGGTGTATCCTTACGAATTATTTTGGGGAATCACATTATACGATCTGATCGTGGCGGTCGGGGTCGCTTCGGCGTTCGCCGTTTTTCTTCTTTATGCGAGAAAACTTCAAATTCCCGAACGCATCATGATTCTTGTCATGATCTGCGCGGCGGTCGGGGTGGCGCTCGGCTTTCCTGCTGCAACGCTTGTGCAGAGCGTTTATTTCTACATCGAAAAAGGCGTGTTCGAGTGGCGCGGCATGACGTTTTACGGCGGACTTTTGGGCGGCGCGGCGTTCTTTTTGGGCATTTATTTCTTGGGCGGTTATCTGATGTTCCGCAAGAGCGAAACGCCCAAACTGCATTCGGAGTATGCGATGCGCGTGTTCGGCATTGTGATCTGTGCGGTAACGATCGCGCACGCCGTGGGACGGATCGGGTGTCTTACGGCAGGTTGCTGTCACGGAAAGACCTATCCCGACCGCCGCTGGTATACTTTGCCCGTTCACCATATCTCTACGAACGGAACCCTTTTGAGAACGGAATACGCCGTTCCCGTGCCGCTCTTCGAAACGCTCTTTTTGCTGGGACTCTTTGCACTGCTCAGCTGGCGCGTGTTTGCGCGGAAAGAGGATGCGTTGCCCTTCTATATGGTTCTCTACGGCGTTTGGCGCTTCTGTATCGAGTATGCGCGCGCGGACGATCGGGGGGCGACTCTCGTCGGATTTCTCTCTCCCTCCCAGCTGACGGCGGTTCTTCTCGTAATCGGAGGAACCGTATTGTTCGTAGTATACTATAAGGTGATCAAAAAACCGAAAAACGAATAAAAAACTTAAAATATATTCAAAAATTTCCGAAAATATTCAAATAATCGTTTGACTTATATTTTCTTTCGTGATATTATTATCAAGCCTGTGTTTTCGCAGGGATTTTTCTCTGCGTCGGACGGCGTATTGGGTTGAGGCGGGAAGTTACTGAAATTCGGGGTCGAAAGCCCTCCGACAGATAATTTTCGCTGACAATGGCGGGACGGGATTCCTGCGACTTACCGAGGCTTTTGCGTTGAAACACCGCAAAACGACGAGTGTTTTTTATATCGCAAGATCTCGATACGCACGGACGCGTTGCACAGAGTAAAACAGTAAGGAAACGATAGGAGTTATTATGGCAGGTCAGAAAATCAGAATTAAATTGAGCGCTTACGACCACGCTCTCGTCGACGAAGCGGCGGAGAGGATCGTAGAGACCATGCAGAAGGGCGGGGCGAAGATTTCGGGTCCCATTCCGCTTCCCACGGAAAAGGAAATCGTCACCATTCTCCGCTGCCCGCACAAGTATAAGGATTCGAGAGAGCAGTTTGAACTCAGAACCCACAAGCGCATTATCGATATTTACAGCCCCAACGCGAAATTGTTGGATACCATCCATCTCCCCGCGGGCGTAGACATCAAAGTAAAACTCGGCTGATAATACTTTATATATAAGGTATTGAGGAATATGCGGAATCTTCCGACGGTTTTGAAAGATATACCGCGAAAAACAAAAAAAATTTAAGGAGTGAACTTTAACAGTGATTAAAGCAATCATCGGACGCAAAGTGGGCATGACCCAGATCTTTGCAGAAGACGGGAAAGTGATTCCCGTCACGGTCGTGGAAGCGGGACCTTGCCCCGTCGTTCAGGTCAAGACCGAGGAGAGCGACGGTTACACCGCGCTTAAACTCGGGTTCCAGAAACTCGGCGACGAAAAGAAGGCGGAACAAAAACTCAACAAACCCGATTTCGGGCAGTTCAAAAAAGCAGGCGTCGCCGCTTGCAAAGTTCTGAAAGAGGTTCGTCTCGAAAAAGTGGACGGCTATAAAGTTGGCGACGAAGTGAAGGCGGACGTATTCGCCGCAGGCGACAAAGTGGATGTCTGCGGAACGAGTAAGGGTCACGGATACACGGGCGTCATCAAACGCTGGAACCAGCACCGTCTGAAAGAGACGCACGGCGTAGGTCCCGTACACAGGGAGCCCGGTTCCATGGGCGCGAACAGTACCCCGTCCCGCGTGTTCAAGCATAAGAACCTTGCAGGTCAGTACGGCGTGGAGCGCGTCACCGTTCAGAATCTCGAAGTCGTAAAGGTCGACGCGGCAAGAAACGCAATTCTCATCAAAGGCGCAATCCCCGGCAACAGGGGCGCGATCGTCACGATCTCTAACAGCGTCAAGGCATAAGGAGCGGACAATGGCAAACGTAAAAGTATACAATATGAAAGGCGAAGAAGTCGGCGGACTCGATCTTTCCGACAAAGTATTCGGAGCCGATTACAACGAAGCGCTCATTCATCAGGCAGTCGTTACTTATCTCTCCAATCAGAGACAGGGTACAAAATCCACCCTCACTCGCACCGAAGTGCGCGGCGGCGGAGCAAAGCCCTGGCGTCAGAAGGGTACGGGAAGAGCCCGTCAGGGTTCCATTCGCGCACCGCAGTGGACGAAGGGCGGCGTGGTATTCGCGCCTAAGAGCCGTGATTTTTCCAAAAAGATGAACGTTACGGCGAAGCGCGGCGCATTCGTTTCTGCGCTCAGCAAAAAACTTGCGGACGGCGAACTCATCGTGGTGGACGAGCTGAAAGTGTCCGCGCCCAAGACCAAAGAGATGGAAGCGTTCAGAAAGGCGCTCAAACTCGATAAGAGAACGGTCGTCGTCATGGACGAGAATAATACCGACGTGATTCTTGCCTCGCGCAATATCGAAAAATTCTCTACGATTTCCGTCGGTGAAGTCAATACCTACGAGATCGTGGCAAACGCCGTCGTCGTTCTTACGAAGGGCTCGGTGAAAAAATTGGAGGAGGCTTACTGCTGATGGCACCCGAAGATATCATTTTGAAACCCGTTTTGACCGAAAAGGGCTACGACGGGATCGCGGATAAGAAATACACGTTCATCGTGGCGAGATCCGCCAATAAAACCCAGATCAAAATTGCGGCGGAGCAGATGTTCGGCGTTCAGGTCGAAAGCGTTCACACTCTTACACAGCGCGGCAAGCTCAAAAGAATGGGCAGAAACGAGGGATATACCCCCACGCGGAAAAAAGCGATCATTCAGCTGAAAGAAGGCAGCAAGCCGATCGAAGCCTTCAACTCGTTGTCGTAACGGAGGAAACAGGAAATGGCAGTTAAAAGATATAAACCGACTTCCGCCGCACGCCGTCTCATGACGGTGCACGGCTATAAGAACGATCTGACGAAGGGCGGCAAACCCGAACCCTCCCTGCTCGAAGATCAACGCAAATCGGGCGGCAGAAACAACCAAGGTAAAATTACCGTCCGTCACATCGGCGGCGGCAATAAGAGAAAATACCGCATCATCGATTTCAAACGGAACAAAGACGGCGTTCCCGCGACGGTCAAAAGCATTCAGTACGATCCCAACCGCAGCGCAAACATCGCGCTCCTTGTATACCTTGACGGAGAAAAGAGATACATTCTCGCTCCCGTGGGGCTCAACGTGGGCGACAAAGTGCTCAGCGGCAAAGGAGCGGACATCAAAGCGGGCAACGCGCTCGCTCTTGCCGACATTCCCGTCGGTACGATGGTGCACAATATCGAGATGAAACCCGGACGCGGCGGTCAGATCGCAAGAAGCGCGGGAATCTCCGCCCAGATCATGGCGAAAGAGGGCGCGTATGCAACGATCAAAATGCCTTCGGGCGAAGTGCGACTGATTCCCGTTGCGTGCAAAGCGACGATCGGTCAGGTCGGAAACATCGAGCACGAAATTATCCGTATAGGGAAAGCGGGAAAGACCCGTCATTTCGGTACCCGTCCTACGGTGCGCGGTTCGGTTATGAACCCCAACGATCACCCTCACGGCGGCGGCGAAGGCAAATCTCCCGTCGGACATGCGGGACCCGAGACTCCTTGGGGCAAGCCCGCGCTCGGTTACAAGACGAGAAAGAAGAAGAATCCTACGAGCAAGTTCATCTTGAAGCGTATTAATTAAGGAGGGATGAAAAATGTCGAGAAGCGTTAAGAAAGGGCCTTACGTCGAAGCGAAGCTGTTGCAGAGAATCGAAACGATGAACGAGGCGAACGAAAAAAGAGTTCTGAAAACTTGGTCGAGAGCGTCGACGATTTTCCCTCAGATGGTCGGTCATACGATCGCAGTCTACGACGGAAGAAAACACGTTCCCGTATATATCACGGAAGACATGGTCGGTTGCAAGCTCGGTGAATTCGCGCCGACGAGAACCTTCAAGGGTCACACGGCTAAGACCACTTCGCCCGGGAGATAAGGAGATAGAGTATGGCAAGTAATATGAAAAAGAAAGCCCAGAGAGTAGAGGAAAAGCGCGAGAAACGCCCCTACGCAGTGGCGAAGTATATCAGAATTTCTCCCTACAAAGTGAGAACGGTGCTCGCTCTCATCCGCGGCAAGTCCGTCGAAGAAGCGGAAGCTATTCTGTCGAACATTACGAACGGCGGCGCAATGCCCACAAAAAAAGTGCTTATGAGCGCCGTTGCGAATGCGGAGCACAATCAGGGCATGGACAGAAGCGATCTGTTCGTTGCCGAGTGTTTTGCGAACGGCGGGACTTCTTTGAAGAGAATGCAGCCCGTCAGCAAGGGCAGAGGTCACGCCATTCTGAAAAGAACGAGTCACATCACGGTCATTCTTGACGTGAAGAAAGCGGAGGGTAATATTTAACATGGGACAGAAAGTTAATCCGCACGGATTGAGAGTTGGTATCATCAAAGGTTGGGATACTACGTGGTACGCCGATAAAAAAGAATTCTCCGTGTTCCTCAAAGAGGACAACGTGATCCGTACTTTTCTGAAAAAGAAGTACTATGCGGCGGCGATCTCTAAAATTCTGATCGAGCGCGCGGCGGGTAAGATCGTTGTGACCATTTACACGGGACGCCCCGGCGTTCTTATCGGGAAAGCGGGTTCCGAGATCGAAGTGATCAAGAAAGACCTTGCAAAACTGACGAACGGCAAACAGGTCATCATCAACGTGACCGAAGTGAAAAAGATCGACGCGGACGCTCAGCTCGTTGCGGAAAGCGTTGCGGCTCAGCTCGAAAAGCGTATGTCTTTCCGCCGCGCCATGAAGCAGGCGATCGGCAGAACGATGCGCGCGGGCGTCAAAGGCGTTAAAATGCAGGTAAGCGGTCGTCTCGACGGACGCGAGATCGCGGGCAGCGAACACTATCACGACGGTTCGATTCCCCTTCAAACGCTTCGCGCGGACATCGATTACGGCTTTGCGGAAGCGCACACCACTTTCGGCATGATCGGCGTAAAGTGCTGGATCTATAAGGGCGAAGTCCTCAAAGGTAAGAAACCGGAAGGAGGCAGATAATGTTAATTCCGAAGAGAGTAAAAAGAAGAAAACAGCATCGCGGCAAAATGAAGGGCAGCGCGAACAAGGGAAATGTGATTGCCTACGGGCAGTACGGATTGGTCGCCGAAGAAGCGTGCTGGATCAAATCCAATCAGATCGAAGCCGCGCGTATCGCCATGACGCGTTTCATAAAGCGCGGCGGGCAGGTATGGATCGACATCTTCCCTCACAAACCGATCACCCGTCACCCTGCGGAAGCCCGTATGGGTTCCGGTAAAGGTAACGTGGAATTTTGGGTCGCTGTCGTAAAACCCGGGAGAGTCCTTTTCGAGATGGCGGGCGTTCCCGAAGATATTGCGCGCGAAGCAATGCGGCTTGCCGCGCACAAACTTCCGATCAAATGCAAATTTGTGAAGAAAGAAGAAGCGAATACTACGGAAGGCGGTGAGGAAGCATGAAAGCAAACGAATTTCACAGTTTAAGCGACGCCGAGCTCGACAAAAAGCTCAAAGACCTCAAAAGCGAGCTCTTTAATCTCCGTTTCCGTCACGCGTCCAATCAGCTTGAAAATCCTCTGTCGATCAGAGCGTGCAAGCGGGATATCGCGAGAGTAAATACGGAAATCCGCGCCCGTCAGAATAAGGCGTAAAGGAGAGCATCATGGAAAGAAATCTTAGAAAAGAAAGAGTCGGAATCGTGGTCTCCGATAAAATGGATAAGACCGTCGTTGTAGCGGTGACCGATAAGAGCAAACATCCCGTCTATAAAAAGACGATTACGAGAACGGTTCGTTTCAAGGCGCACGATGAAGAGAACGAGTGCGGCGTGGGCGATAAAGTCCGTATCGTCGAGACGAGAAAATTGAGCAAAGACAAGAATTGGCGCGTAGCCGAGATCGTCGAAAAGGCGAAGTAATTCAGGGAGGAGAAACAGCATGATTCAACCGCAGACAAGATTGAAAGCAGCGGATAACTCGGGCGCAAAAGAGCTCATGTGCATCCGCGTACTCGGCGGCTCCTTCCGTAGGAGCGGAAATATAGGCGACGTTATCGTCGCTTCCGTCAAGACCGCCACCCCCGGCGGCGCGGTCAAGAAAGGCGACGTCGTAAAAGCCGTTATCGTCAGAAGCGCAAAGGGGATCCGCCGTCCGGACGGTACCTATATCCGTTTTGACGACAACGCGGCAGTCATTATCGACAGCCAGAAACAACCCAAGGGCACCCGTATCTTCGGGCCCATCGCAAGAGAGCTCCGCGAGAAAGATTACATGAGAATTATCTCGCTCGCTCCCGAGGTTCTTTAAGGAGGCGCGGGATGAAAGTTAAAGTAAACGATAACGTGCTCGTACTGACGGGCAAATATAAGGGCAAACAGGGCAAAGTACTCAAAGCCGATCCCAAAGCGGGTAAGGTCATCGTCGAGGGCGTGAATATCGTGAGCAAACACGAAAAAGCGAGAAAGGCGAACGAGACTTCCAAAATCCTGACCGAAGAAGCTCCCATCGACGTTTCGAACGTGGAAGTAGTCTGCGATAAATGCGGCAAAGCGACCCGTGTCGCCCACAGTGAAGTCGACGGCAAGAAAGTCCGCGTCTGCAAGAAGTGCGGCGCAGTGCTCGATAAGGCTTACTCGAAGAAGAGCAAGGCAAAGGCGGTCGAGGAGACGGAGGCGCCCAAGAAGAGAACGAGAAAACGCAGCCAGAAGGCGGCGGATGCGGCGGAAACTGCAACCGAGCCCGAAAACGGTAGCAAGGAATAATCGGGCGGAGGAAAAGACATGGCAGAGAAAAAGAGCGCAAACGCGCAAGCAAAACAGAAACCCGCCGAAAAGCAGAGTCTTGCGGCGGCGAACAGAGTTAAAAAGCAATACGACGAAGAAGTCGTTCCCTTCCTCATGAAGAAGTTCGGTTATGCGACCGTCATGCAGGTTCCCAAGATCGAAAAGATCGTCATCAACACGGGCTTGGGCGACATCAAGGACAATCAGAAGTCCATGCAGATGGTGGAAAACGAACTGAAAATCATCACGGGGCAGAAACCCATTTACCGCAAGGCGACCAAATCGGTCGCGAACTTCAAGCTCCGCGAGGGAATGCCCGTGGGACTGAAAGTGACTCTTCGCGGTAAGAGAATGTACGATTTCTACGACAAACTCGTATCGATCGCTCTTCCGAGAGTGAGAGACTTCCGCGGCGTATCCGACAAGGCGTTCGACGGCAGAGGAAATTATTCCGTAGGTCTCAAAGAACAGCTTATCTTCCCCGAGATCGTGTACGATCAGGTGGAGAAGATCAGAGGCATGGACGTCTGCATCGTAACGACGGCAAAGACGGACGAAGAAGCGAGAGAACTTTTGAGGGCGCTCGGAATGCCCTTCAAGAAGTGAGGAGACGAGTATGGCAAAGAAGTCAATGATCAACAAACAGCAAAAGACGCCCAAGTTCTCAACGAGAGCTTACACGCGCTGTTCCATTTGCGGCAGACCGCACGCGGTATTGAGAAAGTACGGCGTTTGCCGTATCTGCTTCCGTAATCTTGCGTATAAGGGACAGATTCCCGGCGTGAAAAAGTCGAGCTGGTAAGGAGAAAGAAAATGACAGATCCGATCGCAGATATGCTTACAAGAATCAGAAACGCGCTCATGGTCAAGAAGGAGACCGTGGAAATTCCCTCTTCCAACATGAAGAAGGCAATTGCCGATATCCTTCTGGGCGAGGGATACGTCAAAGACGTGCGTTTCGAAGAGGACGAGTACAACGGTAAACTTGTTCTTACGTTGAAATATACGGATAAAAACCAATCGGTCATCAGCGGGCTGGAACGCGCAAGCAAGCCCGGTCTGAGAAAGTACAGCGGCGCCGCCAATATGCCCAAAGTTCTGGGCGGATTCGGCATCGCGATTATCTCCACCAATAAGGGGATCATGACGGATAAGCAGGCAAAAGCCCGGAATGTGGGCGGCGAAGTGCTCTGCTACGTCTATTAAGGAGGCGGAATATGTCGAGAATCGGTAAAATGAGTATTGCGCTCCCCGCAGGCGTTTCCGTCGAATTCAAAGACGCAGTCGTCACCGTCAAGGGTGCAAAAGGAACTTTGACGCGCAAAGTGACGGGCGCGATCGACGTTGTAACGGAAGACGGACACGTCCACGTTAAGGCGCTTGACGAGAAAGAAGAGACCAACGCGCTTCATGGACTCTACCGCGCGCTGATTGCCGGAATGGTCAAGGGCGTTTCGGAGGGATTTACGAAAGGGCTCGAAGTCAAGGGCGTCGGCTGGAAGGCTCAGATGCAGGGGACGAAACTCGTTCTGAACGTCGGCTTCTCCCATCCCGTCGAATATGTCGCTCCCGAGGGGATCAAACTCGAATGCCCTTCGCAGACGGAAGTCGCGGTAAGCGGGATCGACAAAGAACTTGTCGGGCAGGTTGCTGCGGAATTGAGAGCGATCCGCAAACCCGAACCTTTCCACGGCTACGGAATCCGCTATAAGGGCGAGCATGTCGAGCATAAGGAAGGCAAGACTTCGGGCAAGGGCAAGAAGTAAAGGAGCGTAAAAGATGATAACGAGAATTGATAAAAATGCGGAAAGAAAACGCCGCCACGTTCGCGTGAGAAAGTCGGTTACGGGCACTGCCGAAAGGCCGAGGCTCAGCGTTTACAGAAGCACCAACCACATTTACGCACAGCTCATTGACGACGTGAATGGAGTGACCCTTGCTTCGGCTTCCACCCTCGAAAAGACGGTTAAGGCTGAAATCGCCGGCATGACCAAGCGCGATGCCGCCAAGGTCGTCGGCAAACTCGCCGCAGAGCGCGCGAAGGAAAAAGGAATCGAGGCGGTCGTATTCGACAGAGGCGGTTACCTTTATACGGGGCGCGTACAGGCGCTTGCGGACGGCGCGCGTGAAGCCGGACTGAAATTCTAAGGGGAGAAGAGACATGGCAAGAGATAACAGACCTCAGAGAAAACAGGAAGAGAACGACGGGCTTATCAAAAAGCTCATCGGCGTAAACCGCGTCAGCAAAACGGTCAAAGGCGGCAGAAACATGCGCTTTGCGGCGTTGATGGTCGTCGGCGACGGCAACGGAAAAGTGGGCTACGGCACGGGAAAGGCGAAAGAAGTTCCCGAGGCAATCGAGAAAGCGACGCAGGCTGCGAAGAAGAACATGATCAAAGTCGCGATCGTCGACACGAGTATCCCTCACGAAGTACTCGGTAAATTCGGCAAGGGCGCCGTTCTCATGATGCCCGCCGCAGAAGGTACCGGAGTGATCGCGGGCGGTCCCGTCCGTGCGGTCATGGAAGCTGCGGGAATCAAGAATATCAGAACGAAGTCTCACGGTACGCAGAACCCTCAGAACTGCGTAAAAGCGACGGTTGCGGGGCTTGCGGAACTCAAAACCGCAGAAGAGATCGCCGCGCTTCGCGGAAAGACCGTAGAAGAGATCGTAGGCTAAGGAGGATTGAAATGGTTAAAGTAACGCTTGTCAAGAGCACGATCGGCGAAGTCAAATCCGTCAAAGAGACGGTTGCGGCTTTGGGATTGAAGAAAATCCGTTCGGAAAAGACCTTTGAAGATTCTCCCGCGCTTCGCGGACAACTGAAAAAAGTTGCGCATCTCGTCAAGGTCGAGAACGTATAAGGAGTTATCATGAGAATAGATACTATTTCTCCCGCAGAGGGAGCAAGAACTTCCGCAAAACGCCTCGGGCGCGGGATCGGTTCCGGCTTGGGCAAGACGAGCGGCAAGGGACATAAAGGGCAATGGGCGCGTTCGGGCGGCGGAGTCCGTCCCGGATTCGAAGGCGGTCAGATGCCTCTCGCGCGTCGTATCCCGAAGCGCGGATTCCACAATAAGTTCGGAAAAGATTACGTCATCATCAATCTCAGTGAACTGAATAAACTTCCGGAGGGAACGACGGTCGATCTCGGCTTCGTCCTTTCGAATAAGCTCGCAAAAGAAGTCAAGAACAATGCGGGGCTCAAAGTTCTCGGCAAGGGCGAACTCAGCGTGAAGCTGACCGTTCGCGCCGTAAAATTTTCCGAAACCGCGAAAGCGGCGATCGAGAAAGCGGGCGGCACCTGCGAGGTTCTTGAAAAGTGATCGTTCATTTTGACGTGAAAGGAGGCGCAGAATGATTGAAACATTAAAAAACGCCTTTCGTAACAAAGACATCAGAAGGAAGATTTTTATAACTCTCCTTCTGCTTCTTGTTTTCCGTCTGGGTTGCTATATTCCCGTTCCGGGGCTCGACAGAGCGCAGTTCGAAACGGCGATTCAAGGAAACGATTTCCTGCAACTCATGAGCGGCGTTACGGGTAGCGCGCTTTCGCAAGGAACGCTGTTTGCGCTCGGTATCGGACCGTATATCAACGCTTCGATTATCGTGCAGTTGTTAACGGTGGGAATCCCTGCGCTCGAACGTCTTTCCAAACAGGGCGAAGAGGGCAAAAAGCGTCTGACCATGATTACGAGAATTATTACGGTAGTTCTTGCGATCGTGCAGTCGGTCGGAATTATTATCAACTTTGCAAACGAGAGCAATGCGATCCGTGTGGATCTGTTCGGCGAATCCGTCTGGGTCGCGGGCATCTATATGGCAATCGTGTACACGGCGGGGTCTCTTCTCGTCATGTGGCTGGGCGAGCGCATCACCGATCTCGGCGTCAGCAACGGTATTTCGATGATCATTTTCCTCGGTATCGTTTCTACGGCAGGTATGTCCATTCTGAATAAGTTCATCGCAATGGGCAACGGCACGCTCGGCGTCGGCGACGGACTTCTCGAAGTCGGAATCTTCATTATTCTCTCTGCAATTATCTTCTTCCTCGTCACGTTCGTGGATTTGGCGGAACGTAAAATCCCCGTTCAGTACGCAAAGCAGGTGCGCGGAACAAAGATGTACGGCGGTCAGTCCTCCGTCATTCCCATGAAGATCACGGGAAGCGGAGTTATGCCTCTCATCTTCGCATATGCGATCGTTTCCTTCCCGTCCATGATAATCAGTCTGTTCTGGCCCGAATCTACGGCGCACACCAATTTGCAGATTTGGTTCTCGGGCAACGGCGAATGGTACGGACAGCTCATCTATTCGGTAGTGCTCTGCGTCTTGATTTTCGCGTTTGCGTTCTTCTATGCGCAGATCCAGTTCAATCCCGAAGACGTTTCTAAGTCCATTCAGCAGAACGGCGGATTCATTCAGGGAATCAGACCCGGAAAGCCGACGGCGGCATACCTTAAAAAGATCAATAACCGCATTACTCTGTTCGGCGCGATCTTCTTAACGCTTGTCGCGTTCATTCCCTCCGTGGTATTCAGCTGGGCGAGCTACGACCTTGTCAACGTGTTCTCTACAACGGGTATTCTGATCGTTGTTTCGGTTGCGCTGGAGTTAGATAAACAGTTGCAATCGCAGATCATGATGAAGAACTACAAAGGGTTTTTGAAGTAAACTCATCTCGAAATACTGTGTCGTACTTGCGTTTTCCCTCGGTCATGTACGTCTCTGTACACTCCCTTCGGGAAAGCCGCGTACTTCTTGTCTTTCGAGCGATTTTCCTCAAAAACTTCGCTCGGACAGACTGAACGGTTAAAATAGGAGCAGCAATATGAATTTGATTTTACTCGGCGCCCCGGGAGCGGGCAAAGGCACGCAGGCGACCAAGATCGCGGATCGTTACGGTCTCGTGCATATCTCGACGGGCGACATCTTCCGTGCGAATATCAAAAACGGCACCAAGATCGGGCTTCTTGCAAAGTCGTACATCGATAAGGGCGAGCTCGTACCCGACGAAGTGACCTGCGACATCGTGCGCGACCGTCTCACTTGGGACGACTGTAAAAAAGGTTATCTTCTCGACGGGTTTCCCCGCAACACGTTCCAAGCGGAAGAACTCGACAAGTTCGCAAAGATCGACGGGGTCGTCAATATCAACATCGATTTCTCGCTGCTGATGGACAGACTTTGCGGCAGAAGAGTGTGCAAGGAATGCGGAGAAAGCTATCACGTTTCCACGCTGAACGGAGCAACCTCCTGTTCGCGTTGCGGCGGAGAGCTCTATCAGAGAAAGGACGATAATCCCGAAACGGTCAAGAGCCGTCTCGACGTCTATACGGCGCAGACCGCACCTCTCATCGATTATTATACAAAGAAAGGTCTGATCCTCAACTTTACGGGAACGGAAGCCCCCGCGGAAGTTCTCTTCGAAGAGGTCAAGGCAGTTCTTGACAAGTTGGTAAAATGATCCATCTCAAGAGCGAAGAGGAAATCGCGCTCATGCGTGAGCCCTGCGCGATCGTCGGCGGTTGTCTTAAATTCGTCGGCGAACGGATCAAGGCGGGCATGACGACTAAGGATGTAGATACGCTCGTCTACGAATACATTAAAGCGAGCGGCGCGGAACCGAGCTGCCTCGGGTACTACGGCTATCCCGCTTCGGCGTGCGTTTCGGTCAACGAAGTGGTCGTTCACGGAATCCCCGACGACAGAACGCTCGAAGAGGGCGACATCGTCAGCGTGGACATCGTGGCTTATAAGAACGGATTTCACGGAGACTGTTGCAGAACCTTTGCGATCGGCGAAATTTCCGAAGAGAAGAAAAAGCTCGTCCGCGTGACGGAGGAGTGTTTCTGGAAAGGGATTGAGGGATTAAAGGCGGGCACGCCCCTCTACGACATCAGTTACAGGGTGCAGAGCCACGCGGAAGAAAACGGCTTTTCTGTGATCCGTTCCTATACGGGTCACGGGATCGGCAGAGAAATGCACGAGGATCCGAGCGTTCCGAACTTCGGCAGAAGGGGAACGGGAGTGAGACTGCAAGCGGGTACGGTGATCTGCGTAGAACCGATGATTGCCGCGGGCGGCTGGAAAGTCAAGGTTTTGCCCGACGGTTGGACGGCGGTCACCGCCGACAGAAAAAGCGCGGCGCACTACGAAAACACGCTCGTCGTCCGCGAGGACGGCGTAGAAATACTGACGCTATAAGAATAAAGGAATAAGCGAGGAAATCATGTCGAAAGACGACGTAATCGAAGCAGAAGGAAAAGTGATCGAAGCGCTTCCCAATACCACGTTCAAAGTGAGGCTTACGAACGGACACGTCATTACGGCGTATATTTCGGGAAAGCTGAGAATGAACTATATCCGTATCATCGAAGGGGATTCGGTCAAGCTCGAAATGAGTCCCTACGATCTGACGAAAGGTCGGATCACGTGGCGGAGCCGCTCGTAAAATACAGAACAATTTACTCAAAGACAGGAGATGATATTATGAAAGTGAGACCTTCGGTAAAACCGATGTGCGACAAATGCAAAGTGATCAAAAGAAACGGAAAGGTCATGGTGATCTGTTCCAAAAACAAATCGCACAAGCAAAGACAGGGCTAAAAACGGTTGACATTATTAGAAACGTGTGGTATAATTGCAACCGCAGTTTATGAAAATAAACGAATTTCATCGTATTTTGAGCTGATTTCCGCGCAAAACGGCGGGGAAAATCGGCTCGCTTTGCGTTCTTTTGCACAAAAACAACCGCATTCGTCAGGAAATATTTTCCACTGTTTCCCCGATCCGCGGAGCAAATAAAAAAATTCAAAAATAAAACACCGAAAAAAACGGAGGACAGAAAATGGCACGTATTGCCGGCGTGGATTTGCCGAGAGAAAAACGCGTAGAGATCGGGCTTACCTATATCTACGGAATCGGACTTTCCACATCTAAAAAAATTCTCGCGGCGACGGGGATCGACCCCAACGTGAGAGTTAAGGATCTCGACGAAAACGACGTATCCAAACTCAGAGAGTATATCGACCACAATTACACCGTGGAAGGCGAACTTCGCGGTTCGGTCAGCCTCAATATCAAGCGCCTGATGGAAATCGGGTGCTACCGTGGCGTGCGCCACAGAAAGGGACTTCCCGTGCGCGGACAGAGCACGAAGCGCAATGCAAGAACGAGAAAGGGTCCCCGCCGCACCGTGGCGAATAAGAAGAAGTAAGGAGCGTTAGATCATGGCCGAAAAGAAAAAAACATCTCAAAGAGGCAAACGCAGAGAACTCAAAAAGGTCGACAGAGGACAAGTTCACATTCAGTCTACCTTTAATAATACGCTTGTAACGATCACCGATATGAGCGGAAACGTAATTTCATGGTCGAGCGCAGGTTCCCTGAATTTCAAGGGTTCGCGTAAAGGCACCCCGTTCGCGGCGCAGATGGCGTGCGAGACGGCGGCGAAAGCGGCTAAGGAACACGGACTCCGTTTTGTGGAAGTCTACGTCAAGGGTCCCGGCGCGGGCAGAGAATCCGCGATCCGCGCGCTTGCAAACTGCGATCTGGAAGTCACTTTGATTTCCGACGTGTCTCCCGTTGCGCATAACGGTTGCCGTCCGCCCAAGCGCAGAAGAGTATAATTAGGAGGCAAAGAGAATGGCAGTATACAGAGACGCAAAATGTAAACTTTGCAGACGCGAGGGCGGCAAGCTCTTTTTGAAGGGCGAAAAATGCTATATGGAGAAATGCCCTTTCAATAAACGTCCCACGCCCCCCGGACAGCACGGCGCGGGCAGAAAGAAAGTATCCGAGTACGGACAGCAGCTCCGCGAAAAACAAAAGACCAAACGCATTTACGGCGTACAGGAGAAGCAGTTCCGTCACTACTACGAAGTAGCCGATCGCATGAAAGGAATTACGGGTGAAAACATGCTCTCGCTCCTTGAACGCAGACTCGACAACGTGATTTTCCGTATGGGGATCGGCGCGTCGAGAACGCAGGCGAGACAGCTTGTGAATCACGCGCACTTTACGGTGAACGGCAGAACGGTAAACGTTCCTTCGTACAGCATCAAGGCGGGCGACGTGATCGCCGTGAAAGAGAACAGAAAGAACAATAAGTTCTTTGAACAGATCAAGACGATGAAGGTGGCGAATATGCCGAAATGGCTTGAATTCGATCCCGAGAAGCTGGAAGGCAAAGTACTTGCGCTTCCTACGAGAGAGGACGTTGACAGCCAGATTGCTGAGCATATGATTGTCGAGTTGTACTCCAAGTAATTAAGTTTAAGGAGGTAAGTTTATGATCGAAATGGATATGCCCAAAATCGAGGTTTCGGAGAACGAAGAAAAGAGCTATGCGAAAGTCGTCGTTGAACCGCTCGAAAAGGGTTTCGGTCTTACGATAGGAAACTGTTTAAGACGCATCCTGCTCTCCGCGCTCCCCGGGGCTGCGGTGCAGGGGATCAAATTCATGGACGGGTCGGTCAAACATGAGTTTTCATCCATTCCTTGCGTGAAAGAGGACGTAACCGAGATTATTCTCAATCTCAAACTTCTTGCAATCAAGACAAAGATCACCGATAAAGACTACACCAAAACGCTCCGTCTCAACAAAGTCGGTCCCTGCGTAATTACGGCGGCGGACTTTTCGGA
Source organism: uncultured Christensenellaceae bacterium (assembly GCA_910588695.1). GTDB lineage: Bacteria > Bacillota > Clostridia > Christensenellales > Borkfalkiaceae > Gallimonas. Next base: position 172,666 of record CAJUOV010000001.1, read on the forward strand.
AGACGCGGAAGTAGAGATCGTCAATTCCGATCAATACATCTGCACGGTGGACGAGGGCGGCAAGATCGACGCGGAAATCACGATCGGGCGCGGCAGAGGCTATAAGCCCGCCAAAGACAATAAGCAGCCCTTGATCGACTACATTCCCATCGACTCTATTTACACACCCGTTCAGAAAGTCAACTATAATGTAGAACCTGCGCGCGTCGGTCAGAATATCGACTACGACCGCCTTACGATCGAGGTCTGGACGGACGGCACATTCTCGGGCAAAGAGATCGTGTCGCTCGCGGCGAAGATCATGCAGGATCATATCAACCTGTTCGTAAACCTTTCGGATACGATCAAAGATATGGACATTCTCGTTAAAACGGACGACGACAAACAACAACAGATTCTCTCCATGAAGATTGAGGATATGGACTTCTCCGTCCGTTCCTACAACTGCTTGAAGAGAGCGAACATTCACACTGTGGAAGACCTGTGCCGCAAGACGGAGGACGAAATGCTGAAAGTGAGAAACCTCGGCAAAAAATCGCTCGACGAAGTCATGCAGAAACTCGAAGCATACGGGCTTTCCCTTGAAAAAAAGGAGGATTAAATCATGCCGAGCGGTAAATTAGGCAGAACGACGGAGCAGAGACTTGCGATTCTTCGGAATCAGGCTTCCCAGCTTCTTTGGTACGGAAAAATCGAAACGACGGAGGCGCGCGCAAAAGAGTTGCGTCCCTACGTTGAAAAACTCATCACCAAAGCGGTCAACACCTACGACGACGTTGTGGAAGTGGAGATCGTGACAAAGGATAAAAAGGGTAAAGAGATCAAGGCGAAAGGTTATAAAGACGGCGTGAAGAAGCTCGCCGCCCGCCGTGCGATCATGGCAAAGACCTACGACTTGCAGGAGATCAAGGGCTTTACCGAAAAGAAGAGCGACTATAAAAAGCGCACCAAACAGATCGCGCACCCTCTTATCGAAAAGCTCTTTAACGAGATTGCGCCCAAATATGCGCAGAGAAAAGAAGAGCTCGGTCAGGGCGGCGGCTATACGAGGATTTATCTCCTCGGTCAGCGTCGCGGCGACGGCGCGGAGACCGCGATCATCGAGCTTGTTTGATGAAGTAAAAAACGACTGCATTTGCAGTCGTTTTTTTGTATAGGCGAAAAGCCGCCCCTTTTGTCGTATAAGAGAAAAACTGATCCGTAACGATGTAAGTAAAACAAATCTTCCTTTTTAATGTATAAGAGAAAAGCGGATGCGAAGCAGTTTTATATATTAAAAAATAAGCCTTCCCCTTTCATAGATAGAAAGGGGAAGGTGGACGCGCAGCGGACGGATGAGGATTAAATCTTTATTTTGTAGATTCAATATAATTTAGGATATGATTGCAAACGCCTTTGAAGTTTTTTTGAATTTCATAGTTTGAAAAACGAATTACCGTTAAACCGATCGATTGTAAATATTCGTCGCGCAAAACGTCTTTGATTTTGCCTTCCGATTCATAATGTTGCGATCCGTCTATTTCAATTACCGTATGTGCCGCAGGACAATAAAAATCCACGATATAATTTCCTATGGCTTTTTGTCTGTAAAACTGCGGCATCAGTGCTTTCAAAAAATCATACCAAAGTTTGCGTTCCTCTTTTGTCATATTTTTCCGCAGTTTCTGTGAGTATTTCGTTAAGTTTGCATTATGAATTTTGTGCATAATTTTATTATAAGTAAGAGTTTTTATAAAGTCAAGTCCTCATCCGTCACGCTACCCTTTGGGATAGCGTGCCACCTTCCCCTGACGCGCTTTGTCAGGGGAAGGCTATAATAGTGATTATTCGTAATCTTCTTGATCGAACGCCTTCTGCATTTCCATGCCCAAACGGAACGCATAGTTCAACAGATACTTTTGCGATTCAGTATAGATATTTTCCATTTGATTTCTAATTGCGATTTCAAGTAGTTTAATTTTTTCTATGCTTTCATTTTCCAATTCTGAAAAAAGCTCTTCTTCCGCTTCGCGTATCCTTTTAGCGTCTCCGTATTCGTCTTTTTCTTTTACGTTCTCTTCATAGTCTTGTAATATGCATTGGTCTATTAAATCAATCAATAATTTAGTCATATCTTGCTCCCGCAATTAAAACCCCATAGGGTTATTTTAATACATTATATTCCCATGGGAGTATAATGTCAAATAGAAATAACATAATGAGGAAAAAAATTTGAAAATTCTTGTAGCGGAGAGAATCAGAGAACTCATGAAAGAGAGATCGTTGAATCAGATTCAACTTGCTCAAAATTTAGGGGTTACGCAAGGTATGGTTAGCGCGTGGGTGCTGGGTAAAAAATTGCCGAGTATTTCAAACCTTTGGATGTTGGCGGATTATTTTGGCGTAGACATTGATTATTTGATCGGAAGAAATAACGATTGATGAACAATGAGGAGAAAAATTTTTGAAAATTATTGTAGCTGAAAGAATTAAAGAACTTATGAGCGAGAAGTTATTGAATCAGGTAAAACTTGCTGATCAGTTGGGCATAGATCAAAGTACGATAAGTTATTGGTTGTCGGGTAAAAAATTACCGAGTATTGCAAGCCTTTGGATGTTGGCGGATTATTTCGATGTAGACATTGATTATCTGGTCGGAAGAAAGAACGATTGATGAAAACGGATAAAAGCTCGAATTTATTTGCTTATTTTATTTGTCGGTGCTATAATAAGAAAAAAACGAAGGAGCAGAAATATGTCTGAAAAGAGCAAAGGGCAGAAGTTGCAGGAAAAACTCGCCTATAAGAAAAAGAACTACTATGAGGTCGCCTCCGCAGAGGAGAAAAAAGAGATTTTTTCGTTTGCGGAGGACTATAAAAAGTTCCTCGACGAAGCAAAGACGGAGCGCGAGGCTTGTTTTGCTTCGGTCGAAGCCGCGAAAAAAGCGGGCTTTACCGAGTACAAATTCGGCGACAAACTCAAAGCGGGCGACAAAAAGTATTTTGTGAACCGCGGCAAGAGCGTTGTGGTGTTCCGCGTCGGTTCGAAAAACCTCGAAGAGGACGGATTCCGTCTCATTGCTTCGCATATCGACGCGCCGCGCGTTGACATCAAGCAGGTGCCTCTCTACGAAGAGGGCGGCATGTGCTTTTTGAAAACGCACTACTACGGCGGGATCAAAAAATATCAGTGGACGGCGATTCCGCTCGCCCTGCACGGAACGGTCGTTCTCAAAGACGGCAAGAAAGTGGATATCTGCGTAGGTGATAAAAAAGACGATCCCGTATTCTACATCACCGATCTTCTTCCCCACCTCGGCGGGGAGCAGATGTCCGGCAAAGCTGCTTCGATCATCACGGGCGAGCAGCTCAACGTGCTCGTCGGTTCCATGCCCTATGACGACGAAGACGCGAGCGACAAGATCAAGCTCGGCGTTCTGAACCTTTTCAACAAGCTGTACGGCATGACGGAAGAGGATTTTCTTTCGGCGGAACTCTCGGCAGTGCCCGCTTTCAACGCAAAAGACGTCGGCTTGGACCGCGCGCTGATCGCCGCCTACGGGCATGACGACAGGGTCTGCGCCTATCCTGCGCTCCGCGCCGTACTCGATTGCGAGAGCGAGCACACCGTGCTTGCCATGCTCGTCGATAAAGAGGAGATCGGCAGCGAGGGCACGACGGGCATGCAGTGCAAGGTCTACGAAGATTTAATGGAGGAGATCGCGATCGCGCTGGGCGCAAATTTCCGCAAGGCGCGTTTTGCGAGCAAGTGCCTTTCTTCCGACGTGACCGCGGCATTCGATCCCAATTTTGCAAGCGTATACGAAAAGAACAACAGCGCGCTCGTCTCCTACGGGACTGCGCTCTGCAAGTTCACGGGCGCGCGGGGAAAAAGCGGCAGTAGCGACGCTTCGGCGGAGTTCGTGGGCGAAGTGAGGGCGATGTTCGATAAAGAGGGCGTCGTCTGGCAGACGGCTGAGCTCGGTAAGGTAGACGCGGGCGGCGGCGGAACGGTCGCAAAGTTCATCGCGAATCTCAACATCGACACGGTGGACTTGGGAGTGCCCGTTATCTCTATGCATGCGCCTTACGAAGTGGTTTCCAAGGCGGATGTGTACAGCAACTATAAGGCGTTCTTAGCATTCATGAAGTAATAAACCGCGCATAAGCGTCGCAATACGGCGTTAAACTTGCGTTTTACCTTGGTCGTGTACGTATCTGTACACTCCTTGCGGCAAACCCGTGTTTTCCTTGTCTTGCTTGCTTCTTTACGGTTTAGGAACTGCGGATTGCGCATATGCGTCGCATTTCTGTGTCGCGCTACGTTTTTCTTGGTCACTTACGGATGTGTAAGCTCCCTTCGAAAACCTCGCGTTCCTTGAACTGCTTGCTTCTGAAATAAGTATCTGTTAACCCGTACCGCCCGCGCATTCCGCGCGGGCGGTATTTTATTCCTGTTGACAAAATCGCGCACCGTATGATATAATAAAAACATGAGAGAAAAGGTTACGGACGTGACCTTGAAAGCCGTTACGGGGCTCGTTCTTGCGATCGCGCTCGTGCTCACGTTCACAATTTCGGATTATTACATATTCAACAGGATCGGGGAGTTCAACTTCTTTTTCGTGTTCAGTCAATGGATGAAAAAGGCGGGGCTGCTCCTTTTGCCGCTTGCGGTTTTTTACAATAAAAAATGCTGTTCCGATATTTTTAAGTACGGGATGCCCGTGTTCGTGATCTTATCGTGTTGCACGTTCGGATCGTTCTTCGACGTCTCGACGGAGGCGAACGCGCAAACGCCCTCCGATCTTCTGTTTGCGCACATGAACGGATTTATGCCCAAAGCGGCGAATATGACGCTGTTCTTTTTATCGAACGCGCTCTTACTGGTCGCCTGCGCGCTGCTCTTTGTGCGGGACGGAAGAGGGTGGTATAAAGTCCGGGCGAAGAGCTTTATCTGGCTGCCGTTTGCCGTTCTCGCCTGCATGCCTTTGAATATTTTCGAGAACTTTTTCGACATTGCAAATTTCAGCCGTACCGGTTTTTGGTGGTTCAGAAATTTCACGCTCTGGCACTTTTTAATGATCGGCGTGCTCGTCGGCTTCACCGTCGGCGCGTACTACTTTCTCAGAAAGAAAGAGAAAAAGTCACAGCAAGATTTTCTCGTTGCTTCGGCGATCGTTTTGCTCATACAGTATCACAGCAAAGATTCCATGCTGATCGGCGACGGCTACAACGTTTATCACAGCGTTTTTGCGAGTATTCCGTTATTTATCTGCAACATCGGCGTATACGTTGCGGCGCTCTCCGTGATCTTCAAAAAGAATTGGCTGTACGCAATCTCCTTCTTTGTGCATGCGGCGGGCGCGGTGAGCGTGTTCGTCTATTTCGGAAAAGACGAAATGAGCAACTTCGGCATTATTTGCAGCTATTCCATTCTGTATTTCTGCCTGACGCATATCCTGCTGTTTGCGCTTTCGGTCATTCCGTCTGCGCTCGGGCACTATCGGTTCCGAATGAAAGATTGTCTTGTTCCGCTCGCCTACTATTTTGCGGTGATCGTTGTCGCCACGATTGCGAGCGCGCTTGTCACGTCGTACCTGGCCGATTATTCTTACAACGGATTTGTGTTGGGAGAAGTTGTCGATAATCCGCAATTACTTTTGCCGAACTACGCGTTTACGCAGATCAATCCGTTTCCCTTCGAGGTGCCCGTGTGGGGGCTCACGATCTGGAAGTATAAAGTCAATCTTTTGTACGTTCTGGGGCTGTACGTTGCTTATGTGGCGATCTTCTTCGCGTTTAACGGCGCGTATTATGCCTTTCTCGCCGTGCGCAAAAGAATCCTTGCCGCGGTTGCGCCCAAGCCGAAGAAAGCCGCAGAGGGCGAAAGAGAGGGCATAGAGGAGGCGGCGCTTGCGGAGAGCGCGGAGCAGCCTGCGGAGGACGTGCAGACAGACGGAGATCTTTGCGCGCCCGAAGAGAGTACCGAGAAAGCGGAAGAGGAAGAAAGGGAAGAATCCTTGTTGTAATACAGCAATGCGGAGGGGAAAAGTGGAGCGGGATATCGAAAGAGTGTTTCTTTCCGAACAGCGGATTCGGGAACGGATCGGACAGGCGGCGGCGATTCTCGATGAAAAGTTTGCGGGCGGAAATCCGCTTGCGGTAGGCGTTCTGAAAGGAAGCGTGATGTTCCTCTGCGATCTTGTGCGGGCGATGAAAACGCCCGTGCAGATAGAGTTTATAACGGTCTCGTCTTACGGGGAAAGGGCGCAAAGCTCGGGCGTGCCGAAAATCGTTTCTGATCTCTCCGCCTCCGTCGCAGGCAGAGACGTTCTTCTTGTAGAAGACATCGTAGACAGCGGATGCACCTTAAAATTTTTGAAAGAGTATTTTTCGGGCAGAGGAGCGCGGTCGTTCACATCGGTGACGCTTCTGAATAAGCCCGCGCGCAGACAGGTCGGGATCGAGGCGGATTATTCCTGTTTCGAGGCGGAAGACGAATTTCTCGTCGGGTACGGATTGGACTATGCGCAGCGTTACCGCAATCTGCCGTATATCGGCGTGTTGAATCGGGAAGTGTACGAAAGATAAAAATAAAACCCCCGAAAGTTCGGGGGTTTTATTTTTTTGTTTACATTGCGGGACCCGTCGTCGAGGGAGCGTAGACTCTTGCGAGCAGTTCCTGATTGAGCGAGTAAAGTCCTTTTGCGTCGTGACCGTACAGCTCCATTTTTTTGAGCATGTCTTCGGCGTTCTTTTCTTCTTCGCCCTGTTCCTTGATGAACCAATCCAAAAACTGCATGGTCTTGAAGTCTTTGATCGCAAACGCTTCCGCATAGATGTTGTTGATGAGCGAGGTGACGAACTGCTCGTGTTCGTAACCCGCTTTCAGGGGATCGGTCGTGTTCGCAAATTTTTTATCGGGTTTTGCGATTTCGTCAAAGACGACGCGGATTCCGTTGTCGATGAGGTATCTGCGCATCATCATGGCGTGATCGCGCTCTTCCTGCGCCTGCACTTCGTACCAGTGCGCAAAGCCGTCTAATCCCTCGTCTGCGTAATAGTTTGCAAAATCGAGGTAAAGATAGGCGGAATAGAGTTCCTTATTTACCTGCGTGATGACGAGCTTTGCGATTTTTTCGTTTAACATGATTGTTTTCCTCCATTGTTGTTTCTATTATAGCGTGCTTTTAACGGGAAATCAACTTTTTTGAGCATTGTTATATAAAATTACCAGACGACGGGGGTTTTGCCGTCGAGGTCGTAGTGCCAATAGTTGCCGCCGTCGGCGGGAAGATCGGCTTCGTTTTCGACGTAGAAGTAATGCGTTCCTTTTTTGAAGGCGGGAAAGATTTCGACCTGTTCGTTCCATTCGGTTTCCGTGCCGAGATAATAGATCATCGTTTCATCGGAAATATAGGATGTTCCTGTCGCAAACAGGCTTGCAGGCGCGACGATCTCCTGAATGTCTATTTTAAACGCATACGGACTGATCGATTGCACGCTGCCCTTAAAATATATTTTTACGGGCGTATACGTATAACCTTGTTTATTAAAAACGGAGCGTTCGATCACTTCGAGAGAGGCGGGGAGATAGAACTCCGTGATCGCAGTATATGCAAACGCATATTCTCCGATTTTAGTAACCCCCTCCGGAATTTCGATCGATTCGAGAGACGAGCAACCGTAGAAAGTATAGTTCGGAATCTCTTTCAGGTCGCTCGGGAGCCTGACGTGTTTCAAAGAATTGCAATTCTTAAATACGCCTTCTCCAAGTCTGACGCCGTCGGGGATTTCGATCGATACAAGATTCGAGCGGGGATTAAAAATTTGCACGGGTTCGAACGCATAAGCGGAGATATAGTCGATTTCTTCGGGGAGGGTCTCGATCACGAAATTTTCGGACATGTCGCCCTTAAAATGCAGAAGCGCGCCGTTTGCGGTGACGAAGCCGTCGGGCTGGTTGTCGTACCATGCCGCATTGGTAGTCCCTGCTAAATCGGCTATCAGAGGTGATACAAATACAGCATGAAGGCTGAATTTGCTCATGTCCTTAGGGAATACAATCTCGGTCAGGGAGGTACAGCCGACAAACGTTTTCGTGCCTACGTATTCGACCTGAGAGCAGTCGATCTTTGTCAGCGACGTGCAGTTTTCAAACGAACCACGGAGCGTTACGCCCTTCGGTAGCGTGACGTTGTTTAAGCGCTTGCAACCGGAGAACGCAGATTGGATCGTTTTAAGAGAATCGGGGAATTCAACCGTTCTTAAATTTACGCAGTCTTTGAAAGCGTTGAATCCGATCGTCTCCAATTTAGCGGGAAAAGCGATTTTGATTAAAAACGGGCAATTCGAAAAGGCATTCATTTCGATCGTTTTTAGTTCGGAGTCGGGCGAAAATTCGAGTTTAACAAGAAAGGAACATTTTTCAAATGCTTTTTCTCCGATCGTCGTAACGCTGTCGGGTATTTTAATCTGAGTAAATCTGCAACCCGCAAACGCTTCTTCTCCGATGACTTCGAGCGTTTCGGGCAGGCGCACGGATGTCGCCGAATGCATACGAAAACCGTGCCACCGGATTCCCTTGACGGGCAAGCCGTTGTAATAATCGGGAATATAAATTTCGCTTTCGGGTTTGGTTTTTCCGCTTGATACTTCATAGCCTGAACCGTCTTCGAGTAAACGAAACGTTAGACCGTAGGTCGGATCGATGAGCGTACACGAGTAAAAGACCCGATCGGAATCCAAATACTTTTCGTTGTCGCCGATTGCGGCGATCTCCACCTCGAAGGGAGTGTCGTAATATTCCAGATCGGAAAAATCAAAATAATTTTCTTGAATTTCTTTCTCTTCGCCAAAGCTGTATACGGCATATCCGTTCGCGTGCTCTACCTCGTCCCAATACAAAATATTTTCTTCCAATCTTAAATTCTGCGGCGCATTTAAGATTTGCGGCGGCTTGTCGCACGCCGCAAATGCCAAACAGCACAGAATTCCAATCATCAGTAAAAGTACGATTTTGATTTTTATTTTCATGTTATTATCTATTCACATTTTCCTATTCTGTTTTTCGTTCTTTACGGAAAAAACGTAATTTAATTATAACATAATTAGGAAAAAATGACAATTAAATTTGAATTGTTTAACTATTGCAATATCGAAGGTAAAAACAAATAACTATAAGCTGTGCTTATAGTTATAGCAAAAACGCCTCCGCGCTAAGCGCGAAAGCGTTGTTAAACCGAAAAAAAGCTGTGAATCTTTTTTTGTTGCAGACTGCCGAAGCGGAAGCGCGGCAGGTGACTCCGACAAAGCTACCTTATGGCACACGCACCGATCTGCTTAGTGCTGCTGTATCCCTACCCTGACACGGTTCGCAGGAATGCGTTGCATAAGACCTTGTGATCAACATTCCTTACCGCGCGCAGCCTTCCACAGCCTGCACCGAGAAAAGCGTTCAGTCCTGCTATAGCGGATTGCAGGTACAGGGCACCGCTAACTCCCCACCTATCACAGCGAATTCATTATAGCCGATTTTCTTTCGGAAAGCAAGCAATTCCCGCATGAAAGCAAAAAAGAGTTCTTTGATTCGTTTGCAAATTCGAGTCGGATTGTGATAGAATAGGTAGAATCAAAGGCTATGAGTGTTTTTCGCTTTGGGTTTGCCTATTGGAAAAAGTATCTTCCCTATTCCTTTTTGAGTAAACTGTTCAGTTTAATCGCGATTCTGTGCGACCTTGCGCTACCCGTTCTCAGCGCGGGGATCATCGACTATGTCATTGCCTACGACGAGAGCGCGCCGCCCGCACAAACGGTAATATCCTTTCTCTTTACGGGTCAATACGGGGAGCCCATGTCGTGGAAGCTCTTTCTCGTGCTTGCCGCCCTGTTTGCCGCGGCGCTCCTTTTGCGGATCGTATTCGTGTATGCGAAAAACAATCTCTTTCAGTGGTGCGGCATTCAGATGGAAAACAAGCTCCGTCAGGACACCTATCGAAAGCTCTTGGAGCTCGATGCGGGAACGATCGCCCGTTACAACATGGGCGAGCTTCTGACTACCGTCAACCGCGATACCATTCTCTTCAAAGAACTCTATTCGCGTATGCTCATGAATATTTTCGACGCAGTCGTCGTTACGGTGATCGCAACCGTTATGCTGGCGCTTTTTGATTGGAGATTGCTGTTGATCCCCGTAGCCGTCGCGCCTTTGTTCGTCGTCTCGCTCATTTATTATCTTAAACGGGTGCGCGCCGTGTTCAAAGAGATCCGCGAAAGTTATTCGCAGCTCAATCTCGCCGTGCAGGAGAATATCGACGCCGTCAGGATCGTGCGATCGTTTGCGGGCGAAGAGACGGAGATGAAAAAGTTTGACAAGTGCAACGCCCGCGTCAGGGAGCTCAACGATAAACACGTTAAAATATCCGCCAGATTCGACAGCGTTACCACGGCGTTTCAACAGATCGGCTATGTGGGAACGGTCGTGATCGCGACCTTTCTCGTATTAAACGGATACGCTTATCTCGGCGTGCTCACGGCTGCGACGACCTATGTTACAAAAATTATTTCGCAGATCAGAACGGTGAGCCGTACCTGTTTTATGATGCAGAACCAGCTCGTCTCGGGCGGGCGGATCAAGCGGTTTATAAGCGAAGAGAGCGCGGTGTCCGACGCGCCTTCCGCGCTTGTGTTTTCGCCCGAACCTCATATCTCGATCGAAAATCTGAGCGTGACGTTCGCAGATAAGGCGGCGCTCAAAAACGTTACGCTTGACATTCCCTACGGCAGACGGGTGGGGATCATGGGCGGCACGGGGAGCGGAAAGAGCGTACTGCTGAAAAGTCTTTGCCGCACGTTCGACGCGACGGGCGGGAGAATCGCTCTAGACGGCAAAGACGTAAAAGAGTATCCGCTCGAAGAGCTCCGCAAAGAATTTTCTTACGTTTTTCAGGATGTGTTTCTATTCTCCAATACGGTGGATGCGAATATCGCGTTTTCCGATCCCGCCTGCGGCGAAGAGGTTGTAAGCGCGGCGGCGGAAAGAGCGCAGGCGGCGCGATTCATTGCCCGACTTTCAGAGGGGTACGAAACGATCGTCGGCGAAAGGGGACTCGGGCTTTCGGGCGGGCAGAAACAGCGGCTCTCCGTGGCGCGCGCGATCGTGAAGAACGCGCCTGTTCTTGTTTTGGACGACGCGTCGTCCGCGCTTGACATGGCGACTGAAAAACGGCTTCTTGCCGCCTTGAAAGAGACCCGTTCCACACTGCTCATCGCCGCGCACCGCGTCTCTTCTGTCATGGACTGCGACGAGATCATTTATTTGCAGGACGGCGAAATCACCGAGCGTGGCACCGCGGAAGAGCTGATTGCCTTGAACGGCGCGTTTGCGGCGGTATACCGTTTGCAGACGAGCGACGGACAGTTGGACGATTCCTCTTACGGGAAGGAAGATTTATGAAGCGGAATACTTATTACATGGACGAAGTCGTCAATACCGACAGGGTAGACGTAAAATACCTCAAACGGTTACTGCGCCGCGTGCTTCCGTATAAAAAAATCTTTTTGTTTTCGCTTTTTCTGCTGTTGCTCTCCTCCGTGGCGGCGGTGCTTTCGCCCGTACTGATCCGCGGACTCGTGAACGAGGTGATTCCCGCGACCGAACGGCAGACAAGGCTCTTTGCGCTGTATTCCGCAGGGCTTGCGGGCTTAGGGCTTATGCAGGCGGTTTTGCCCTATTTCCATAAGACGATGATGGGCAAGCTCGGCAACCGGATTGTCTCGGAAGTGCGCAGCGAGGTGTTCGCGCATTTGCAGGAACTCTCGTTCGAATATTACGACAACCGTCCCGCGGGTAAGATCTCGATCCGCGTGACCGAGTACGTAAACGAACTGAGCGACTTTCTTTCCGATTATCTGTTGAATTTTATCGTGGACATCATCAAGATCGTAACGGGGACTGTGTTCATGCTCGTGCTGAGCCCCGTTCTTACGGCGGTGGTGTACGCCGCGATCCTGCCGATGGCGGCGTGTATTTTTCTCATCCGAAGTTCGATCCGCAAACTGTTCCGTTACCACAGAGCAAAACTTTCCAATCGCGTCGCATTTCTCGTCGAATCGATCATGGGCGAAAAAGTGATCAAAAATTATAACCGTTCCCGATACAATACCGCGATCTATCTCGATTTGCAGGACGACAGCGCCAAAACGTGGTTGAAAATCGTGCGGCGGAACGAACTCAACAATCCCGTGACCGAGCTCTTCTGGAACGCGGGCACGCTCGCAATCTATGCGGTCGCTCTCGCGCTCATTCTGAACGGCGCGACGGGCATGGCGGGAACGGTGGTTGCATTTCTTCTTTACATGGGTCTTTGCAGCGAACCGTTCGTGGAAATTTCAGTCGTGTTACAGCAGCTTGCACAGGTCTCCGCCAATCTCGAACGGATCTACGAGACTATCGACACGCCCGCGGAAATATGCGACGCCGAGGACGCGCGCGAACTCGGGGAAGTATCGGGCAAAGTGGATTTCAACGACGTGACGTTTGCCTACGAGGCGGGTGTGAACGTTTTGGAACACTTCGATCTGCATGTAAAGGCGGGGGAGAAAATTGCCCTTGTGGGACCTACGGGCGCGGGCAAGACGACGGTCATCAATCTTCTGACCCGCTTTTACGATGCGGACGGGGGCAGCGTCAGTGTGGAAAATATCGACGTAAAGAAGATTGCGCTGAAATCTCTGCGCCGCAGAATCGGCGTTTTAATGCAGGAGCCCTTTATTTTCAAAGGGAGTATTCTCGATAATATCCGCTACGGCAGAGCGGACGCAACTGACGAAGAGTGTATCGCGGCGGCGGAAAAAATTTGTTGCGACCGCGTTGCGGCGCGCTTTTCGGAGGGGTATGCGGCGCAGCTCGGCGAACGGGGCGAGGGGTTGTCCGCAGGCGAGAGACAGCTCGTTTCCTTTGCTCGGATCATTCTGAAAGATCCCGAGATCGTCATTTTGGACGAGGCGACGAGCTCGATCGATTCGGAGACGGAACTTCTGATTCAGTCTGCGCTCGATAAAATTCTGCAAAATAAAACGGCGTTTATCGTCGCGCACCGTCTTTCTACGATCCGCAAGGCGGACAGAATTTTATATATCGCCGACAAGGGAATCGCGGAAGAGGGTTCGCACGAGGAACTGATGGCGCTCGGCGGAAGATATTGCGCTTTGAACCGAAGAAACGATTGAACAAGCGGATAACAGGTTATAATAAAAAAAAGGAGAAAACAACATGAGTTCCGATTGTACGCACGACTGTTCGTCCTGCGGGAGCAACTGCGTCTCCCGCGATAAAAAATCAATGATCAAACCGCTTCACGCGGGCGCAAGGGTGAAAAAAGTGATTGCCGTCGCGAGCGGAAAAGGAGGGGTCGGAAAATCTCTCGTCACCTCGTTGCTTGCCGTCCGCGCGCACGCGCTCGGTTATCGTACGGCGATTCTCGACGCCGACGTGACGGGTCCCTCCATTCCCAAATCTTTCGGCGTGTTCGAACGCGCGCGGGGAGAAGAGGATTTTATCTATCCCGTGTTCACGAAAGAGGGAATCCAGATGATGTCTATGAACTGTCTCTTGGAGCATGACGACGATCCCGTCGTGTGGCGGGGCGCCCTCATCGCGGGCGCGGCGACGCAGTTCTGGACGGACGTTGTCTGGGACGACGTGGATATTATGTTTATCGACATGCCGCCGGGTACGGGTGACGTGCCTCTTTCGGTATTCCAGAGCATTCCGTTAAGCGGGATCGTGATCGTATCCACTCCGCAGGATTTGGTGGAGATGATCGTAAAGAAAGCGGCGAATATGGCGGGCATGATGAACGTTCCCGTTCTGGGGCTCGTGGAAAATATGAGTTATTTCGAATGCCCCGACTGCGGTAAGAAACATGAGATCTTCGGGACAAGTAAAGTGAAAGAACTTGCAAAAAAATATTCCGTTCCCGCGATCGCCCGCATGCCCATCGATCCCGCAATCGCGCGCCTTGCGGACGCGGGGAAGCTGATTGAAGCGGATACCGAAGCGCTGAAAGAAGTATTTCATACGATCGAAGGCGCAAAAGAAATCGGAAATTATAAAGCTGATTGAATTGAACGTTTCCAGAACGCAGGCGGAAGCCTGCGTTTTATTATAGTTTGCTCAGAGAATTATAATCGGTACTTACAGTTCGGTGAGGGCGATCGGCGCGGTCCATATGTTTCGGCGGCGGAGAATGTTTTTAATAAAATAAATTTTACAAAATTTTCTAAAAAATCGGGACAAGCTCTTGAAATCTTGAAAGAAATATGATAAAATATGCAAAGTATGTTTCTTATGGAGAAATAAATTTTTTTGGAGGAGTAAAATGCAATATTCTCGTGAAGTAGAAGAAATGTGTTGCGTTCAGAAGGGACCCAAACACGATCCCGCTCCCATTCCCGAAGAGGGCAAATGGATCTGCGCAAAACAAATCACGGACATCAGCGGATTTACGCACGGTATCGGTTGGTGCGCGCCGCAGCAGGGCGCCTGCAAACTGACGCTCAACGTCAAGGAAGGAGTGATTCAGGAAGCGCTCGTCGAGACGATCGGCTGCTCGGGCATGACGCATTCGGCGGCGATGGCGGCGGAGATTCTTCCGCACAAGACCATTCTCGAAGCGCTCAATACCGATCTCGTGTGCGACGCGATCAACACCGCGATGCGCGAACTGTTCCTGCAAATCGTGTACGGCAGAACGCAGTCCGCATTCTCGGACGACGGGCTCACGATCGGCGCGGGGCTCGAAGATCTGGGCAAGGGGCTTCGTTCTCAGGTCGGTACGATGTACGGCACGGCAAAGAAGGGCGTGAGGTATCTTGAAATGGCGGAGGGCTATGTGACCCGTCTTGCGCTTGACAAAGATTCTCAGGTGATCGGATACGAGTTTGTTTCCCTCGGAAAAATGACCGACTTCATCAAAAAGGGCATGGAGCCCAACGAGGCTTGGACGAAGGCGATGGGGCACTATGGCAGATTTGAAAAAGAACAGGGCGCGGTGAAATACATCGACCCCCGTAAGGAATAAGGAGGGAGTAAAAATGGCTTTGTTCGAAGGTTATGAAAGAAGAATCGATAAAATCAATAAAGCACTTAAAGAGTACGGCATCAAGTCGGTAGAAGAGTGCAAAGAAATCTGCCTCTCCAAAGGGGTTGATTGCGATAAGCTCGTGCGCGGAACCCAGCCTATCTGCTTTGAAAACGCGGTCTGGGCTTATACGGTAGGCGCGGCGATCGCCATTAAGAAAGGCTGCAAAAAGGCGGCTGACGCGGCGGCGGCGATCGGAATCGGTCTGCAATCGTTTTGTATCCCCGGCTCGGTTGCCGAGAACAGAAAAGTCGGACTCGGTCACGGAAATCTCGGCATGATGCTCCTTTCCGAAGAGACGGACTGCTTCTGCTTCCTCGCGGGGCACGAGAGCTTTGCCGCGGCAGAGGGTGCGATTTCGATTGCGATGAACGCAAACAAAGTGCGTAAAAATCCTCTGCGCGTGATTCTCAACGGTCTCGGCAAGGACGCGGCTTTCATTATTTCGCGGATCAACGGATTTACCTATTGCGAAACGACGTTCGATCCCTATACGGAAACGGTCACGGTTACCAAGGAAGTTCCTTATTCGGACGGACCGCGCGCAAAGGTCAAGTGCTACGGCGCGGACAATGTTCCCGAGGGCGTTGCGATCATGAAGCTCGAAAAAGTCGGCGTCTCCATTACGGGCAATTCCACCAATCCCACGCGTTTCCAGCATCCCGTTGCGGGTACTTACAAGAAGTGGTGCAACGAGAACGGAGTTCAGTACTTCTCCGTTGCTTCGGGCGGCGGCACGGGCAGAACGCTCCACCCCGACAACATGGCGGCGGGACCTTCTTCTTACGGCATGACCGATACGATGGGCAGAATGCACTCCGACGCGCAGTTCGCGGGCAGTTCGTCCGTTCCCGCGCACGTCGAAATGATGGGGCTGATCGGCATGGGCAACAATCCTATGGTCGGCGCGACAGTCGCTGTTGCGGTCGCCGTGCAAGAGGGCATGAGTAAGTAAAAAACAGCAAGTTAAAGGGCTTTCGCGTAATGCGCGAAAGCCTTTTTTTATGCTTTCCGTTTTTGCATGATTTTGATTGTTTCATGCGGCGTCGGAGTTCGGCATAACAATTTTGCGATTGTCCATAATAGAAAGAAAGGCGGTGGGGCATGGCGCGTTTTCCCGAACATATCGGCATTATTCCGGACGGCAACAGAAGGTGGGCGCAGAAGCGCGGGCTGAACAAAGAAGAGGGGTATTCTTACGGACTTTCGGCGGGTCTGAATTTGCTGCGGGCGGCAAAGGAACGCGGCGTGAAGGAGCTGACCTATTACGGTTTTACCGTTGATAACTGCAAGCGTCCGAAAGAGCAGGTAAAAGCGTTCTCCCGCGCGTGCGTTGCTGCGGCGGAGACTGTCTTGGCGGAGAACGTGTATCTTCGCGTTGTGGGAAATACGAAATCTTCATGCTTTCCGAAGGAGCTGCTTCCCTATGCAGATCCGAAAGAAAAAGCAAACGAAAAGCAGATGCGCGTCAATCTGCTGATCAACTACGGTTGGGAATGGGATATCAAAAACGGATTTTTATCACGCGATCTTCCCCGAATCGATCTGGTGATCCGCTGGGGCGGCATGTGCCGCCTTTCGGGGTTTTTGCCCATTCAGACGGTGTATTCGGATATTTGCGTGCTCGACGAGCTGTGGCCCGACTTCCGCATCAGTCAGTTCGAAAGGGCTTTGGAGTGGTACCGCCGTCAAGACGTTACGCTGGGCGGCTGACAATAAAAAGTGAACAGGTGAAAATATGTGTACTGCGATCGTGCATCGGACTAAAAATTTATATTTCGGGCGAACGCTCGACAACGACTTTTCTTATACGGAAGAGGTAACGGTGACTCCCCGAAATTTTCCGTTTCCGTTTCGCGCGGGGAATACGATTCAAAATCATTATGCAATCATCGGCATGGCGTTCGTGCCCGATCAATATCCGCTCTATTACGATGCGGTCAACGAAAAGGGACTTTGTATGGCGGGACTGAACTTTGTGGGCAATGCGGTTTACGGCAGGGAGCAAGCAGGTAAGACAAATGTGGCGCAGTTCGAAATGATTCCGTATATTCTCGCCACATGCAAAAACGTAAAAGAGGCAAAAGCGCAGCTCGAAAAAATCAATGTCACCGATACGCCCTACCGCGCCGACATGCCGCCCGCGCAGTTGCATTGGATCATAGCGGATCAAGAGAGCGTTATCACGGCGGAGCCCGTCAAAGACGGATTAAAAATCTATGAAAATCCCGTCGGCGTTTTAACGAACAATCCGCCTTTTAACGAACAGCTTTCTAACCTGAACGATTATATGAATTTGTCGCCCTGCGAGCCGCGCAACGGCTTTTCCGATAAAATAAAAATGAATGCTTACAGTCGGGGCATGGGCGCGATCGGACTGCGGGGAGACCTGTCTTCGAAATCCCGATTCGTTCGCGCGGCGTTCGTAAAACTCAATTCCGTTTCGGGCGATACGGAAGAGGAGAGCGTAAACCAATTTTTTCATATTCTCGGCGCGGTGGAGCAGCCGCGCGGGGCGTGCGTCGTGGGAGACGGTTACGAGATTACCGTTTACACTTCCTGTTGCAATGCGGATAAAGGGGTCTATTACTATACGACATATGAAAACCATGCAATTTCGGCTGTGGATATGTTTCGGGAACATCTCGACGGAAAGAAGTTAAACAGATACCCCGTAAAAAGGCGGGAACGTATCGAGCTGCAAAACGAAAAGAACAAATAACCGTTAAAAATACAGAAAAAAACGAGTTTTCGCAGTTTGCGGAAGCTCTTTTCTTTTTAGCAATGTGGTAATTTTGAAAACAAGTTGATAAATATACATTATTATGATACAATAAAAATAATTTAGAACGAATTAAAATAAATTTCGCTGTAATCGAATCAAAATCATGGATGCACAAAAGTTTAACAGTTTGCTGAAAAAAATAAAATACAATAAACGAGCAGTCGCGGCGATCTACGCCGAGTATTATCTGCCGTTGAAATTGCACTTGCAGCGTAAGTTCGGAAATCTGATCAATGCGGAAGATTCGGTTCAAGACGTATTTTTGAAGTTGATGGAAATGGATCAGCCGAGCTACGTTGAATTTCCTGCAACGTGGATCAATGAACTTGGATATAACCATGTCATCGACGAACTGAGAGCGAAATTAAAAGAATTGGAAGAAGTTCCGCTGAGTGAAGATATTGATTCGAATTTTGAAGTTGAAAAGACGGTCTTGAATTTGGATATACAAAACGCATTTCGCAATCTCGATCCTGTCATGCAAAAAATCTTGTATTTACACTTTTGGGAAGGTTACGATTTGCAGGATTTGGCGGAGAAATTTCATATCAATTACGGCAATCTGCGCGTAAAAGTAAGCCGAGCATATCAGATATTAAGAATTTATTTGAAATAATGGAAAATTTTTGTAACATTTTGCTCTGTTTTTACGTCTAAATAAGTGGAAGGATAATTTTGCGAGGAGAACCAATGAAAAAACTGTTTGCGATTGCATTGATGGCGGTACTCGGCGGCTCGTGCCTGTGCGGCAACGCGATAACGGGCGTAGAAGAAAGTTATCGCGACGACGCAATGCTGCTTGCCGAAAGTACAAGCATTACCGTGAATTACGAATCCAAGAGCGAAAATACGTTCAATATGGCGCTGAGGCATCCCGATTATTCTTTTACCGAAAAAGCGGGGAGCTGCGCCTGTATCGCGGGCGCAAACGTGATCGGGTTCTACGACCGTTACGACGAAAATCTGATTCCGGATCACGACGCAGGTAAGTTGTTTATGGGAAAATACGTATATAACAGTCAGGATACCGCCGTGTATGAAGTGATCCGTCAGTTATATAGCGATATGGGAACGGACGACACGGGCACCACGGTCGCGCAGTTCATAAACGGCATGAGAACTTATTGCAGCCGCAAGGGGAAGAGCATTAACTTGATCTCTTGCATGAGGGGCGGCAGCTTCGACTATTCCTCGGCAAAGACGCATATGGAGGAGAACCGTCCCGTCGTATTGTTCTGCGCAGGGTACAATGTTGCGGAAATATATGCTTACGAAAATAGCGATAAAATTTATAATTATGAATCCACCGCCAATCACGTAATGGTCGGATTCGGCTATAACGATATAACTTATACCATGGCGAATTCGTCCACCGCTTTGTATCGCTATATAGAGGTCGCTTCGGGCGTGCAGGTGCGCAGTGGTGGGCTTTATAATATCGACTATCAAACAAAGATCAACGACGCCTATGCGATCAATATTTATTAAAAAATGAACGTAAAAAAATACTTAAAAAAACAAGCCGGACAGGATTTGCAGTCATTGGAGACGGAGAGGGACAGGGCGTTTCTCGGTCAGTTGGAAAATATAGCCGAAGAGAATGCCCGCGCAAGAGCAAAAAAACGCAACCTCCAAGGACTGTGGGCGATTCCCTCGGTTGCCGTGGCGGGCGGACTGGCTGCGGTCTTGCTCGTTGAATTGCTCCCCGTTGCGGACGACGGGTTAGATGACATTAAATATATCGAGTCGAATTTTGTTTCCGTCGATTCGGACATGAATGAATTTAACGGCGCGTCAGACAATTTAGTAATCAATATTACAGCAGATAAAACTGTGAATTCTGTGGTAAAAACTTATGATCAAGTCAGCGGCGACGAGTTATATTATACGTTAAGAATCGAAGAAGTGACGGAGACAGTTTTCGTTTGTCTTGATATGTTGGTGGTTGTAAACGAACATTATGATTACGAAAATTTTCAAATCGATGAAACTTTTGTAACGGAGACTGTTGAGGATTTTTCGGTAAACTATAGTCAGGTAGTTTCCGTTGATCCCGATTTCGGATTGAATCTTGTAAAGTGTACGGGCAAAATCGAAAAACCGAATTTTGAAATTTATATCTTAAACTATGAAGAGTACGCCTTAGACGACGGATCTTTTCTGAACTACATCGATGATCTGTTGGAGTTCAAAACATAAAACGTTTCCGACCGTAGGAAGCGATTGATTAAACCGATAAAAAATTAAAATACAAAGGAGTAAAAACTCACATGGAATTTTCGCGTGCTATATCTTACAGACTGAACGAACTGATGACGGAAAGGCGCATTACAGCTTACAAACTTTCTTTTCTCAGCGCAGTGCCTACCTCGACCGTTTCGAACATTCTTCTCTGCAAGGGTAGGTCTTGTACGGCGATTACGCTCTTGAATCTCTGCCGAGGATTCGGCATAACGCTGGAAACACTGTTTACATCGCATCTTTTCGAGTTGGAAAACATCGTCGACGACGGCTGAAATCCTTTTTTGCCGCCTCGTAAGTCGCAGCCGTCCTTTTCGGACGGTTTTTTTTCGTTTATTTTACTCAAACCTATTGACATCCGCGCGCGATGTGATATAATAAAACAGCATTAACGATAATGTAAATTAAGATGAAAAGAGTAACGCTGAAAGATATCGCAAGGGAAACGGGACTGACGGTCAATTCCGTTTCGCATGCCCTGAACGATAAAAGCGATATTTCCCCCGCGACCAAAGAGCGCGTTGCGGAAGCGGCGAAGAGACTCGGCTATGTGCCCAATCTGGCGGCGTCCGCCTTAAAAAAGGGCAAAAGCCGTACCCTTGCGATCGTATTCGACAATCTTTTCAATCCCTATTACAATATCATGACGCACTATCTTGCGAACGCGGTCTCCGCGTGCGGGTACGATTTTTTGACCGTCGTCGAAAAGGACGGCGACAGGCTGAACGCCGCGACTTACCGCAACCTGCTTGCGCGCAACGTAGACGGAATTCTTTCCTTTCTCGAACCGGACAAAGAGACGGCGAAGATTCTGCGCGGGGGCGCGCTGCCCGTAACGATGATCGGGCGTTACTGCGAATTGAAAAACATCGATTATATCTATGCGGACGATGTGCGCGGCGGGTATGCGGCTGCGGAATACCTCATAAGCAAGGGGGCGAAACGTCTGCATTATCTTGCCGACCGCATGTCGTGTTCTTGCGCACGGGAGCGGTTTCAGGGATTTTTGGAGTGCGTAGAAGAAAAAGGCGTTCGTTATTCGTCGTCGGAGATGGGAAATCGACCCTATTACGAAGTCATCGAAAAGGTGATGGAAGAGATTCCCGACTGCGACGGTTTTGTATGTTTTAACGATCATATCGCGATCGAGGCGCAGTATGTCGCAAGCAGATTGAGACCCGAGCTGAAAGTCGTCGGGTACGACGATATTAAAGAAGAAGTCAAACTCCCGGGGCTTTTCGCCTCTGTCGCGATCGATAAAGAGGGGATCGCAATCCGCGCGGTGGAACTTCTGCTCGACAGGATCGAAGGCGGGTACTCGGGAAAGGGGCGGAAAGTCATCATGCCCGTTCATATTGCGGAATACGCGGAGTTGAAGGATCGCGCGGCGGACGCGGAATCATAAAATTTATTGACCGTGGCAAAGCGGTCGAGAGGTATTGGAATGGAATTGTTGGAGTGCTTCAAAGAAAAATTCGGCGCGGAAGCGGAAGAAATTTATTCCGCTGCGGGCAGAGTGAATCTGATCGGCGAACATGTCGATTATTGCGGGGGAAAAGTTTTGCCTGCGGCGCTTTCCCTCAAATGCCGCGTTGCGGTCAGAAAGAACGGAACGAATTTTCTGCGCGTCGCCGCAACGGATATTCCCGCGCGTGCGGACATCGATCTGAACGCGACCGAAAATTATAAATCGCTCAAATGGGGCAACTATCAGGCGGGCGTTGCGGACGAAATGAAAAAAGCGGGTTACAACCTCGTGGGGTGCGATATTCTCTACGATTGTACCGTTCCGTTCGGCTCGGGGCTCTCTTCTTCCGCCGCGATCGAAGTCGCCACCGCCTATGCGCTCGCAAAGCTGGGCGGAAACAAGATCGATAAATCCGAACTTGCCGTTCTCTCCAAACAGGCGGAAAACAACTATTGCGGCGTGAACTGCGGAATCATGGATCAGTTTGTTTCCGCAAACGGGAAAAAGGGTCACGCCATTCTGTTGGACTGTGTTTCCCTTGAATTCAAGTGCATTCCGCTCGATCTCGACGACTGCGTTCTGGTGCTCTCCAACTGCAACAAACCGCATAACCTTGTCGAGAGCAAGTACAACGAGCGCAGAGAGGAAGTGGACACGGCGTTAAAGCTGCTGAGAAAGAGCCTTCCCGAACTGAGCTGTCTTGCGGACGTGCAGCCCTATCAGTTGGAGGAGAGAAAAGCGCTCTTAACGCCCCTTCTCTATCGCCGCGCGCGCCACGTCGTGAGCGAGTGCGACAGAGTATTGAAGAGCGTGGAAGCATTGAACGCGGGCGATCTCGAATTGTTCGGAAGGCTTTTGAACGAATCGCATAAATCGCTCAAAGAGGATTACGAAGTGACGGGCAGGGAACTCGACGCGCTTGCCGACGCGGCGCAGGCGTTCCCCGCATGTCTCGGTTCGCGCATGACGGGCGCGGGCTTCGGCGGATGCACCGTGAGCGTCGTCAAAAAGAAGTGCGTCGACGATTTTATCGGGACGGTGGGCAAGACGTACCGCGAAAAAATCGGATACGACGCTTCGTTCTACGTTGCGGAGACTGCCGACGGCATTATCGACGAGGGTAAAGCGGAATGAGCATGACAGGGCAAATCGCAACGCTGCTTGCATATGCCGAAAAATATCTGGGACTTCGGAAAAGAGACGAACTCTATGCGCGCAACCGTATCTTGGACGCGCTCGGGCTTGCATCTTACGGAGAAGAGAAAGCGGGGGAGATCCCTGCGCTTCCCGATGAGATTTTGGGCAACATCTTTGCAATCCTCGAAGAGGAGGGCAGAGAGTTCGACCGCGCATCTCTCGGCGAAAAACTCATGGACGCGGTAATGCCCCGTCCGAGCGAGTTCGAAGAGCAGTTTAACGCGCTCTATCAAAAATCTCCCGAAACGGCGACCGAATGGGCGTATCGTTTTGCGATCGCTTCCGACTACGTGAAAAAGAGCGCGATCGACAGGAATCTCAAATGGAAGAGCAAGAACGGCAAGCTCGAAATCACGATCAATCTGAGCAGACCCGAAAAGAACAATAAAGACCTGAAAAAACAGCTTCAAACGGCAAGCACCGACTATCCCAAGTGCATGATCTGCCGCGAGAACGAAGGGTTCGAGAGGGCGGGTTTTTCGCGCAGGAACATGCGCACGCTCTCCATGGAACTTCACGGTGAAGAATGGTTCTGGCAGTATTCGCCATACGCCTATTTCAACGAACACGGGATCGCGATCTCCGTTGAACATACGCCCATGGCGCTCAACGAAAATACCGTGGAACACCTCTTCGATTTCGTCGAAAAGTTTCCGCACTACTTTATCGGCAACAACGCGCCTCTGCCGCGCGTGGGCGGCTCCATTTTAATGCATAACCACTATCAGGGCGGCGGCGCCGTTCTGCCTATGCAGCGGGCGGGAGCGCTCTATACGTTGAAGAGCAAAAAATACAAGAGCGTAACGCTCGGCGCGCTCGATTGGTACAATACGGCGCTTCGGATCGAGGGACGCGACAGAAAAGAAATTTCCGCGCTTGCGCACGATATTTGCACCGCGTGGGAAGGGTACGAAAATCCTGCGCTCGATCTGATTTCGCATACGGGCGACGAAAAGCACAATACCGCGAGCTGTATCGCGCGCAAAACGAAAAAGGGTTATATTCTCGATCTCATTCTTCGCAACAACCGCACGAGCGAGGAATATCCCGATGGGATTTTCCACGCGCATAGGGAATATCACCACATCAAGAGCGAATCCATCGGGCTCATCGAAGCGATGGGGCTGTTCATTCTTCCGGCGCGGCTCAAACGCCAGCTCGGCGAGATCAAGCTCTATCTCTCGGGCGCAAAGAAGTATTCGGAAGATTCGCTCGGCGAAGATATGAAGATCTTTGTTCCGACGATCGAACGGCTGACAAAACAGGGGACTGTCTCCGAAAAAGAGGCGGAGGATCTTCTTCGCGATGAGGTGGAAAATTCCTGCGAAAATATTCTTTCGAATACCGCGGTATTCAAGCGCGGTATCGGCGGCGAGACTGCGTTCAAAGAGTTTTTGTTATCCTGCGGACTGCGGGATTAAGGAGATATTATGAAAGTTTTGGTTACGGGCGGCGCGGGTTATATCGGCTCGCATACGGTTGTAGAACTTCTGAATGCGGGGTACGAGGTGGTCGTAATCGACAATCTCGACAATTCTTCGAAAGAGAGCCTGAAACGGATCGAGAAGATCACGGGCAAAAAAGCGGCGTTTTACGAGAAAGATGTGCGCGACAGAGATGCGCTCGTAAAAATTTTCAAAGAGCATGCGATTGATTGGGTCATTCACTTTGCGGGACTCAAAGCGGTCGGCGAGAGCGTAAAAAAGCCCGTCGAGTATTACAATAATAATCTGATCTCCACGCTCACGCTTCTCGAAGTCATGAGAGAGTTCGGCGTTAAGAATTTTGTGTTTTCCTCTTCCGCAACGGTTTACGGCGATCCCGAAACGCTTCCTCTCACCGAGGAATGCAAGACGGGCGGAACGACCAATCCTTACGGAACTTCCAAACTCATGCAGGAGATGATCTTAAAAGACGTCTGGGTTTCCGATCACAGCTGGAATATCGTGTTGTTGCGTTATTTCAACCCCGTCGGCGCGCACGAGAGCGGGCTTATCGGAGAGGATCCCAAGGGAATCCCCAACAATCTCATGCCCTACGTGGCGCAGGTTGCGAGCGGAAAATTAAAGAAGATCGGCGTGTTCGGCAACGATTATCCCACGCACGACGGTACGGGCGTAAGAGACTATATTCACGTCGTCGACCTTGCGAAAGGGCATGTCGCGGCGATCGAGAAACTCAACGGATCGGGCGTGCGCGTGTATAATCTGGGCACGGGTATCGGGTACAGCGTGCTCGATATGGTGCATGCGTTCTCCAAGGCGTGCGGAAAAAATCTTCCCTATGAAATTCAGCCCCGCCGCGCGGGCGACATTGCGGCTTGTTATGCTTCGAGCGCACTTGCGGAAAAGGAACTCGGCTGGAAGGCGGAGTACGGTCTCGATAAAATGTGCGCCGACCAGTGGAACTGGCAGAAGAACAATCCCAACGGATACGAAAAGTAAATCCGTTTTAATTCATCCATACTCACCCCCCCAATAAAAGCATTCCCGCCGGCAAATTGCCGGCGGGAATGCTTTTATAAAAATTTTTTCCGATAGCGGTTGCGTTGCGGCGGAAAGTGTGCTAAAATGAGTTCGTTTACAAGTGAGGTCTTATTATGAGCGATTTTCAAACAACGGTACGGGAGATCATAACCTACGTAAAAATTCGGACGCCGCTGATCGTGCTGCATACGAGGGAGCGCGACAGGGCGGAAAGCGTGGTTCGGACGGTATCCGACAAGACGGGACTTGCGGTTGAAATGTATAAATCGGCGGTCGATTTTTCCTGTCTTACAGACGACGTCAACAAGAAAAAGAACGCCGTGTTTGCGCTCTTCGAAACGGACGGGTTCGAAAAAGATCGCGCGTCGGTGAAAAGCGCGGTGAAAGCGGTTCGGCTTGCCGCAGACCGCGGCTGCGTGCTCGTTTTCGTTACGGACGAGCCCGTATGCGAGGAACTGAGCCGTCTCGGCGTATTCGTCAAACTCGGGTTGCCCTCCAAAAAAGAGCGCGAGGCGATGATCCGCGATTTTATGGCGGAAGAACAGATCAGAACGCTTCCGCCCGAAAAAATTTCGCAGTCGGCGGTCATTCTCGGCGGCTATACAGCGATGCAGCTGAACACGGTCATGAAATATACCCTGAATACTGACGACGGTTTTACCTATGAAAATCTCTGCAAAACCGCCATGGAAAAGGATAAGATTTTCGGCAGAAATCCCGCCGTCAGGCGGATCAAAGTGCGCGGCGTGCAGATGGCGGGCATGGACGCGGTCAAAGAATGGCTTTTGAAAAAACAGAAAATATTCTTTTCGCCCGACGAAGAGCTTGCCGCAAAGTTTCTTCATCCGCCCAAGGGCGCGCTCATGGTGGGGGTTCCGGGGTGCGGCAAATCGTTGACGGCGCGGCTCATCTCCTGCGAATGGCATCTTCCGCTGTACCGTTTCGACATCGGGGCGGTATTCAGCGCGAGCGCAGGCGAGAGCGAAACGAATCTTCGGCGCGCGCTCGACTATATCGGTTCGGTCAGTCCCTGTATCGTCTGGATCGACGAGATCGAAAAAGAACTCGCCGCGGGGCACGATAACGAGGCGGCGCAGCGCATTCTCGGCGCGGTGCTCTTTTGGTTGCAGGAAAACGCCGAACGCGTATTTTTGATCGCGACCGCGAACGACGTTACAAAGCTCCCGCCCGAACTCTTCCGAAAGGGTCGCTTCGACGAGGTATTTTTCGTCGATCTTCCGAACGAGGCGGAGAGGAAGAGCGCGATCAATCTGTTTGCAAAGCTCTCTCTCACCGTTCGTCTTACCGAAGAGGAGATGGACGCGCTCGCTAAGATCAGCGAGGGATTTTCTTACGCAGACATCGAATGGGCGATCAAGACGGTTGCGGAAGAGGAATACACTCTCGGCATGTGCGGCAGCTATACCCGTCTCGATTCGGTATTCCAGCGTACCGTCGGGATTCTTTCGCGCAATCGGGAATATATCGAATCGCTCAGAAAGTGGGGCGAGGAATGCGCGACTCCCGCTTCCGGCAGAAAATAAATATGAAAAAGCTCAACCGTCGGTTGAGTTTTTTTCTTGTATAAAAGTCGGAATCCGCTTTTGAAAAACTGTGCGAAAATTCTTGTAAAAATAAGGTGGTTGTGATAAAATAATCCGCAGTGAGGACACATTATGAAAGCAATATCCGCAAAACTTTCCGAAGAACTGAACGTCAAAGAGGAGTACGTTCAAAATATTATTTCCCTGCTTGACGAGGGAAACACCGTTCCGTTTATCGCGCGCTACCGCAAAGAAATGCACGGCGCGATGGACGATCAGACGATCCGTAATCTCGCGGACCGCCTCGAATATCTGCGCGGCCTGGAAGCGCGCAAGGCGGAAGTCAAAAAGTCGATCGAAAATCAGGGCAAGCTCACGGAGGAGCTCTCCCAAAAAATCGACGAGGCGAATACGCTCGCCGAAGTCGAGGACTTGTACCGACCCTATAAACAGAAACGCCGCACGCGGGCGACCGTCGCAAAAGAAAAGGGTCTTGAACCGCTGGCAATACTTTTATTCGCGCAGGAGAAGGATTGCCCCGTTCCCGAGGAGGAGGCGAAAAAATACGTCGATGAGGAAAAGGGCGTTAAATCCGTCGAGGACGCGCTCGCGGGCGCGAGCGATATTATCGCGGAGATCGTCTCGGACGACGCGGAGATCAGAAAGGAACTCAAAACGCTGTGGCGCGAGAGGGGAGTCGTCGTCTCCCGCGCGGCGACGGAAGAGGATACCGTATACCGCAACTACTATGCGTTTTCGGCGCAGGTCAATAAAATTCAGGGGCATCAGGTGCTCGCGATCAACCGAGGCGAGCGGGAAGAAAAGATCAAGGCGGGCGTAGAGGTCAACCGCGACGCCGCGGTGGGCGTCGTCTCTTCGCATGCGGTCAAGTCGCCCGCATGCGCATCGTCGGCGTTCGTGAGAGGAGCGGCGGAAGACGCTTACGACCGTCTTATCGCACCGAGCATCGAGCGCGAGATCCGCGCGGAACTTACCGAAACGGCGAGCGAGGGGGCGATCGGACAGTTTGCGCTCAATTTAAGACCCCTTTTAATGCAGCCGCCCGTCAAAGGATTCGTGACGATGGGGCTCGACCCCGGTTACAGAATGGGCTGCAAGGTGGCGGTTGTGGACGGCACGGGCAAGGTGCTCGACACGACTGTCGTCTATCCGACCTACGGCGAAAAGCAAAAACAGGACTGCATCCGCACCCTCTCCGCGCTCATTGCAAAGGACAAGGTGCGTCACGTAGCGATCGGAAACGGCACCGCAAGCCGCGAAACGGAGCAGATGACATGCGAGTTGATCTCCAAAATGTCGGGTGAAAAAGTCTCGTATGCGATCGTGAACGAGGCGGGCGCGTCGGTATATTCCGCTTCTCCGCTGGCGGCGAAAGAATTTCCCGAATTCGACGTGAATCTGCGTTCGGCGGTCTCCATTGCGCGGCGGCTTCAAGACCCGCTCGCCGAACTTGTCAAGATCGATCCCAAGAGTATCGGCGTGGGACAGTACCAGCACGATATGCCCGAAAAGCGTTTGTCGCAGGCGCTCGACGGCGTAGTGGAAGATTGCGTGAACGCGGTGGGCGTCGATCTCAATACGGCGTCTGCGCCCCTTCTTTCGCGCGTGTCGGGGCTGAATGCGGGCACGGCGGAAAATATCGTCAGATACAGGGAAGAGAACGGGGCGTTCACTTCGCGCAAGCAGATTCTCAAAGTGCCCAAGCTGGGCGCGAAAGCCTTTGAACAGTGCGCGGGATTCTTGCGCGTGCCCGAGAGTCGCGAAATTCTCGACAACACCTCCGTACACCCCGAATCCTACGAGGCGGCGAAAAAACTGATCGAACTGACGGGCTATACCATGGAAGATGTGAAAAAGGGAAATCTCGGACATCTCATGGAACGGCTCAACAAATACGGCGAAGAAAAAGCCGCGGGGGAGTGCGGAATCGGACTCATGACCCTCTTCGACATCTGCAAGGAACTTAAAAAACCGGGGCGCGATCCCAGAGACGAGCTTCCCGCTCCCGTTCTCAGAACGGACGTGCTCGAAATCAAAGACCTGATAGCGGGTATGGAACTCAAAGGCACCGTGCGGAACGTAATCGACTTCGGCGCGTTCGTAGACATCGGCGTGCATCAAGACGGGCTCGTACATATCTCGCAGATTTGCGACAAGTTCATCCGCCACCCTTCCGAAGTGCTTTCGGTGGGCGACGTGGTAACGGTGTGGGTCAAGGAAGTGGACGAAAAGAAAAAGCGTATTTCGCTCACTATGAAAAAACCCAAGTAAGTTCACCGTTGACGGCTACGAAACATAAAAGAGTTGACAAATGTGCGCGTGCGTGTTAAAATCATTCGGTAATGGACGCGCCGAAAAAAAAGTTGCGAATCAAAAAGAAGCTGAGCGTATGGAGATATCTTGCGCTCGGCTACTTTATTATCATTGCGGCGGGCAGCGTTCTTCTCATTCTGCCGTTTGCGACAAAGAGCGGACAGACAACGAACTATCTGAACGCGCTCTTTACCTCGGTTTCTGCGACCTGCGTCACGGGGCTTGTGCCCTACGATACGGGTCTGCATTGGAGCGGTTTCGGGCAGGCGGTCATTCTCGCGCTCATCCAGCTCGGCGGGTTGGGTTTTACGACCTTTGTCTCCGTTCTTTTGATGATGCGGGGAAAGGGACTCGGTATTTACGAGCGGAAGATCGCAATGCAGACATACGGCGAGAATTTCGGCGGGGCGGGCAGACTCATTAAAAGGATCGTGCTCGGTTCCCTTTCGGCGGAACTCGTTGGCGCGTGTCTTTTATGTATCCGTTTCGTGCCCGATTTCGGCGGGCTCGGCGTGTGGTATGCGGTGTTCCACTCCGTTTCCGCATTCTGCAACGCGGGATTCGATCTCATGGGCGGCGCGTTCGGGCAGGAGTTTGTCTCGCTGTCGAACTATGCGGGCGATCCCGTCATCTGTATTGTGATTCCCGTTCTCATTATTCTCGGAGGACTCGGTTTCTGCGTCTGGGGGGACGTGATCGACTGTAAATTTAATTTCAAAAAGTTCCGTCTGTTTACCAAAGTCGTGCTTATCTCATCGCTGGTTCTGATTTTCGGAGGAACTGCGTTATACCTCTTATTCGAACGGAACAATCCCGAATATGCGGCGTTTCATTTCGGACAGAAATTGCTTTGCTCTTTTTTCCATTCCGCAACGGCGCGGACGGCGGGCTTTTCCGTTACCGATCCCTCTTCGTTTTCGGAGAGCGGGTATCTTCTGACTTTGGTTTTAATGTTTATCGGCGGAAGTTCCGGTTCGACGGCGGGCGGGATCAAGATGAGTACGTTCGCGGTCATTCTCATGGGTATGTTCGCCGCGTTCGGCGGAAAGAGAGACGTGAATATCGGGAACAGGCGGCTCGACTCCGCATTGGTAGGACAAGCGCTTGCGATATTCTTTTCTTATCTGTCGCTTGTGATTTTGTCGACGCTCGTGATATGCGCCGCGGAGAGCGCGGGTTTTCAGGAGACGCTGTATGAATCGGTCTCGGCGCTCGGTACAGTCGGATTGAGCATGTCTTTGACGCCGCAACTTCACTGGTTTTCGAAAATTATATTGATGTTGCTGATGTATACGGGCAGAGTCGGCGTTTTAACGCTTGCCGCCGCGCTTGCAAGCAGAAAGAGCCGCGTTTCCGTAAGAAAACCGGAAGAGTCGCTGTTTATAGGATAACCGCAAGGGAGAGGTGAAAGAATTATGAAATCGGTATTGTTGATCGGAATGGGAAAGTTCGGCTGTATTCTGGGAGAGAAACTGATCGGAATGGGAGACGAGGTTGTCGCCGTCGATAAAAACGAGGAGATCATCGATACGGTCGCGCCCTTATATACGGACGCCCGCATTATGAATTGCATGGTACTCGATCATCTTAAAACGCTCGACGTTTCTGCGTTCGACGTATGCGTCGTATCCATCGCCGAAGATTTTCAGGCGTCTCTCGAAATTACTTCCAATCTGAAAGATCTCGGCGCAAAGCGCGTCGTCGCACGCGCGTCGACCGAAATACAACGCAAATTTCTGGTCAGGGCGGGAGCGGACGAAGTCGTGTATCCCGATCAGGATGTGGCGGAAAAGCTCGCGATCCGTATGAATTCGGAAAATGTGATCAACTATATCGATCTTGATGCGGAGTATTCCATATTCGAAATCGAGTTGCCGCCCAAGTGGCTGAAACGCAGACTTGCGGACATCAATCCGCGTGCAAAGTACGGTATGAACCTTTTGATGGTCAAACGCGGGGAAGAGGTGATCGCGAATCTCGACGGCGAATTCGTATTCGAAGCGGAAGATCAGCCGGTTGTGTTCGGGAACGCCGAGAAAATTCTTGCATTCGCCAACAAAAAAGGAAAAAAATAATCAAAAAGCGGGTTCGGTTTCATACCGAACCCGCTTTTTGATTGACTTTAATCCGTAATAATTTCCAACGGACCGTTGAGCGCATAGTGCCTTGTCGATTCAAGCGCGTTTTCGCAGCTCGATTTGCTCGTATAATTGGAACTGACGGCAAGCAACATGCCGTTGGCGTTGAGAAGTCTGTAAACGAAATGTCCGTTTTTGGTTGCAATGATCTTGCAGTTATTGTCGGAAAAACTCTTTTTATAGGTTTCGATCCCTTTCTTCGCGGTGGAGAGAGAGGAGTATTCTTTGCTGCTTTCCAACATGATTCCGCCGTTTGCGGCGTATAGCTTGAACAAAAATTTCCCTTCTTCCGTCTTGCGGATAATCCATTTTCCGTCGTGGAAACCGACCGATTTATCGTCCTGTTCCTTTTTTTGTTCCGATTTTTCTTCCGATTTGGCTTCTGACTTAACGGCGGTCTCTTTTTTGACTTCTGGCTCCGCCGTCTTCTTTTTCTCTTCGGCGGGTTTTGCGGGGGTTGCTTTTTTTGTTTCCGACTTCTTCTTTTCGGCAGGTTTTTTAGCGGGAGCCGCCTTTTTTGTTGCGGGTTTCGCTTCCTCGCTTTTTTCTTCCGCAGGTTCTTCCGGCTTTGTTTCCGCATTCGTTTCGGGCTGAGGCTCTTCCTGCGCGGTTTCGGCGGGCGTATTCTCTTCTTCCGTCAGTTCCTTCGGGGTTTCTTCCGTTCGGAGTTCGGCGGCAGGCTCTAGCGCGGGCTCTTCGTTTGACCCGTTTTCTTCCGCAGGCTCTTGGGCGACGGGCTCCGATTTCGCCGTTTCTTCTTTTTCTGCGGTCTCTTCCGCCGATTCCTGTGTCTGATTATTCTTTTTTGCTTTTACCTGTAAATAGATCATGATACCCGAAAGCGCGGCAATCAGCGCGAGGATGATCGCAAGCACAACGGTAAGTACGATATTTTCTTTCAGATATTCCGCAACGCTTGTATTCAATAAATTCAACATGAAACACCTCCGATGCTTTTGGTATTATAGCATAAATATGCAACGCTGTCAATTCATTGACAAATGAAATCATCCGATGTATGATAAATACATGAAAAATATCGCGGTGATCGGCGGCGGCGCGTCGGGAATGGCGTGCGCAGTCATGCTGGCAAGAAAGGGAATTCGCGTAACCATTCTCGAACGGGGAGAGCGTCTCGGAAGAAAGCTCGCCGCCACGGGAAACGGACAGGGAAACGTGACGAATACCGAAATGGACGCTTCACACTTTTTTTCGGATGATCGAAATAAGGTGGGGCGGCTTTTGTCGCGTTTCGGTACAGACGATACGGTGCAATTTTTAGAGAGCATGGGCGGAATTTTTCTGCCCGACAGCCGCGGCAGAGTATATCCCGCGGGGCGGCAGGCTTCCGCAATCGTCGATCTCTTCCGTTTCGAGCTCGAACGGCTCGGCGTAAGCATATGTCTCTCCGCACAGGTGAACGAACTCGCACGCGAGGGGGATTTTCGGCTCAAATGGGAGGGCGGACAGATGCGTGCGGACGCAGTCGTGCTTGCGGCGGGCGGAAAAGCGTCGCCGAAATTCGGTACGGACGGCTCGGCGTATGCGCTTGCAGAACGGTTCGGGCATAGAGTGACCCGTCTCGAACCGTCGCTCGTGCGTTTAAGGTGCGATCGCGAGATCGCAAAAAAATTGCGCGGAATCCGCGTAGATTGCGCGCTGACTCTTATCAGAGGGAAAAAAGCGGTCTTTGAAACGAGAGGAGACGTGCTTTTTACGGAAAACGGAATTTCGGGCGACGCGGTATTCCGTGCGTCCGCTTACGCAGAAGCGGGAGACAGGCTCTCTCTCGATTTTCTTTCCGACGTTTCAAGAGAGAGAACGGAAGAAGTCGTTCTGAAAAAAGGTCTTTACTGCGTCGTCAACAACGGACTTGCGCGTGTGATCGAAAGCAGAATCAAGAGCGAGGGCGGAAGCTCGGTAAAATATATCAAAGAATTTCCGCTGAAAGTGGAGGGAAAAGAGGACTTCCGAGAGGCGCAGGTTACAAAAGGCGGAATTCCTTTGAGGGAGACGGACGAAAATCTTATGAGCATTTTTTGCGAAAACCTGTATTTTACGGGCGAAATCCTCAATACGGACGGCGAATGCGGTGGATACAATCTGCAATGGGCGTTTACGTCGGCCTATTGCGCGGCGGAGGGAATATGTTCCTGACGCTCACGGGCTTGAAACTCAGACCGTCGCAGTCGGAGAAACAGCTTGTCGCCCTCTGTGAAAAAAAGCTGCGCGCGCCCTGCCGCTATTTCAAAATACTCAAAAAATCTCTCGATGCGCGCGACAAGAGCGGGATTCATTGGGTTTATTCGGTGGAATGTTCGGACAAGCCCCGTATCGCTTCTCCGCGCGTTTTTGAAAAGGTCAAACGGGAACCGCGCGTCTATGTGATCGGGGCGGGTCCCTGCGGACTTTTCTGCGCGCTCAGACTGCTGGAACACGGGATCAAGCCGATTCTTATCGAACGCGGCAAGCCCGTCGGGGAACGGATCAAAGACGTTGAAAATTTTCGCGCGACGGGAAAACTCGATGCGGAGAGCAACGTACAGTTCGGAGAAGGCGGCGCGGGTACTTTTTCTGACGGTAAACTTTTTACGCAGACGAACAGTCCGCTGAACCGCGAAGTGCTCGATACTTTCGTGCGCTTCGGAGCGCCCGAAGAAGTCGGGTATCTGGGCAAGCCGCATGTCGGGAGCGACAATCTCCGAAAAGTCGTGATCAATCTGCGCAATCACATTTTGAGCGAAGGGGGACAGATCCGCTTTTCTTCGCGTTTTACGGGAGCTGCGTTCCGCGACGGAAAACTCGTCGCCGTCGAGATCGACGGAATAAAAGAGGATGCGGACGAGCTTGTGCTTGCGATCGGGCACAGTGCGCGCGACACTTTCGAAATGCTATTCGGGAACGGATTCCTGATCGAACAAAAGGAGTTTGCGGCGGGAGTAAGGATTGAACATCTGCAATCGAAAATCTCCAAAGCGCAGTACGGCTCGGGCTATATGGCGCTGCCTGCGGCGGACTATAAACTCGTTTCGCATGCGGGCGAGCGCGCGGCGTTCACGTTCTGCATGTGTCCGGGGGGCGAGGTCATTCCTTCCGCTTCCGAAGAGGGCGGCGTAGTCACGAACGGCATGAGCTATTTTTCCAGAGAGGGCAGAAACGCAAATTCCGCCCTTGTCGTGCAGATCAAAAAAGAGGACTTCGGGAGCGGACACCCCCTTGCGGGCGTCGCATTTCAGCGCAAGATCGAGCGTGCTGCGTTTCTTGCGGCGGGATCGTGCATGAAGGCGCCCGTTCAACTCGTCGGCGATTTCCTCGCGGATAAAGAGAGCTATTATTTCGGAGAGGTGCAGCCGACTTATGCGGCGGGCGTTTCGTTTGCGCCTATGCGCGCGCTGTTGCCGTCCGTAGTGATTGATTCCATGAAAGCGGCTTTGGTTGACATGAATTACCGTCTTTCGGGGTTTGCATGTTATGACGCGGTGCTTACGGGCGTGGAGACGCGCACGAGTTCCCCCGTCCGGATCGTAAGAAGCGAAACGTTTGAAGCGGCGGGATTGAGGGGAGTATATCCCGCGGGCGAGGGCGCGGGTTATGCGGGCGGGATCACTTCTTCCGCCGCGGACGGACTGAGGGTCGCGGAAGCGATCGCCGGAAAGTATTTTTAATATATCTTTAATGATTTCTTCACAAAACGAACACTTTCGCGGTTTATGATTAAATCAATCAAAGAAAAGTATTTTCCAAGCATAAGATAAAACGATTATTCTCCTATTTTTCATATTCTCTCAAACGGAACGTTTCAGACTTCGGTCTGGAACGTTCCGTTTTTCGGAAAATTTTGAAAAACACTCTTGTCAATCGGACGAATGTGTGGTAAAATACGGATATAAATTTCAATACAGGGGGGATTTATGAAGAAATTTACAGGCGTAGCGGTCGTTGCGCTGAGTTCGCTGTTGGCGTTCTCCGTGCTCGCCGCGTGCGGCGGCGAAACGCCGTCGGAAGAGGAGGGTCTGTTTGCCCGAATCTGTTACGACAATCTGAACGCGGAAAATTCTTATCTCGACGAACGGGATACGAAGATCGCCGTAACGGGTTCGGTCAAGGAAATCACTGCGAAAGATGAGGCGGGCGAAGAGACGGATGCAAGCGGAATCGCGCTGTTCGACTCCTCGACGAATACTTTTCATGCGGTGTCGGAAGGGACGGTCGATTTCGAGCTGGACGGTAAAAAGAGCAGGATCGAGGTGGTTCCCGCATACGTTACGAATCCGGGGAACGCCTACACGGGAACTTCCTTAGACACGGTCGAAACGCAGAGCGCTCAGCTCGGCAACACGCACGATCCGTCTTTTATCGCGAGAGAAGAGGGTGGTAAGACGGTCTACTATCTCTTTTCGACAGGCTGGAACAATTTAAGCAATTACGACAAAGTGCAGACTTTCGGCAATGCGATTCACCGCTCGGAAGACGGTATGCGAACGTGGGAGTTTGTGGGGAGAACTTTTTCCGCCGAGACCCGCGACGATATGCTTTTGGAATCAGGAACCGAAGAATGGCTCTACGGAGGCTCCTGTTCGGGCTACGGAAAGTCAGACGCGAGTTGGTGGGCGCCCGATATCGTGGAGGCGCCTGACGGCGGATATTGGCTGTATACCTGCGTGGTGGACGGTTCGGCAAACGACGAGGGCATGAGCATCGGCGGTAAGCTGTACGCGCGCGCCGCCTGTCTGCTCTACTATTCGGACGACTTGTATCAGGGCACTTTCGAATACAGGGGCGTACTGATGCAGTCGAGTATTCCGCGCAGCGGCGGAGGACGGGACGTGAACGGGATCGATCCGCAGATCGTATATACGCCCGAAGGCAAGATGTATATGGCTTACGGCTCCTTCGGTTCGGGCAACTGGATGATCGAGCTCGATCCCGCAACGGGGCTGAGAAAGGACGGCAAGGGCTGGCAGACGCACGAGACGATCCGAGCCTATGTGGACGGAGAAGTGCAGAGCTTTTATTCGCAGACCAAGCTCGGACAGTCCCATGAATATTACGGAACATATATCAGCAAGGGGGACATGGAAGCTCCCGTGATCGCCCGACACGACAATGTGGTGGTCGCGGACGAAACGCAGTACGACGAGGCGACGGGCGCGTTGAAAAGCGCAGTCACGGGCAAGACGCTGTACTATTCCATGCATTCTTATTACGGTCTCGATCAGGGCTATCAGATGTGGGGCGGATCGAGCGAATCACTGACGGGCGTGTATAAGTCTGCGACAGGCGCTGGGAATGTTCAGAATCTCGGGTTCGAGAGCGTTCATAATCAAGGCAACAAGTACATGGGCGCGTTCACCTGGAGCAATAAGACTGCGTCCGCAAAGAATGAGATCGACATTATTCTTCCTGGGCACAACGATTTGTACACTTCAAAATACGGGGCGAATTTCGCTGCGTATATTACCCGAACGCTCTCCTATTCCGGATCGGATAAATCGGATACGAATAAATTTCTCGTGCAGGTACATCAGTACTATCTGAACAGTATGGGCGACATCTGTATCAATCCCAACCGCTACGGCTGCGAAATCGACCGCTCCGTCTCCAAAGAGGAACTCCTTGCTTATACGGACGGCGGCAAGTTCCAGATGGTTGCGTTTGCGAATCGCTGCGATACACTCTCTTATAACTGGGGCGGTTCCAAAGGGGACTATACTTCCGTCAATCAATCGGTGGAGATCGTGCTGGGCGCAGACGGTTCGATCAAATATCGGAACGGCGTCGTCGGAAGCTGGCTGATGTACGGAAAGGGATACATCAAGTTTACATTCGACGCGAACACGGCGATTGTGCATAACGAGACGACCTTCTACGGTGTTGTGCGTCCCGCTTGGCTCGGCAATCAGAACAAGAGCGGGTTTACGATCACCTGTATGTCGCATACGCCCTCGTCGACGCGCAGTATGGCAATGTTCATGAACGGACAGTCTACGATTGCGGGAACCGATCTCGTAGGTTAAATAAAATAAAAAAGCGGCTGCAAAGCCGCTTTTTTATTTGCGCTATTTTTTTTTGACGGTTCGTTCCACGAAGAAAGTTTCGTATTCGTGATAGTCGCTTCCCGTCAGTACGTTGTAAAGATCGTTTGCCCGCGCGTCCGTTTCGAAGCAGGAGAGGGCGTTTTTTTTGAGCGCAACCGCGTCGCTTTTTCTGACGACAAGAGGGAGAGCGCTTTGCGAAAGTTCCGAAAGAATCCCCTCGCTCTGCGTTTTTTCGATTGCAAGTACGTTGAGATAGAGGGGGGAAGAGATAAATTCTTTGACCGTTTTCAGTTTTAGTTTGAGAAGATTCTGGCACAGAATGCGTTTCAGGCGGGAGAGAGTGTACCGTTTGGAAACGGATTTTTTGAGCATGGCGTGATATTCGGGATTGCTGCGTGTCATCGCTTTGAGACGGTTTTCGAGCCCCTCCGAGCAGTCGGTGCATTCGGCGATTTCCTCGGCGGGTGCGGCAACGAGGGCGGCGAGCGCGGCGCGCTCGAACGCGGACGGATTCCAGCTCATCGCGTCTTCGAAAACGTCTTTCGGGAGATTGCGTTTCAATATTTTTTTGGGTCGTTTTTCCAGAAGAAGCGCGCCCCGCAGCGCGGTTGCCGAAGAAAAATCGGTAAAAATTTCGGTGTCGGCATAGCCGCCGCCCACGCGGCGGATGGGAAACGGTTCTATTGCGCTGTTCTTCGCCGTGAGCGCGCGGCAGTACTCCGTGCCCAGAATATTGTTGGGATTCGTGAGCAGGGCTTCGTCGATGTCCGAATTAAGAGCGAGCGCCGCGTCTGTGCGGGCTTTTGCATAGGAAGTACCGTCTTTCATGTTCTCTTTCATAAGCGCTTTGAATTCTTTGCTCTCCGAAAGAGTCGCTTTGGCGGCGGCAAGGAACTGCTCTTTATCTCCGCTTTCGCAGCCGAATGCGAGCGTTCCGACGGAGGGGATCGCCGTTAAAAGGGAGACCGCGCCCTCCGCGAAAATTTCCGCAGGCGCGACCGCGAACGCGGCGGGGAGTTCCAAAACAACGTCCGCGCCGCTGTTGATCGCGTGCTTTGCGCGCTCGTATTTGGAGAAGAGAGCGGCGTCTCCGCGCTGGGTAAAATTTCCGCTCATGAGACACAGGATCTTATCGCATCCGCTCTCTTCGCGTATTTTGTTCAGTTGATACAAGTGCCCGTTATGAAAGGGATTATATTCGCAAATTACCGCGCAAAATTTCATTTTTTTACCGCCTGCTCTTTACTTTTTATTTCGAAAGGTGTATAATGCCATAAAAGCGCTTTCGTATACATTATATACCGAATGCAAAGAAAAATAAAGCGAATTTAAGGAGTAAAGTGTTATGGGCTTTTTCGACAAGGCAAAAAAAGCGGTCGGCGATCTTGGCAGAAAAATTGCAGAGAGCGGAACGATCGTTGAAAAAATCAAAAAGAATGCGTCGCTTCTGCAAAAGAAGATCGTTCTCTGCGAAGGCGAGGATAAGCGCGTCGTCGAGGCGGCGGGAGATTGCGTTAAAGAGGGGATCGCAAAAATCGTGTTGCTCGGCAATGCGGATCAAATCAGACTGAATAATCCCGACGTGGATCTTACCGGCGTGGAAATCATCGATCCCGTTACTTCTCCCAAACTCGAAGAATACGCAAAACTTCTCTACGAACTCAGAAAGGCGAAGGGAATGACCGAAGAACAGGCGAAAGAGCAGGCGAAGGACGCGACTTTCTTCGGGGCGCTCATGCTGAAATCGGGCGATGCGGACGGTTTTGTTTCGGGCGCGTGCCATTCTACGGCAAACACTCTTCGCCCCGGACTTCAGATTATCAAGACTGCGGCGGGCGTGTCGTCGGTTTCGAGCTTTAACCTGATGGTCGTTCCCATAGGCGGAAACAAATATATCGAAGACGACTGCATCGTATTTGCGGACTGCGGACTTAATCCCGCCTACACGGCGGAGGGTCTTGCGGACTGCGCGATCGCAACTGCAAAGAGCGCGAAAGAGATCGCGGGGCT
The DNA here is from genome assembly GCA_910588695.1 of uncultured Christensenellaceae bacterium. Classification (GTDB taxonomy): domain Bacteria; phylum Bacillota; class Clostridia; order Christensenellales; family Borkfalkiaceae; genus Gallimonas. Next base: position 212,031 of record CAJUOV010000001.1, read on the forward strand.
CGATCCCAAAGTTGCGTTTCTTTCCTTCTCTACGATGGGAAGCGCGAAGCACGACAACGTGACCCTCGTTCAGGAAGCGGTCAGAATCGCAAAAGAGAAAGCGCCCGATCTTGCCGTGGACGGCGAACTGCAATTCGACGCGGCGCTCGTTCCCGAAGTCGCTATGATCAAAGCGCCCGATTCCAAAGTTGCGGGACATGCGAACGTATTTATCTTTCCCGATCTTGCGGCGGGCAATATCGGATATAAGATTGCGGAACGGCTCGGCGGGTTCCAGGCGATCGGACCGATCTGTCAGGGTTTTGCAAAACCTTTGAACGATCTTTCGCGCGGGTGTAAATCCGCAGACATCGTGTGTGCAGTCGCAATCACGGCGTTACAGGCGGTAAAGGGGTAATCTAACATGAAAATTCTTGTCATCAATGCGGGGAGTTCCTCGCTGAAATATCAGCTTATCGATATGGAGAAAGAAGAAGCGATCGCAAAAGGAACTTGCGAACGCATCGGAATTTCGGGCGGAAAGCTCACGCACAAAGCGCACGGAAAAACTTTTGAAATCGAAAAAGAGCTCCCCGATCATACGGAGGCGATCTCGCTCGTGCTCAAAGAGTTGACCGACGGCGAAGCGGGGGTCGTGAAGTCTATGGATGAGATCGATGCGGTAGGGCACCGCGTCGTCGCTTCGGGCGAAGCGTTTACCAAAACGGCGCTCGTAGACGATCGCGCCATGGAACTCATGGACGAGATCAAGGAGCTTGCGCCTCTGCACAATCCCGCGGCGATCCTCGGTGTGAACGCCTGCCGTAAGGTTATGCCCGATAAGAAGATGGCGCTCGTGTTCGACACCTCTTTTCATCAGACAATGCCCGATTACGCAAAACTTTACGCAATCGATTACGACGACTATAAAAAGTATCAGGTCCGCCGTTACGGCGCGCACGGGACTTCGCACAAATTCGTTGCGGGAGAAGCCGCGAAATATCTTAAAAAGAAACCCGAAGAGCTTAAAATCGTCACTTGCCACTTGGGAAACGGCTCTTCGATCTCCGCGGTCAAAGGCGGGAAATGTATCGATACGAGCATGGGATTTACGCCGCTTGCAGGCGTGCCCATGGGAACGCGCAGCGGAGACATCGACTTTGCGGCGGTGGAATTCTTGTGCCGCAAAAAGGGCATGAGCTTTGCGGAGGGACTCAATTATCTCAACAAAAAGTGCGGCATGCTCGGCGTTTCGGGGGTCTCTTCCGATTTCCGCGATCTTACGTCGGCGGCAAAGGAGAAGAACGACAGAGCGCGTCTTGCGCTCGATATGTTCGGATATAACTGTAAAAAATACGTCGGCGCGTATATGGCGGCGCTCGGCGGGCTCGATTGCGTGGTATTCACGGCGGGCGTGGGCGAAAATACGCCTGCGGTGAGAAAGTCTGTGCTCTCCGATATGGAGGCGTTCGGCATTGTGCTCGACGAAGAAAAGAACGCTCAACCCAATGACGGAACGATTCACGAGATTTCTGCGCCCTCCTCCAAAGTCAAAGTACTTGTCATTCCCACGAACGAAGAGCTGGTGATCGCAAGGGAGACGGCGGAAATCTGTTTCTGAAATTTTATGAATGTTAATCGAGACCGACAAGTACCGAATTCTTGTCGGTCTTTTCTATTTGAAATTTATTTTTGAATATGATATAATTGTTTTATGATAAATACCGAAATACGATATGTAAAAGAAAGCGATCAATCTTTTTGGTTCGATTACGATAAACATTTGTCTCTTTCTGAATTTTATAAAAAGGTAAGGGATCGACAGGGGTATGTTTTATTGCTGGACGATATGCCCGTCGGGATTCTGCGGTATAATTTATTTTGGGACAATACCCCGTTTTGTACATTGCTTTATATAGATGAAAAGTTCAGAAGAAACGGGCTCGGAAAAAAGCTGATGAATTTTTGGGAAAATGAAATGCGGTCGCTCGGGTACGATTGGGTCTTGATTTCTACGCGGGCGAACGAAAGCGCCCAGTATTTTTATCGGTCCGTAGGCTATACGGATTGCGGCAGTTTTACTGCGCCCGAACAACCCGAGGAATTGTTTTTGTATAGACGTCTGCCGGAACGGCGTTGAAGAAGATTTCCGTCACGATCGGTCATAAATCCGTATTTTACAAAAATCTTATGAATTGAAGGGCAAAAATCATTGACAAAAAAGAGGAAATATCCTATACTTTTTTCGTCAATGGTTCATATAGACGTTTTGCGCGCCCAAGCTCTCAATAAGACGAGCGGCAGCCTTTCGTTAGAATTTTCCGCAGACAATGCGCTGATCGACATTCCGTTCGTTTCGTTTTCGTCGGAAGTGAGCGTATCGCTCGATTACGAAATCGGCGACGACGGTAAAGTGCGGGTTACGGGAAGCGTGCGTTTTACGCTGAAAGGGCTCTGTTCCCGCTGTATGAGCGAGGCGGAGCGCGAGTTTACGGGCGACGTGAACGCTTTATTCGTTCCGGACGGCGACGGCGGCGAAGATTACGCTTACCGCAACGGTAAGATCGTATTGGACGAAGCGATCCGCGATGCGGTGATGTTTGCGTTGCCGAACAGTTTTCTGTGCGGAGACGGGTGCGAAGTTCCCGCATTCCATTGAGGAAAAATACAAGAAAAGAGGTGGATTCAAATGGCAGTACCTAAGGGAAAACAATCGAAGAGAAGAACGAACAACCGCTTTGCGCAATATAAGGCGTCGGCTCCTCAACTGATGGAATGCCCTCATTGCCACAAGCAGAAAGTGGCGCATAAAGTATGCGGCAACTGCGGCTATTACGACGGCAAAGAAGTTGTTGCGCAAGAAGAAAATAAGTCTTAAAACCGATGAAGAGACCGGCGGAAGTCAGTCTCTTTTCATTATAAGGAGAACAGCATGAATCAATCCGCACTATATCGTCTTTCTTACGGCGTGTATATCTGTTCGTCGTGGGATAACGGCAGACCAACAGGTTGCATTGCAAACAGCGCCATGCAGATCACAAGCGATCCCGCAACCGTTGCGGTAAGCATTAACCGCGATAATTTTACGCACGGCTGTATTGAAGACTGCGGATATTTTGCGTTGACTGTTCTGAGCGAAAAAGTCAATCCGCGCCTTATCGGCAAGTTTGGCTTTTTCTCTGGCAGAGATAAGAATAAGTTCGATGACGTTGATTATTCGGTGCGTGCGAAACTGCCCGTTCCGGACGACGGTTGCGCCTATATCGTTTGTAAGGTTACAGATAAAATGGAGACAGCTACGCATACGGTGTTTCTGGGGGAGATCGTAGACGCCGATCTTCTGAAAAACGAACCGCCCATGACTTACGAATATTATCATCGCGTGATCAAGGGAAAAGCGCCCCAATCCGCCCCGACCTATAACGAGGCAAAATTGCCCGATTGAGTGATAAAAAATAAACTCCGAAAGACGGAACTTCCGTCTTTCGGAGTTTTTCGCTTTGGGGAGAAATCAATTAAGGTATTGACAAATTTACTAAAATATGTTAAAATCATATCATATCAAGAGAACGGAGTTTGTCAGACGGAATTAAAATCAGAAAATACGAATTAACGGAATAAAATCAAACAACGGAGGGGGACGATTAATGACCGGTGTATATATTTTTTAAGCGCATATTTGTGAATCAAGGCAAGTATGCGTTTTTTATATCGAAATAGGAGGAATCATGAAAAAATTATTGAGTATCGGTGTAACGGTGGTTATGGGATTGTGTCTCTTATGCGGGTGTAACGGGTTGGATTTGGAACACTACGATGACGGAAGTAACTTAAAATACGTGAAAGAGAACAGCACAGGCGTGACGTATACGTTGGAAGAGGCGTATGAAAACGGATTTCTGAAAAAGGAAGATATTCAAAAAATCGCCTATTATTACGACGAAGACAACAAGGCGGAGTTTCCCGTAGCATTGTCGGAGAACGTGGAGAAAGCGGTAAAGAATACGTTTGCCGCAGAATACAATGCGGACGGAAATCCGTCTTCGGAAGCGACGGCGGAAGACTTTACGGTCAAGAAATTTTTAGGATATTACTATAAATGTTGCGTAGTGGAAGCTGACAGCGCGCTGTGGGACCCTGCTCCGACGGACGTGCCGAATTATCGAGAAGAAATCTGCGGAGTAGAATTTCATATTACAAACTATTATCCCATTCGGGTTTGGATGCAGACAAAATATACTTATAAGATTGAAGACGCAGCGGAATACGGGTGGTTTACGCAGGAGGATTTGAAGAATATCGCCTATTATTATATGACAATGGTGGTTGCAGATTATAACGAAGAAAATTTCTTTGAAAAGTGCGCGCACTTAAAAGAGTTTAAGAACTTTACTCCGCGACCTTTGCCGACTGAAGGGTTGGACGCAGAGACGGAATTAAAAGTGAAACAGGCATTTTTGTCGCAAATTAAAGTGAATGCGCCCGAGATTACCGCAGATTATACCATTGAAGA
>CAJUOV010000001.1:216622-243236 GCA_910588695.1 uncultured Christensenellaceae bacterium
TGTCGCAAATTAAAGTGAATGCGCCCGAGATTACCGCAGATTATACCATTGAAGACGTTGGAATAGCGCGGTTTTACGGCATTTATGAGAATTGTTTTACAGGTTCTTTTTACATAAAAATAAATGGTGTTATCGGAGAACCGTATTTTGCCGACAAAGTAATTGGCGGGGTTACGTTTTTATCTTATTGGGATTCAATAATCGATGTAATAAAATTATAAAAATACAAAGTGAGGATAAATATGAAGAATATAAAAAAATGAAAAACGTAGGTTAAGGCACAAAGCGTGAAATTTTTGATAAGTTGTTAGAAGACTTGAACGGAGGTGTAAAATGGTTAAAAAATTATTGAGTATCGGTATAGCGGGAATCATGGGACTGTGCCTTTTTTGCGGGTGCGGGGGAAATGAAGTTGAAATAGATACGGAAATCGGATATTCCGAAGAGATCTACGGTCAATATCCTCCCGAATATTATCCGTCCGAATATCCCGTTAAAGATTTCATTAGAACGCAAGCACAACTTTCCGAAACGTTAGACAAATATAAATTTGTGTCGAATAGTTTATGGAATCAGTACGATGAAGAATTTTTTGCCGAAAATACATTACTGTGTTATATCTTTATGTTCGACAGGTCGGGCGGAAGCGTAGAAGCCGCAACTGCGACGGTGAAAGGGAAATCCTTGAATGTGATCATAAATTATGGAGTCGGAGATTTGGATATAACAAGCTACATGGCGGTAATGTTAGAGTTTCGCTCGGAAAACGTTAAAAAGGTGACGGATATTGAAGTTGAATTGAATACCAATGAATTTGAACCGAGTGTGACTGATCGCACGGGTGAAACGAACGGTTCAAGAGGAGAATTATGCTTTGTTGATGAAGCGTATGCTAAGGGATATTTAAGTCGGAACGACTTAAGAGCATACGCTTATTACAGTACGAAAAATTTAGTGTTCCCCGAATCGTTAGACCTGGAAACGGAGACGGCGATCAAGGATGCAGCGGCGGAATATTGGCGAAACAAAGAATTTCAACCCCGTCCAGAAACTACGGCGGATGAGTTTCATATTATTCGGTTTTTCGGCGTTTTTAACGATTGTTATATCGTGGATATGGATATTGATTTTATCCATACAACGACTGATGCAGAAATACGGTGGACTGAAATAGACGGTATCAAAGTGAAATATCGGTGGTGCACGACTATGGTATGGGCGTAGAAGTATTAATTAAAAAGGAAGAAATGTTATGAAAAAAATGAAATATGGTATAGAAATTACTTTATTTATTGGTGTAACAATAATGTTCATTGTTATTTAATTATATCAATTAATTTTCTGATAGCTGATGCTTTGGATATTGATAAAACTACAACAATAGAGAAAAAGATTCATTGTGTTGCGACATTAGACGATAATTTTAAAGATGATAGTGTAATAGTAGTATTGGATAATCAAATCAGTGAGATCAATAAAGTGCATAGTTTAAGTTTTTTTAGTGGTATCGAAATTGATCGTATTGAAGATTTGACAAAACGGGATTCACACAATTCGGTCGAAACAGAAAATTTCCGACAAATTTTACAGATTTTTTTAAAAAATCATTCTAAAGAAAACGTGTTGAATGCAGTAAATCGCCTAGAAAGAATCAACGGTATATTTAGCGTAACACCTAATTTTTTGTATGAATCGACTGTTGCAGCAAACGATTATTATTATGTGAGTAATGATCAATGGAATTTAAATGGAAATGGCGGTATTAACATGCCATACGCATGGAATATTACAACAGGGAGCAGAAAAGTTCGTGTGGGAATTATTGATACGGGTATTGGGCAACATCTTGACTTAAATAATAATGTAACAAAAGGGTATGATTTTTTTAATAAAAATGAGTGCACTGACGACAATGATCCTTGGCATGGAACGGCTGTCGCAGGAATAATTGGTGCCGTTGGAAACAACTCTGAAGGAGTGGCAGGTATCAATTGGAATATTACGATGGTACCTATGCAAGCCTGCGATGAAGCGGGGGATTTTTCCGAAGCAGCGGTAGTTGCTGCTATTAATTGGGCAACTAAAAAATGGGGTTCTGAGGATCAAATTGATATACTAAATTATAGTGTCTCTGGTTTTGGTGAAAGTGAGGCAATAAGAGGTGCTGTGCTTGATTATCCTGGTCTATTTGTTTGGTCTGCTGGAAATCTGGGGGTAAATATAGATCGTTATTATTTTATTGAATACTTTAATTTGGATAATTTAATTTCTGTTGGTGCAGTTGATAAAACAAACAAGCGTTCAGTTTGGACGAGTTATTCAAGTTCCAATTACGGAAATTTTGTGAATATATATGCACCGGGAGGCAAAGGAGAAGAGAGTGGCTTAGATGAGAAATGTCCGACTTTAAATTGTCGGAACGGCGGGTATTACGGTTTTGGCGGGACATCAGCGGCTGCGCCACATGTCACAGGTGTTGCTGCATTATTATTATCTCTTGATCCAACGCTTACGGCGACGCAATTAAAAGAAGCTATATTAAAAGGAGCAGATACTATTTCTATCAGTACACCTATAGGCAGTCAAGATGTAAAAAAGTTAAATGCTTATTCCGCTATGCGAGAACTAAATTTTAAAAATCGATTTTCAGGTGGAAACGGAACAAAAAGTGATCCATACTTAATTAACGACGAACAACAATTCCGCAATATCGGATTAACCTATCAGCCTTTTTACAGACCATACGAGGGAAACGTAAATCTGATTGCATCTCATTTCAAATTAACAAACGATATTGTTTTACACGGAGATTGGGCGCCTTTTCCGTATGAATTTATCGGCTCTCTGGACGGAGGCGGACATTTTGTATCTTACAGCATTACGATTGACGAATCGGATACGTCGGAACATTGTTTCGGTTTATTCAGTCGCGTATCAAACGTCGCGATGATCAAAAATTTGAAATTATTGAACTGCTCGATCACGAGCGACATCGGTCGGGAGCTTACATGCAGATATGATCCCGATGTCGGAATTTTAGCGGGCTCTATTTATCAAGCAGCGGGCGGAATTTCCGATATCGTGATCGAAAATCCTGCAATCAACTGCAATCTCAAAAACGCGTCGGTCGGAGGGATTGCGGGATATCTATGCGGTACAAGAGTAAACAACTGTAAGGTGATCGGGGGCAGTATTACGAGTTACAGCGGATCGTTGGGCGGTATGGCGGGATTCGGCGACATCGGCTATTTCAATGGCGGAGAATGTAATACGACGATCACGAAAAATAACTATTCGGACGGCGATTTGGTGGGACCGATTGTGGGAAATTCTCAGGAGCGGTCGAGCGTCGGCGGTACTACCACGATACTGGACGACAATAAATGTCTTGCCGCGGGTACGCTTATCACGCTTGCAGACGGAAGGCGTGTTCCTGTGGAAACGTTGACGGGCGGTGAAATGTTGTTGGTGTGGAATCTGAACACGGGCGCATTCGATACTGCACCCATTCTGTTTATCGACCGTGATCCCGAAAAGACGTATCAGGTGATCGATCTTTCTTTTTCGGACGGGACAAGCGTAGAAGTTATTTACGAGCACGGCTTCTGGAATTATAATCTGAATCGATACGTCTATCTGGATAAAAACGCTTCGCAGTATCTCGGGCATTGGTTCAACAAACAGGGAACGGACGGGGACGGTAATTTGATTTCGGTTCGCGTACAGCTTACGGGTGTGGAAATACACAACAAAATTACGGCGGCGTACAGTCCCGTTACCTTCGGTCATCTCTCTTATTACGCAAACGGAATGCTTTCAATGCCAGGAGGGATCGGGGGACTTTTCAATCTGTTCGATACGGACGCGGAGACAATGCGTTACGACGTGGAAGCGATGCGGGCGGATATTGCCGAATACGGATTGTTTACATATGATGAGTTTTGCGAACTCGTGCCTGTATCCGAACTTGCGTTTGAAGCGTTCAACGGACGGTATCTGAAAGTTGCGATCGGCAAAGGGCTGATCGACGTTGATTCTTTGAATGCGCTTGCGGTTCGGTATGTGGAATATCTGTAACATGTAAAATAAAAAAGTCGGGATCAACCCGACTTTTTTTATTTCAAACGGTTGACTATTACCGCAACGGGGTATATAATAATTATACCATATAGGGGTATATAATTTCATGGAGAGGAAAAGTGGTATGGAAATCAGCAATTACAGCAAGAATTACAGGGAGACGCCGCGGAACGAAGAGGACGTAAAGGCGCTCGTTTCCCGCGTGAACCGCGTCAAAGGGCAGATCGACGGGGTCAGAACGATGCTCGAAGAGAACCGCTATTGCGGCGACATTCTCATTCAGCTTTCGGCGGCGGAGAGCGCGATAAGGTCGTTGAGCTATCTCATCTTCGAGGAGCACCTCTCGACCTGTGTTGCGGAGAAGCTCAGACAAAACGATCCCGAAATCGTCAAAGAGACGGTGGAACTCATTAAAAGGTTAAAATGAAGAAGCGGTTTTCGGTGACGGGCATGACCTGTGCGGCATGTTCGTCCGGTATCGAACGCACGGTAAAAAAAATCGACGGCGTCACGGAGTGTTCCGTGTCGCTCATGGGCGCAAGCATGACGGCGGAGTTCGACCCCGAAAAGGTTTCGTCGGAGCAGATCGTCTCCGCGGTGACCGCTCTCGGGTACGGCGCATTCGATTACGGAAAGCAACCCAAGACGAAACAGAGAGGGCTTGGTTTTCCGTTGCGGTTTTTTCTGTCGCTTGCGCTTTTGATCGTCGAAATGTATTTTTCGATGGGACACATGATCAGCAATGCAATCGTGCCGCACGGCTGGTGGAACGTTGCGCCGCAGATCGCGCTTACGCTTGCGATTCTGGGGCTCAATTATCAGTATTTCGTGAGCGGCGTGCGGGCGGCGGTGAAGCTCGTGCCCAATATGGACACGCTTGTCACGCTCGGGGCGGGCGTTTCGTTTGTTTACAGCGTGGTCGTTGCCTCGATCGATTCCTCGACGCACGCGCTCTTTTTCGAGTCGGCGGCGATGATCGTGACGCTCGTCACCCTCGGTAAGTGGCTCGAAGACAAGAGCAAGGCGCGCACGGGCAGGGAGATCGAAAAACTTTTATCCCTTGCCCCCGATACGGTTCGCGTGGAGCGGGAAGGCGAAGAGAAAACGATTCCGCTCTCGGAGGTCGCAGAGGGAGATGTGCTTGTCGTAAAACAGGGGGAATCGATCGCCGCGGACGGCGTGATTCTCGAAGGACACGGTTTTGCGGACGAAGCGGCGATCACGGGGGAAAGTCTGCCCGTCGAGCTGTCTGCGGGGCAGAGGGCGGTCAGCGCGTCGGTACTGACAAGCGGATACCTCAGGGTCAGAGCGGAAAAGGTGGGGGACGATACTCTTCTTGCTGGCATTATTCGTATGGTGCGCGAAGCGGGGGCGAGCAAAGCTCCCATTCAGAAACTTGCAGACAGGGTGTCGGCAATCTTTGTTCCCGTCGTTCTGGTGATCGCACTTGTCACGCTCGCCGTGTGGCTCGGCGTGACGAAAGACGTTTACAGATCGTTTAATTACGCCGTGAGCGTGATCGTCATATCCTGTCCCTGCGCGTTGGGGCTTGCGACGCCGGTCGCTGTTATGGCGGCGTCGGGGCGGGGCGCGGGGATGGGCGTGCTCTTCAAGAATGCCGAAGCGATCCAGCGTGCGGCGGGAATCGGAACGGCGCTTCTCGATAAGACGGCTACGATTACCGAGGGAAAGCCCCGCGTGGTATTTTTCGAGAGCTATGCGGGCGAAGAAGCGAAAAAGATCGCCTTTGCGATCGAAAGCAAACTCAATCACCCGCTTGCCCGGTGTATCGCAGATTTCTGCGGCGCGCAGGAGACGCGGGAAGCGGATGTGGAATATCTTGCGGGGATGGGCGCGCGTGCTCTGTCGGGCGGCAAAACGTATTATCTCGGCAACGACAGACTGATGAACTACGCGGGCGTATCGTTTGAAAAGGAGAAGTTCGATTCTCTCTCCCGCGAGGGCAGAACGGTATTGTATTTGTCGGACGAGGAAAAAACGCTTGCGCTTTTCGCGCTTGCCGATACTCTTAAAGAGGGCGGCAAGGCGGCGATCGAGGAGTTGAAGGGGCTCTGTCCGAGGATCGTGATGATTACGGGCGATAACCGTGCCTGCGCCGAATATATCGCCGCGGAAGCGGGCGTTTCGCGGGATTGCGTCTATGCCGAGGTCTTGCCCGAAGATAAACTTGCCGCCGTGCGTAAAGAGAAAGAGGCGAATACTGCGCTTCCCAAACGTGCAAGACGGGGGGTCATGATGGCGGGAGACGGAGTGAACGACGCGCCTGCGCTCAAAGAGGCGGACGTGGGATTTGCAATGGGCAACGGAACCGACGTTGCGATCGAAAGCGCCGACGCGGTGCTTGTAAGCGGCGATCTCTCGGCGGCGGGGCGTGCATTGCGGCTTGCACGCAAGACGATGCAAATTATAAAAGAGAATCTTTTTTGGGCGTTTTTCTACAACTGTGTGGGGATTCCCGTTGCGGCGGGTTGTTTCGCAGTCTGGGGAGTTGCGCTCAATCCCATGATTGCGGCGGCATGCATGAGCCTTTCTTCTCTCTTTGTAGTGGGGAACGCGCTGCGGCTTACGGTATTTGAAAAGAGGAAAAATAAAAATATTGTTCGGGAGGAAAGGGAAATGAAAGTCACTTTGAAAGTCGAGGGTATGATGTGCGCGCACTGTGAAAAGCACGTCAAAGATGCCTTGGAAAAAATCGACGGAGTATTGAGCGCGGAGGCAAGTCATAAAAAGAAGCGCGCCGTCGTCGCGCTTGAAAAAGAGGTCGATCACGCGCTTCTGATCGCCGCTGTAAAAGAAGCGGGTTACGAAGCGAAAATTTAACTTTTCGTCAAAACTCTCCCCGAAACGACAGAATTTGTCGGAGTGCGCGGTTGCGCATATGATAAACTCTGTATAACTTCACGGGGAGGGAATTATGACGGAGACGCTTTTGCTGGATAAACGCACGCAGGACATGGTGGAGAACTATGTGCCCGAGGGCGAGGTGCTCGTACACCTTGTACGCTTTTTTTCGGTATTTTCGGATAATACGCGGCTGAGAATTTTGTCTGCGCTTGCGATCAGCGAGATGTGCGTGACCGATATTTCACGCGTTCTGGAAATCAATCAGACAACCGTCTCGCACCAGCTGCGGTTTTTGAAAGACGCAGGTCTCGTGACTGCAGACAGACACGGCAAGGTCATCTTTTATTCGCTCCGCAATGAGATCGTAAACGACGTTCTCTTAAAAGGCGTCGAGTTTTTGGGTTATTGATACGCTCTAAAGTGTAACCGAATCTATCGCCGGACGGCTTGACGAAGCCGTCCGTTTTTGTTTGTTCAACTCTGCGTAAAGAAGCATGAGATCGGTTTTCGTGGGAACGGACAGATTCAGATAAAATTTTGCAAACAGATGCAAATAGGATTTACGGTAAGAAAGAAGAGTTTTCGTATCGAGATGAAGGTCAAGAGAAAGTGCTTTCGCCGTTCTGAACTTGTAATATCCGTTCAAAAAAATTTTTGTAAGGATTTTCGTGTGTTCGACGCCGTACAAATATTCTTCGTTCGCAAAGTGTTGGAATGTCTGCTCGAAAGCAGAATTTACCGAAGGGCTGTAAATATGATTGCTATGTAATGCGTCGATGATAAGTAGTTCTATGGTTTTTATCTGCAACGTGTACATATTTCTATTTTATCATGTCACGAATTGTAAAAATTGCCCAATTTTGGTAATATTTGCGATTTTTTCTATATTATAATCGTAATTATGTTATGAAAAAATGACACGGGAGAAAAAAGTCAAAAAAATGAACGGTTCGACAGAAAAAGTTTTGAAGGACATGAAAGAGCTTTTGGAGTTTTATCTGGAAGAATTGAACGGACGGGAGGCAAACGCTTTTTGCTACGGCGAAAAAACCGCCTATGTGGAATGTCTCGAAATGATCCAGAAGTGGCATCGCTCCAAAGAGATCGGACTCGATTACGAAATCGAGAAAAAGTATCCGCTATAACTCAGCGGGAAGGGAAGCGGCGGAAAATTCTCCGCCGCTTCCTTTTTATATTCTTTATATTCGGCGCGTATTTTTGTTTGCCTCGTATGAACTTATGCGCAGATCACGGTTTCTTTCCAATTTCACAAAAATTCCGTTGCAATTCCTTGAAAAAAGCAGGAAAAGCGTGTATAATAAAAACAGTGAGCGACCTGAAAGAAAAACTTAAACTGCTGCCCGATTCCGCGGGCGTGTATATCATGCTCGACAAAGACGGGACGGTTATCTATGTGGGCAAGGCGCGCGTACTGAAAAATCGCGTGCGCCAATATTTCCATACTTCGGAAAAACCCGTAAAAGTCAGAAGCATGGTCGAAAATATCGCCGACTTTTCCTATATCGTCGCGCCGAGCGAGGTGGACGCGCTTGCGCTCGAAAACACGCTCATCAAAAAGTACAAGCCCAAATATAACATATTACTGAAAGACGATAAGACTTATCCCTACATCAAGATTCATCTGCGGGAAGAGTTTCCGCATATCTCGATCACCCGCCGCCTGAAAAAGGACGGGAGCAAATATTTCGGTCCCTTTATGGGCGGGATCAGCTGTAAAGAGATCGTAGACGTGGCGGCAAAGGTATACAATATCCGTACCTGTCAAACCCCTCTCGGCAAGAATAAAAAGCCCTGTCTCAATTATCACTTAAAGCGTTGCCTCGCACCCTGCGCCGGATTCGTTTCCAGAGAAGAATATGCGGAACGGGTGGAAAAGACGGTTGGTTTTTTGTCGGGCAACTATGAAGAGGCGGAGCGCATTCTGCGCGAAAAAATGCAGCAGTTTGCGGAAGAGGAGCAGTTCGAACTTGCGCTTTCCGCACGCGACAGAATCGCCATGCTCAGCCGCTTGGGGGGCAGAAGAATCACTGCCATGCCGCGCGACGTGGACGCGGACGTGTGGGCGATCGCCTCGAACGGGCTCTATGCGGCGGTTTCTTTATTGGTGACCCGCAAGGGGATCATGCAGGGCGCGCGCACCTTCTCGCTCGAAGAGGGGGCGGCGGAGAAGGAGGAAGCCTTTACGAGCGTTCTGACTCAGTATTATTCTTCGCACGAAATTCCGCACGAGATTATATTGGGCGCGGAAGCGGACGATAATTTACTCGTCTCCTACGCGAGACAAAAGCAGGAGAGAAATCTCACGGTGACCCGTCCGAAGATGGGGGTGAAGCGGGAGCTTCTCGACATGGCGGAGAGGAACGCAAAGGAGTATCTCGAAAAATCGGTGTCGCAGATCAGACATAAGAACGACATGACGAAGAACGCATGCGAGCGGTTGCAGACTCTTTTGGGACTGCGAAGGTATCCCAAGCGCATGGAATGCTACGATATTTCCAACATTTCGGGCGTGGACAAGGTTGGCTCCATGGTGGTGTTCACGGACGGCGAGGCGGATAAATACGAATACCGCCGTTTCAGGATCAAGACGGTGGAGGGCGCGGACGACTTCGCTTCGCTCAAAGAGGTGCTTTTACGTAGGCTGAAAAAGCTCGGCACCGAAGAAGAGGAACACTTTCAAAAGCCCCAGCTCATCGTCATCGACGGCGGCAAGGGGCAGCTTTCCGCAGTCAAAGAAATTTTCGACGGTCTCGGGATCGACGACATCGACCTGATTTCGCTTGCCAAACAGGAAGAAGAAGTATTCGCTTTGGATCGGGAAGGGAGTGTGCGGATCGATAAGAGCGATTACGCGCTCAGAATGCTGCAACGTATCCGCGACGAAGCGCACCGATTTGCAATCACCTATTTCAGAAATCTGCATTCCAAACGGAATTTACAGTCCGAACTCGACGGGATCGGAGGGATCGGCAAGAACAAGCGGATCGCTCTGCTCGAAAAATTCAGAACGATCGACAGAATCATGCAGGCGAGCGAAGAAGAATTGTGCGCCTGCGAGGGGATCGGTAAGGAACTTGCCGCCCGTATCCGAAAATACTTCGACGAATTATGAGGCAAACGAAAACGATGAAATATGATTTATTTTGCTCGGATTTCGACGGTACGCTCGTAAGAGAGGACGGTACGATTTCCGAACGGGTGAAAAACGAAATCGCCCGCTATACCGCGGCGGGCGGGATTTTTACGGTGGTGACGGGACGAATGACTTCGTCTATTCTTCCGCGCGTGAAGGAGTTCGCCGACGAGGGAATCGTTGTTTCCTATCAGGGCGCGGTAATTTCCGACATCAAGACGGGGAAACTTCTGAAAAACGCATCGTTTACGGGAGACGACGCTTTGAACGCGGTGCTCCTTCTCGAAGAGGAAAATCATCATATCCACGTCTATACGAACGAAGGGCTTTTTGTAAATCGCCGTGACGAAATGCTCGAAGCATACGAAAAAGTTTGCGGCGTGAAGGGAACGGTGGTCGGAGAACCGATTTCGAAATGGCTCAAAGAGAAAAAGTCACCCGTCGTTAAAGTGCTGGTCATGATCGAGCCCGAACGAAGGCTGGCGCTTAAAGCCGCGCTTGAAGAGAAACTCGGGCAGAAGTATTTTGTCACCTGTTCCAACGATTGGTTAGTGGAGATCATGCCCGAAGGGCAAGACAAAGGGGGCGCGATCCGCTTTCTCAGCGAATACTTCGATATTCCGAAAGAGAGGATCGCCGCGATTGGGGATCAGCTCAACGATCTGCCGATGTTGCGGGAAGCGGGCGGAAAATTTGCCGTGGGAAACGCGCAGAGGGAACTGAAAGAGTTCGCTGTTTCCGTGCCGACCTGCGAAGAGGACGGCGCAGCGTTTGCTTTGCAAATCGCAAGGGGGGAATGCCAATGAATAATAACGTGATATTGCCGCAGGAAACGGTCATGCTCGATAAATTCGCATCCGATCTGAACTTCGAAATGCTCTATGCGGGGCGGGGGATCATCTCTCTTTCGAGCGTGAGCGTCGACAGACCGGGGCTTCGGCTCGCGGGTTTTTACAGTTATTTCGACACACAGCGAATTCTGGTGATCGGATTGACCGAGCATGAATTTTTGCGTTCCTGTTCCTCCGAGGAACGCAAGGAAAAAATTCAGAAACTGTTCGACTGCGGCGAAATTCCCTGTATCGTATTTTCGCGCGATCTGCCTGTTTTTCCGGAATTCATGGCGTGCGCGCGCAATTCCTATACGCCTGTGTTCCGTTCAAGCAAGATGACGACGTCGGTCATCGCCGATCTTTTCGTATATCTTTCCCGCCTGCTCGCGCCCACGACCACCGTGCACGGCGTTCTTCTCGACGTGTTCGGCGTGGGAATCATGCTGACGGGCATGAGCGGGGTTGGAAAAAGCGAAACGGCGATGGAGCTGATCAAACGCGGACACCGTCTCGTCGCCGACGACTCCGTTTTAATTCGCAAGATCGAGAACGAGCTTGTGGGCACCTCTCCCGACAGGATCCGTTATTTTATGGAGCTCAGGGGAATCGGCATTATCAACGTAAAAAATATGTACGGTTCGGGCGCGGTCATGAACGAGAAAGAGATCGAGTTTGTCATCGAGATGCGGAATTGGGAGAACGGAAAAGAATACGACCGTCTGGGCGACGTAAAAGACTTTGAAGAAATTCTGGGGGTCAAAATTCCCAAACTTCTGATTCCCGTCAGTCCGGGGCGCAATCTTGCGATCCTCATCGAAGTCGCGGCGAGAAATCAGCGCTTGAAGAGCATGGGCTACGACGCGGCGCAGGAACTCATTCAAAGAACGATCGGCAGATAAAAAATGGATTTTGAAATTCTGGCGCCTGCGGGAAGCGCGGAATGCGCCCGCGCTTCCCTCGATGCGGGCGCGGACGCAATTTATTTGGGATTAAAAGAATTTTCCGCGCGGCAGTCCGCGGAGAATTTTGACGTTGACTCTTTGAAGAACATATGCGAATATGCGCATCTCTTGGGAGCGAAGGTCTACGTCTGTCTGAACACGCTTGTCAAAGACGGCGAAACGGACTGTTTTTTTTCTTCCGCGGTCAGAGCTTGGAACGCGGGCGCGGACGCATTGTTGATACAGGATATTTTTTTGGGAAAATTATTGAAAGAGATTTATCCCGAAATCGTTTTGCATCTTTCAACGCAGGGCGGGTGCTGTAACGAGTACGGCGCGCGTCTTGCGAGAGAATACGGGTTTTCGCGCGTTGTTCTGGCGCGGGAAACGCCGATCGGCGAGATCGGAAAAATTTCGAAAATTATCGAGACGGAGGCGTTCGTGCAGGGCGCGCTCTGTTCTTGCTTTTCCGGGCAGTGCTATTTTTCTTCGTTTGCGGGAAATAACAGCGGCAACCGCGGCAGGTGTAAGCAGCCCTGCCGCAAGCTCTATTCGATCGACCGGGCGGGATTCGAAGAACCTGCTTACGCTCTCTCTCTTTCCGATCTCTCGCTCGGACGCAAATTAAACAAACTGCATGCGGCGGGCGTAACGTCGCTCAAAATCGAGGGACGGCTGCGCCGCCCCGAATACGCCGCATCGGCGGTCGCATATTATAAAGCGCTCCTTGCGGGCAGAGACGCCGAGAAAGAATACCGTTTTCTGAAACGTGCGTTCAACCGCGGGAATTATACCGAGGGACTTGCATTCGGGCAAAAGAACGGTTTTCTCTCGCGCAACGTACAGGGGCATATCGGCGAAGACGTGGGCGAAGTCTCCCTGACTGAACGCGGATATTTTTGCAAGAGCGGGTTTACGCCCGAACGGGGCGACGCTTTCAAAATTTTGCGTTGCGGCAGAGAAGTCGGCGGCGCGGTCTTTTCGGAACTTGGAAAGAACGGGTTTTATCTTTCGTCAAACGTCCGCCTCTTCGGGGGAGACAGGGTCTGCGTTACCACTTCGAAGGCGGCGTGCGACTTTGCGCTGGATCTGTCGCGGCTCCGCCCGGTAAAAGTCGAGCTTGTATTCGAGGCGGGAAAAAAGCCGTATGCGGAAGCGGCGGGCTTTTCGTTCGAGGGAGACGAACTTCTTGAAAGTGCAAAAAATTCGCCTCTGACGGAGGAAGAGATTTGCGCCTGTTTCGAAAAGACGGACGCGCTTCCGCTTGCGCCCGCCGTTTCCGTTCGCACGCAGGGCGCGTTTCTGCCGAAATCAAAGCTCAATGCGTTTCGGCGGTCGTTCTATGAGGGATTGAAAAAATTTTTGCTTCCCGCTCGCGCGCAGCTTTGCGAACGCGCTCTTCCGCAAACCGATCCCGGCGGCGGTCTCGCAGCCCGTAAAAGAGCGGTGATCGCGGAAACGCCCGATGAAAACGCGGATATTTTTATCTGTAAGCCTTGCGAATATGCGCATATTCCCGTGCGGGGCAAACAGGAAAGATTTTTATATCTTCCGCCCTATTTTACGTCGGAAGACGAAAAAATAATCGCGCCGCTCATAAATTCGTTCGACGGGATCTACTGCGAAGGCTACTACGGCGTACCGCTCGCAAAAAAGTACGGCATAAAACTTTTTGCGGGAACGGGCTTCAATCTCACCAACCGTTACGCCGTTTCCGAAGTGAGAAAAATCGCCGACTATTATGCGCTTTCCAAAGAAATATCCGCCCGCGAGGGCGAGCCGCTCGGCAAAGAGGGTTTCCGATTTGTCGGCGGCGGGATCAAAGTCATGGATTTAATCTACTGTCCCTTTTCCCAGGACTGCAAGCGCTGCGACGTGCGGAAAGAATATACTTTGAAAGACGAAGAGGGGCGTAAGTTTCCGTTGCGTCGGTATCGGTTTTCGGGCACGTGCCGTTTCGAAGTATATAACTGCGCCGCACTCTCTGCGGAGAAAGGCGGCAACGCGCTCTATGATTTTTCTTGCGCGCAGGCAAATTCGATGCCGACGACCAAGGGCAGAAGCGAAAGGGGGATGCAATGACGGGGGAATATAAGCGTCTGGAACTCGATAAGATTTTATCGTTTGTCGCCGCGTATGCCGTAACGGAGGAGGGGAAGGAACGGGCGAACGCCTTTGCTCCCGCCGCCGACCTGAAAGAGGCGGAGTACCTGCTTCATCTTACCGAAGAGGGATACAAATTACTCTTCGAGATCGGCGCGGGGAAAATCGCGTATTTTCCGCCCCTCGGCGATAAGGCGGAGCGCGCGGAAAAAGGCGCTTCTCTCACCTGTCTCGAACTCACCGAAATTGCGAGACTTCTTTGCTCTGCGCGGCTCTTATACCGTTCTGTTGCGAATGCGGACGAGAGGATCGCGCTCATGAAAGAACTCGTATCGCCCATTGTTCCGCGCGAGAGCTTGGAACAAGAGATCAGGGACAAGATCGTAGGGGACAACGAGCTGGCGGACAATGCGAGCGAAAAACTCTTTGCGATCCGCAGGGAAAAGCGCCTTACGGGCGAAAGGATCCGAGCGCGCCTTGCGGAATATCTTACGGGCAGCGAACGCAAGTTTTTGCAGGAGGGAATCGTCACGGTGCGCGGCGACCGTTTCGTCGTGCCCGTCAAAGCGGAATATAAGCGCAGTATCCGCGGCTTTGTGCACGATCGTTCCGCGACAGGCGCGACGGTATTTATCGAGCCGGAAGAAATTTTCGAGATGAACAACGAGCTGGCAACGCTTATGCTCGACGAAAAAGAGGAAGAGGCGCGCATTCTCAAAGAGCTCTCCTCCGCTGTCGGCAGGATCGCGGAAGAGCTTAAAACCGATTCCGATCTGCTTGCCGAGGCGGACGCGATTTACGCCCGCGCAGAATATGCGCATGCGGTCAAGGGAGTCAAACCCGAGCTCAATCGCAAGGGCATTGTAAATATTATCAAGGGCAGACACCCCCTTCTCGATCAAAAGACCGCCGTGCCCGTTTCCCTTGCAGTGGGCGAGAAATGCCGCTTTCTCGTTTTAAGCGGTTCGAACACGGGCGGTAAGACGGTCACTTTGAAAATGTGCGGACTGTTCTGCCTTATGGCGGCGTGCGGGCTCTTTGTTCCCGCCGCGGAAGGAACCCGTCTCGCTGTGTTCGGAGGGGTATACTGCGACGCGGGAGACAGTCAGTCTATCGAAGAAAATCTTTCGACATTCTCTTCCCATATCGTCCATATCAAGCAGATATTGGAACGGGCGGACGAGAACTCTCTCGTTCTGATTGACGAACCGGGGGGAGGCACCGATCCCGAAGAGGGTCAGGCGCTTGCAACCGCGGTGCTGTCTGCGCTCGTCAGAAAGAGGGCGGTCGGTATCGTTACCACCCACTACGGCGCGCTTAAAGAATTTGCCTGCGATCGGGAGGGGCTCGAAAACGGATGTATGGAATTCGATGCCGCTTCCTTCCGTCCGCTGTATCGTTTGAAAATGGGAGTTTCCGGTTCTTCGAACGCGCTCGCGATCTGCAAGCGTCTGGGTATGGATGAAAACATTCTGCAAGAGGCGCGGTGCTATCTTTCGGAGGGGGCGCGTTCCTACGAAAAGACGCTGCGGAGCGCAGAGGAGAGCCGCGTCCGCGCAGAGGAACTCGAACGGGAAACCCGCGCGCTCAAAGAGACGTGGAGCGCAAAATTGTCTTCGCTTGAAAAAGAAGAGGAGAAGTTCCGCAAAGAGAGGGAAAAGTTTTTGCTCTCGTCCAAAGCGGAGGCGCGTCGGATCGTAGCCGAACGGACTGCCGAAGCGGAGGAGCTGTTAAGTGAAATCGAAGAGATATTCAGACAGAAAACGCTTTCGGAGAGCGATCTTATCAAAGCGCGCACTCTGAAAAACTCCATGCTCAAAAGCGCCGTCGAGCGGGAGGAGAGACCCGCCCGTCTTGCGCCCGTCGATTGGAAGTCGCTGAAAGAGGGCGATTCCGTTCTGGTCGGAAGCATGGACGCGGAGGGCGTTGTTCTGGGAGTGAAGCGTGAAAAGAAAGAGGCCGTCGTGCAGTGCGGTCCGCTTCGCGTGAGCGTAAAGGCGGACGATCTCTTTTTTCCGCGAGGAAAAGATTCGAAGAGGGAAGAGAAGGTTCGCGTTGTAAAACATCTCAACGACCGGTCCATGCCCGCGCGCGAGCTGAACGTGATCGGACTGACGGTCGCGGAGGCGCTGACGGAAGTAGAAAATTTTCTCGATTCTTCGCTGGTGTCCAATCTTACGGAGGTGCATATCGTACACGGAATGGGCACGGGAAAATTGAGAAAAGCGATTCACGAACTGCTTAAAAAGCACCGTCGTGTGCAGGAATTCCGTTTGGGAGTCTACGGCGAGGGAGAATCGGGCGTGACCGTTGTAAAGCTCGGATAATCGGCGCGTGTAAAGGTACAAGTCATAAAATTCCGTTTATCTCAATAAAATGCTGTGATAGCATTTTCGATTTTGAGGTAAACTGATTGAAAAGGACTTCCCGCGCGATCGCCGCAATTACAAACTGTATCCTCGTAGTCATTATCGCCGTCGTCGGCGTTATCTGTTTTCTTCCGCGCGCCGAGAGCGTTGCGGGGCTCAAAGAGAACGTATATTATCGGGGTTCGTCCGAGGACGGCGTTTCTCTGATGATCAACGTCTATTGGGGCACCAAAGAAGTCTACGGAATTCTCGACGTGTTGGACGAGTATGAGGCGAAAGCAACTTTTTTTATCGGGGGAAGCTGGGCGGACGACAACGTGGACTGTCTGAAAGAGATCTCCGCCCGCGGGCACGAACTCGGCTCGCACGGCTATTTTCACCGCGACCAAGACAAGCTCGATTACGCCGCCAATTATCAGGAGATCAAGACGAGCGTGGATTATATCTCTAAGGCGGCGGGCGTAGAGATAAAGTTGTTTGCTCCGCCTTCGGGCGCGTACAATGACGATACGATCAAAGCTGCTCTTGCGCTCAATCTCAAAACGGTAATGTGGAGCAAAGACACGATCGACTGGCGGGACAAGAATAAAGAGGATTGCTTCCGCCGCGCCACGAAAGACGCAAAGGGCGGGGATCTGATTTTAATGCACCCCATGGCGCACACGCTCGAAGCGCTGCCGTCGATCTTGCAGTACTATCGTGACAACGGCTTGAAGCCGATTACGGTCGGTGAGAATCTCGGCGGGTAAATCGGCAACGCACGACTTTTTGTTATGCTAAGAAAAAGCGTGATCATACATACAAGGAGAAAAACATGGTAAAATCAACGACATTGAAAAACGGCGTGCGCGTCGTCGTCAAACGAATGGAGGGGCTTCTGTCCGTCACGATAGGAATTTTGGTCGGCACGGGCGCCGCCTACGAAAACGATGCCGAGGACGGAATCTCGCATTTCATCGAACATATGCAGTTCAAGGGGACAAATACGCGGACTGCGTTTGAGATTTCCGATTCGTTCGATGCGATCGGCGCGCAGGTCAACGCGTTTACGGGGAAGGATTTGACCTGTTACTACGCCAAAGCGACGAGCGATCATGCGGGCGAAGCATTTACGCTGCTCGCCGATCTATTTTTGAACAGTACTTTTCCGGAAGAGGAAATGAAGCGGGAAAAGGGAGTCGTTGTCGAGGAGATCAATATGGACGAAGATACGCCCGACGATCTCTGTCTCGATCTTCTCTCGCGCGCGTCGTTCGGCGACGACAACTACGGCAGAAATATTTTGGGTCCCGCCAAGAACGTCAAGGGATTCACCCGAGAAGATGTGTTTGCATACAAGAGCGAGCGGTACTGTCCGCAGAATATCGTCATTTCGTTTGCAGGCAATATCGGGCTCGACGAAGCGGAGGAGCTTGCCGAGCGATATTTCGGCGATATGGAGTGCGGAAACTTCGTGCAACGGCAAAAGAACGTAGTTTGGAAAGGCGGCAGCCTGTTCCGCAAAAAGCCTATCGAACAGGCGCACTTTGCATTCGGTTTTCCTACGGTGGAGCGCGATCATAAAGATTTTGCCGCTACGCAGGTGATGAACGTTATTTTGGGCGGCGGCATGAGTTCGCGACTTTTCAAGCGGGTAAGGGAGGAACTCGGGCTTGCCTATTCGGTGTATTCCTATTCTTCGCATTACAGCGAAACGGGATTATTTACGGTATATGCGGGAGTGAACCCGCAAAAAGCGGAGGATGCGGCTCAGGCGGTGAGAGAGGTGATTCTCTCTCTCAAACGCGAAGGCGTAACGAACGAGGAATTTTTGCGCGGGAAAGAACAGCTTCGTTCCGGCAATATCTATTCGCAGGAAAATACCGCTTCGCAAATGCTGCTCTACGGGAAACAAATGCTCTATCGGAACGAAGTCTACGACTTTGAAAAACGCATGACGGAAATCGCATCCGTCACTGCGGACGATGTGACGCGGGTGATCGCGGAGAACTTCGATTTCTCCCGCGCTTCCGTGGCGAGCGTCGGAAATCTCAAAAAGGCGATTTCGCTGTGACTGCGGTAGAGGGGTTTCCGCCTTTCTTCGATAAAGAAAGCGTTCTTCTGATTCTGGGCAGCTTTCCGTCGGTGAAGAGCCGTGCGGAGGGATTTTATTACGGTAATCGCCAAAACAGGTTCTGGAAAACTCTGAGCGGATATTTCGGCGAACAAATCCCCAAAGAGGTTGCAGATAAAAAGGACTTGGTTCGGCGCCGCAAAATCGCGCTGTGGGACGCGGTGATTTCCTGCGAGATCGACGGATCGAAAGACGCGTCTATCCGCAATGCAGCGATTGCAGACATTCCCGCGCTGATTCGAAAGAGCAACATCGAAGCAATATTCTGCAACGGCGGCAAGTCATATTCGGTCGTGGAGGAATACTATCCCGAGTTGTTGCCGCTCGTGACGAAATTGCCCTCGACGTCGCCCGCCAATCCTCGTTTTTCAGCGGCGGTTTGGTACGGCGCGTTGGACGGTATATTCAAGAGGAACTGATATGATCACTTACGAAGAAACGCTCTTGCGGCTCAGAGCTTTACAGGACGATAAATACGCCGCATTTCATAAAAGGCTGCTGAAAAACGATTCGATTGAACTGATCGGCGTCAGAACGCCGCAGCTTCGCGCGCTTGCAAAGGAATGGAAAGGGGAACAGGATATTTTTCTGTCTTTTCCCGACGAGTATTATGAGATCACTCTCCTCAAATGCGCACTTGTCGGAATGTTGCCGTATGATAAATTTATCGGGTATATCGATTCGATCCTTCCTCTTCTGAATAATTGGGCGACCTGCGATCTGTTCGAAGCGCCCTGCATTAAAAAACACAGAGAGGAATTTCTGCCGTTTATCCGTAAGTATTTACAGAGCGGAAAGGAATTTACCGTCCGCTATGCGCTTGTGGCGCTTTTGCGCTATTATATGGATCGGGAATATCTGACATGTATTTTTGACTGCGTGGAGCATGCGGACGAAAAGCAGTATTACATCATGATGGGCGCCGCATGGCTGATCGCGGAAGTACTTGTTAAATTCTACGAAGAAGGCGTTGCTTATTTAAGCGAAAACAGATTGCCTGCGGCGGTGCATAATAAGGCGATTCAAAAGGCGTGCGAATCTTTCAGGATAGCGGTAGAACAAAAAGCGGAATTGAAATCGTTGCGCCGATAACTCAAATCGGTTGACTTTATGTGAAAATTCGGTTATAATACATACAAGTAGCCGTTTGGCTGCGCGGAGGAAAGTTTATGTTTGATAAGGTTTGTAAAATGCTGGCGGAACAGCTCAAAATTGACGTGAGCAAAATTACGCCCGAAGCGGAAGTCGTCAAGGATCTGGGAGCGGATTCTCTCGATGTCGTCGAACTTATGATGGCGCTTGAAGACGAATACGGCATAACGCTGCCCGAGGGAAAAGTTGAAAGCGTCAAGACGGTGCAGGATATCGTCGATATGCTCAACGAAATCGAACAGTAACGGGGTTGGCGGGATTTCCATAAAATCCCCGTTCGGTTTTCTTGCTTTTTCAGCATATTTCTGATATACTGAATCTGATGTCTGCGGTGTTCGGAGAGCGTGAAAACGGTAATCCACAAAGTAAATTCGGGGACGGAAGTCAGGCGGAATAGATAAGGTCTGTATTATTACGGAAAGGTCGACGTTCGTTTGCTTGTTCCCACCTGCGAGAAGCGGGTTAACACTTTTTCGCTTTGCGGCACAGGCGGATATCTTTTTTGTAAAAATTACGGATTTGCATTGTAAAATTTGTTGCAACCGTTTTCAGTTTATGTTATAATTCCTTTGCTTGCAGGATCAACGTAGCGAAAAAGATTCAGCCGTGCGGAGCCCTGCACGGCGATAAGGCGGAATCCGCATCGCGGATTCTCGACAACAGTACTCGCGAAAATTTGTTTTACCCAGCATAAGAAATATTGTGAATAAGGCCTTGTGGTCAAGAGGTTAAGACGGCGCCCTCTCACGGCGCAATCCCGGGTTCGATTCCCGGCAAGGTCACCAAAAAAGCCCGATTTTAGGCGAAATTCGCGTAAAATCGGGCTTTTTTCATGCGTTTTTACCGATTTTATCGCTTATTTCTACGTTTGATAGTAAAAATTGGGGGTACATTTGGGGGTACGACAGGTTCATAGCTTACTTTCTCCGCCTCTTTCAGAAGATATTCATCGGAAAGCTCCGTATAAGCGTTCCCCAACGCGCCGAGCGAGTGTCCCATCATCTCTTCCCGTGCAGCCTCTTCCATTCCGCACTCTTTGCATCGGGAATTAAAAGTTTTTCGCAAATCTTTGAGAATGTGTCCGGGCAGGATCGCGCGAAGCCTTTTGCGCAGTTGCTCGGGCTTATAAAAGTGCAGCTCGGCAATGCCGTCGAGGAAGGGGCGGAGCATGGGCGTGATCGGAATGCGTTTTGTGTGTTCCTTTCCGTCTTTTTGCTTGCTGTTGCGGGCAACAATCATGTTCCCGCAGATTTTCGCCGTTTCAAGCTCGTTGGGACGAAGTCCCGTATAGAGCGCGGCGGCAAACATGAGCTGGTATTCCGTTCCCGACGATTCGACAAGCAGTTTTTTTTCTTCGTCCCGGGTAAGCGCTTTTCCGTGATTCTTTTCGTATTTCTCGACGATCACGATTTCAAGAGGGTTATGGCGGATAATATCGTGGCGGATCGCCATTTTCAAAATAACGTTCAGAAGCGAAAAAACTTCCGCTGCCGTTTTGAGCTTGCGTTGAGCTACGATAGAATCGATGAGCGATTGACACTTTGCGGAAGTAATTTGCGGAATCGGCATGGAGCCGAACTCCGGGAAGAGATAGCGATTGTATCTCCATAAATCTTCCTTCATGGTTCGCTCGGCAACGCGCCGTACTCTGAACTTGTTAAAATAGTAGTGCGCAAATTCGTTGAAGGTTTTGGGAACGGCGTCCGCGTACTCTTTGGGGGTCGGCGTCGGCAAACCGTTATTGAGCAATACGAGAAACCGGTCTTTTGCTTCCTGCAAGGTTTTTGCGGATACGGAAATATTGTATCCGTTGCGGCGGTATCTGATCTCATAACTGCAAACGTAGCGACCGTCTGTACGTTTCCGAACGTGGGCGGTGCAGCCCTGCGCCCGAAATTCTTTTCTGAATGTTTTGGGCATTTTACAAATCTCCTTTTCGTCGAATCGTAAAAGCCTTTCTGTTGACGTGCCTTGCGGCGTGTTCGCAAGCTCCTGATCGAGTAGGGCTTGCATTTGTTGGAGTAGAGTTCTGAGTTCTTGGTTCTTCATAGAGTACCTCAAAAATTTATTCCGTTGTAAACGGTAACAGAAGTTTAAGGCACTTTTCTTTTTATGAGAATACGGTAATTACATTTATCCCTCCTCATCGGCGTAAAGCTCGGCGAGCTTGATAAAATTCTCCTGCTTCTTCTTACCGAACTTTCTGCCGATTGTGCGGTAGCATTCTATAAGCGTTTCCTCGTCTGCGGAAACGCTTATTTTTTTGCGGTCGATCACGCCCTGCGCGCGTTCCTCAGCTGTCCATTCGTCGGCGCCGAGAAGGTAATCGGTAGTAACACCAAAAAATTTAGCAGTTTTCTTTATGGCGGTTTCCGAAGGTTCCGATTCTTCATTTACCCACCGCGAAACGGCGCGCTGAGAAAATCCGATAGACAACGCTAAATCGGATTGAGTTAAATCATGTTCTACAAGTAAAAGCTTTAATATTTTTCCAAATTCCATACTCTAATTTTAGAAGTTTTATTCTAAAAAGTCTTGACATAGCCGAATTATTCTACTATAATGCTTTTTAGACGAATACTTCTAAAAATAAGGGCGGTTTGCCCGATCTACTTATCGGCAACGACTTGCCGTTAGAACGGCAATTAGGGGGCTTAAAATGCGAAGTAGTTTTTCGCAAAACAAAAACCGCCCCCGCAGGAACGATTTTGAAAATAAAAGGATTTATTGAAGTAACTGTTTTGAATACAACCGAACGGACGCTGATCAATACTTCGCACATTAAAGAGGTCATCAAATGTAACGAAGACGGAGAGGCATTTATTGTGCTTTTTACTGATTTGAAAAAGAGAAATTGCCGATTGCGACGGATAGGCTTATATGTTTCCGAAAGCTACGATTGGATTCTCAACAAAATCCGCGAAGCCGTCGAAGAATAACAAGTTTGGCAAACAAGTGATTTAGTGGCTGTAAACTTTGTAAGTCTCATTCGGTACATGGGGTTGTTCGTGAAATGTGAGTTTGTACGTTTTCTCGCGTAAACGAGTATCAAAATATTGAATTTTGAGCTTTGCGACAACATTGCCGTCTTCTCTAATCGGGAATGTCGGGAAAAAGAAAAAAGCGGTCATAGTCGTATGTTCTTTCACCTCAATAGGGAAGCATACTTTTACGCCCCCGAAGTCGTCAGGTATGATTTTGTCAAAATCCTCAGGTGTAATATTTTCGTCTGTGGAGGCAATTTTTTCAGCGGGATATAGTTTGCCTTCATGTTCAAGGTCAATAGATAAAATTTTTCCGATGGCGCTAGACGGGTTTGAAAAATCAATACGGAATTTAGCGAAGTTTTTAATGGAAGCATATTCCATATAACCACTCGGCGCTACCATTACACGTTTGTTAATTGCTTCTTTACGTACTATACGAAGCTTGATTTTTGCGATTTGATCTCGCCGTAATGTTATGCATGTAACGGCAGCAACAATAGCGGAGATTGCGGCAGCAATAGTAGCAATTAAGTTGAAAATTTCTGAAAGCTCCATTGGATTTTCCTCCTTTGTAGATTTTTGTTGTGAGAACTAAATTTTACCATAAAAGCAGGAAAAAGTCAAGGGTCTTTGGATCGGGGACGTCGCGTTCCGGGGAACAGGGGCGCGACGGTACCCGAAATAAAAACGTCTTTCCCTCACACGGAAACTCCCCCCAAAACAGAATAACCGTGTGTGACGAAAGAAGGAGCGCCGCGTTCTATGTGTGAGATAGAGCGCGGCAGCTCCCAAACTTTTAATAGATCAAAGGAGGATCGGAATATGGCAGCAGTAGAGCGGAAGCGGGAATTAGCGGAGAGGGACGGGGTGTTGGGCGTAATCATTTCGCGGGACGAATACCGGGAGTATCAGGAGTTGCAACAGAAAAGGGATCGAAGTGAATGCAGTCTGCGGGCGCAAATGCGCGCTCAGAATCAAGAGAAATACGACTTTGCGCGCGAAGTCGTGAAGCTCATGGAACTTGCGGGGCTTGATAATCTGAAAGCCCTCGCGGGGAAAAGCGCCGAAGAACTCTTCGATCGTGCCAATGAGATATTAGCGGAGGAATGAGGCATGACGGTAGAAGGGTTATGGGCATCTCTGTTAACGGGATATTTTATCCTTGCGTTCTTTGTGGCGTTTCATACAATTTACACGATAAAGGAATTAAAGGAGATCAAGCGAATGTCAAAACAGCAGATTGATGATTGCGTCAAATGTCCGCATTGCAAGTGTTTAGACGAAAACGAACACCCGGACTGTGAAATTTTTAACGGGGACTTTGCGGAGTTTATGGAGAAATGTCCGCAGATGAACGGGGCGGGAGCGTCGGAGAAGCGCGATTCACGGAGTAAGAAATGAAACTGCGGGTAATCGGGACAAAAGAGGAGTGCGAGACGGCGAAACGGTATTACGATAGTCTGCGGAAAGATCCGCGGACGAAATCAGTAGAGATTTCAAAGCGGTATCCGAGCAGGGGAAGCGCGGAGCTTTTTCGCGTCTATATCGAAGTTAATTACTACGACGTTCCCGAAGAGCGGGAGAGCGGAACGACGGACGAAACGGCGTTAGATAGAAGGACGATCCATAATGCGCATGTAAGCGCAATACAAAGGAGATCGGCGCGGATATAAATCCCCGATTTCGGTGACGCAGAAGATCTGATCGGCGCAGTGCAGCAACGTCTAAATCCCCGATTTCGGGGATTTGAGAATCGAAGAGAAAAGAGAAAAATCCCCGGGAATCGGGAAGAGATAAAGGAGAAGGGAAATGAGTAAAACAACAAAGAGCGGCGGGAAGGCTTGGGCGTCAGTATGGATAATACTTTCGCTTGCGATTATCGTGGGAACGGTTATGCTTGTAATGGAGTTCTGCACGGATCGGAAGCCGTCGAACGGATTCAAGAAAACGAACGCCGGAACAGAGCAGACGGAGCAGCTGTCGGAAGAAGAGGAACGGACGCTAACGGGCGGGGAGGAATAAGCGGAAATGAGAAAGGGATTAGCGATATTTTTATCGACGTTATCGGTAGGGCTTGCTGTGGCGGTCGGAGTCGGCTCGTCGGGGTTCACGAATTGGCACGTCAAGGAATGGTTTGATTCATGGGGCAAGGGATCGGAACAGAGCGTTCCGCCGGACGAAAATCCCGTTGAAATCGGGACGCTGGGCGGTGGAATGGTAATGACGAACGAGGCGAGCGGCGCGCCGGTGCGACTTGCGAGCTATGCGATCGCGCGGGAGGCGTTTGAAGAGAACGGGATCGCTGCGCAATCGGACAGCGCGTACACTGTGACGGCGACGGTGGCACCGGATAACGACGCGACGAACACAACGATCGAGTGGAGCATTTCATGGAAAACGACGTCAGGTTGGGTATATGAAAACGGCGTATCAAAGAATATCAACGATTACGTGACGATTGCGCCGGGCGGAGAAGATTATATCGGAAGCAAGACGGTAACGGTCACATGCCTGCAATCATTCGGCGAGCCGATTATCTTAACAGCTACCTGCAAGTATGCGGCGGGAACAAGGGCTTCGATTCAGATCGATTACGCGGCGCGGTTCAATCTGATGATGGGATATTTTTCTGCGACGGGAAACCCGAATCAAGACATGGAAAAAGAAAACCCGAATATATCGTTTACGACAAACACGGAAGTGACTTTTGAGTTCGGGCAAGTAAGCGCATATCATTCGATCTTCCCTTCGTCGATCATGTATACGATCGAAGGCGATTACACGATAACCGATACATATCAATTTACATTGACATTGGCGCGGGATACTAGCAAAGAGTTATTCAATAATCCGATCATCATTAAAGGAAATAATTTCAATACGGTATGGCACACGCAAGACCTCGGAAGCTATACGGTAGCGAAAAGCGAAAGCGGATCGCCGTACTGCTCGATAGCGATCCCGTTTACGGGCGGACAGGGCGCGAAGTTTAATATGACGGTAAGCGGGATCGGATCGGTCATGACGCACGGCGGTTCGCACGGATATTCGAGTAGCTTAAAAAATGACATCGACAGCGGGGAATACACCGCAAAAGAAGCGAGCGATTCATTCAGAAGTTTTCTTGACATGACGCCGAACAGAAAGGTTCCGTTATGTACAATGGAATTAACGGTAGCGGGAACGAAAGCGACCTATGTATATGAGACGGACGTCTATATCAGGAAAGTAATATTCAGTACGCCTATAACGGGTGTAACGTTGGATCAGGGCGCGATCGTGATCTGAGAGCGGGGAGGGAAAACGGAATGAGAGAGCGGGGGAAACAACCGCAGCAGGCGAAAAAGCCGGGGAGAATCCTTCTCGGAATTTTCGCCGTTCTTTTTTCCTTGATCATGGTAAGCAGCGCGGGGGTGCAGGGCTTGGCGTTGACGTTCGCGGATAAGGTAGAATATACGGATTACGAGAAGTCGCCGATTGAAGAGGACTTGCGACAGCTCGGCGCGGACGTGTTGGACGTCACGGAGTATCCGAAAGACCCGGAAGGGACGCACAGACTCATGGATAATATCGGGTTTATGGAATACGCATATACAACGGACGCGATTCTGATCCCCTATTACGGGATATATTTCTACGTTTACAACCCCACGGAAAAGGAAGTTAGCGATCGCCCGCAGGCGAACGCGGTGAACATGGCGACGGAGTACGACGCGAAGGGCGAGCCGATAAAGTACGAGAACGTTGAAATACAGTTACTGCAAAAGACGGCGAATAATCGTTTTTTGAAATTCGGGCTTGTGAACAAGCGAGGATTATACGATCGCGCGCGAGCGTATGCGGAGGCGCATAACGGGGAGAGACGCTACGATATAGCGGGGATTCAGTTGTGGTTCAAGGGAGAGCAGAACGCGACGGACGCGAACACGGAGCGGGACGAGACGAGCTATACATATGTATGTACGGGCTATTGCGCCGGGTGTTCTCCTGACGGCAGAGAGGAAAGCACGTTGCGCT
>CAJUOV010000002.1 GCA_910588695.1 uncultured Christensenellaceae bacterium
GCGCGGGATCGGTAACTTGTAGGCGAACTGAATAGGAAAAAGAAAAGCGCGGAGCTTCCGCGCTTATAAGCGTATAAAAAACGAGAAGAGACCGCTCCGACGTGAGCGGTTTTCTTTATATGAAAAATTATATTCTATAAATGACCGAAAATGAGTGGACAAAAAACAAAAGTAAAAGAGACAAAATTGGAGGGTAAAACGGTCAAAATTGGAAGGTGTAAATATAAACATAAATAATTATTTATATAAATATGAGACGCAATCCGCGGGAGAGGGCGGATTGCTTGTAGAAAAAAGAAGGAAGCCGCCCGGGCGGACGGCTTTTTGATCAGAACGGCGGGGAAGAAAAAAATTTTTGGGTCGTTTTTTTGGCAAAAAATTTTTCTATGAAAATTTCCCCACCGCAAGCGGGGAAAAATTTTCAAGAAAAAATTAAATGCGGTAGGACGTATTGTACGTTCTACCGTTCAGGCGGGCGCGTGTTCGCGCCCGCCTATCTGCTCGATCGGTAAAACGTTGTTTTTCCGAATAGAGCAACACCCGCCGCCGTCGCGTTTTTTTCGGATCCGGTCGTTTTCCGCCGAAGTTTGTTTTTTCGTTTTCCGACGTGCAGCTTCTCCTGCGCCGTAAGAGTTCCGCACGTCGCCTTTGCGCCGTGCCGCGCACTCCGTCGGCGCAGGAGAGCATAACGAACCCGTGCCGAGTACGCTGCGATTTTGAAG
The DNA here is from genome assembly GCA_910588695.1 of uncultured Christensenellaceae bacterium. Taxonomy (GTDB): domain Bacteria; phylum Bacillota; class Clostridia; order Christensenellales; family Borkfalkiaceae; genus Gallimonas. Next base: position 723 of record CAJUOV010000002.1, read on the forward strand.
CCGCTCGCGGGTGTCGGTTAACATAAAAAAGCCCCCGCCGAGAACCCCGGCAGGGTTGATTTTTAATTGTTTTGGTCGTCAACTTTCAGTATCGAAAGGTAATCAGAAGTAGCATATAAAACGCGCATGACGGTTACTTTTTCTCGCGCCTCGTCGACAGTGTACAATACTATGTAATCATCGACCAATACCCACCGATAAAAATATTTTAACGAAATATTTGCTTTCAGCTCCGTGCCTGATAGGGGAAATGCTTTTAGGTTCTGAAAGCATTCTATAAAGCCGTCAAGGAGATTCAAGGCGGCTTGCGGATTGCAAAGCTCGACGGCAATATAGTCAAGTGCGCCGTCTATGTCCCCTTGTGCGCGTGGGGGAATTTCAACGCAATAATTTTTCATACTTCGTTTTCATCTCCGCTGTAAAGGTATCTGCCGAAACGGTGGGCGCACCGCCCTGTAATTCGTCCTCGGCTTCTTTCAGTGCCTTGTAAAGTTGCACTTCCGCGAAAGTACGGTTATATACGTCCATACTCATAACAACCATATCCCCGTAACCGTTTTTCGTTACGAAGATCGGCTCACCCGATTTTTTACAACGTTCGGAAATTGCCGAAGTATCTTTCAAATCTCTGATCGGAATAATTTGTGCCATATTTACGCTCCTTTTTAGTGTGGGATAATTATACCACATAATATGCAGGCAGTCAAGGGATTTTTCAAAAATTTACATTGTCGCGCCGCTCCATTTTAGAACAGGTCAATTAAGTGTCAATCGAAAAAAGCAATGTTTTGACCACAATATATAGTAGAGAGATTGCAGGATCTGCATTTGCCGAGTATAATGTTAGACACGGTAGAGGTGGGAATCCCGCTTTCGATTGCAAGGCGGTACGAAGTCCAATCGCGTTCGTTGAGCAACTGGATGATGCGTGTGGAAACTGCTGCGTTCAGGTTCATAAGAATATTACTCCTTTGTAAAAGTTGAAAATATTCTATCATGCTTAAAAACGGAAGCATTCCAAAAAATGGGAAATTTTCAGAAAAAATCAAAGTTTTAATAAAAAAATTTACGAAATATCGAAGAATTATAAAATTACTTAAAAGGGCGGCGTATAACTCAAAGGTCAGAGACCGCTGTCGTTATCGTTGTTTTGGCGGCGGGTCATTCTGCTCCAATTGATGAATCCGTAAAAATCGGTTGCAAAAAAAGAAACAAAACATACGACCATAGGCAAATATGAAATATCCCGATAACTTGCCAGGCTCCACAGCGAAATCAGTACCAGATCGTTCAATGCGTAAGCGATCGCATAAAAGCGGCTTCTTCTTGCCGTAAGGTACGCCGCGGTAAAGGAGGTTAATACGGAAAGGGTACTCAGTAATAAATTGGCGGTATCCAAGGCGCGCAGGATAAAGTAAATTATCGCGGTGACGGCTGCCGAGACAAGCAGAAATGCGCACCATTCCGTGCGTGAAAGACGGTTTACTCTGACCTCGCTCCGGTTGCCGCGATAGGGGTTTTTAAGCCAAGAAACGAGCGCCCAGACGGCGATCGGAGCGCTCATTCCGAGATAGGTGATCATCTCTCCGTAGTAGCGGAACGAATAAGAAATAATTCCGTAGAATACGCTGAATGCAACGGTGAGAAGTTGTCCGATCGGGTTGCCTTTCGATACCAAGATCAGTGCGGTCGCGCCGAGCAGAGAGGCGGCGAGATACAGATATTGCGTGTTTTCGAAAGCAAAAAAGAACACGGTGATTGCTGCAACGCTCAGTCCCCAGATAAGCCATTCGGTAATTGTTACGCTTTTTAAGAATTTTTTCATAACTCCTATTCCTCGGAAAAATAAACGGCATTCCGATTTCTTCTTCTGAGACCTGATGAAGAAATCGAAATGCCGTCGGCATTTGCAGGCACTCGGCAGCGCCTGCTTCTCTATTCAGTTTTCGTTATAAATCGCGATCGAGTCGAGGCAGAATTCGCCTTTGCAACGAATCTCGACTTTATGTTTGCCCGATTCGAGTTTTTGGGAAATGTAGTCTACGGAAAATTCGTTGCTGTCCTGCTTCACTTCTACGGAATTGCAGCGTTGCCCGTCGATATACACCTCATAATTTTTGCCGTAAGCATTGCTTGCAAGAATCGCGAGCCGCGTTCCGACCATTTCGAACTTGACGGAACTGCCGCTCTTTCCGAGATATGCGTATCCGAAACTTGATTGAACGTTGGCGGTTTTCCATTCTCCGACATAAATGAGGGAGGAGTTGGCGGGCGGAACGTGGTTTGCGCCGTTGCCTGCGAGCCGCATGGCGTACACGAGCGCAATATCGGCGAACGCGACGCGCTTGGAATTGCTACTCGTGTCGGTGATCGTCAATTTGTAGTAACGGAAGGTAAACGCCTTGCTTAGTGCGAAATCGGCGTAGAGCTGGGGAAGTGCAGGCGCGGTTTTTCCCGTCCATCTGCCCATATCGAAGTATGTTATGCCATCTAGACTTCCTTCGATCTTGAAGTTTCTCGGAAATGCGTTGCGATAGAGATTGTTTATGTTGCTCGGATAGAGGCGCAGAATGCTTGCCGTGATCTCTTCGCCCATGTCCACTGTGAAGATCGCGGGATTGTTTTCTCCAACGTAGAAACTGTTGTACGTGTGGATCCCTGTGTCTACATTTCCGTCGAACAGGTTTTCGATCGCAAAATTAGGATCGTCGCTCCATGCTCTGTAATTGGACTGCTCCGGTACGTAGGTCTGCTTCTTTTCGTCTGTGATGACCGTCTGATCTCCGACATAATCATAGTTGTATGTTCTCTGATAATAAAAGTCTGTTTCGAAACCGCTGTTCGAAGGGAATTCGTAGTCGCTGCGGTATGCATTGACGTAGGAAGCGGAGGTCGGTTCGATTTCGCCTTCTTTCGTCAATTCGGATACTTCTTCCTGCGTGGAAGGCTGCCTTCGGTTGTTTACGATCTTGAAGTACTGTACTGCTTCGCCCGCTCTGTGGATTTCGACCGCGACGGGACGTCCCGCAGTGTCGGCGTAAGTCAGTTCCGTATGATGGTAAGTATCCGATTCGGGACTTTCAACGGCATTGCCGGACTCGTCGCAGTATTGTTCCGAAATCGTAAACATCTTTTGCGTGAACTGACCGACTCCCAATCCCATATAACCGATTGTCGTCTGGGTCGCCGAGAAGGTGATGAATGCGCTCTTGTAATAAACCCAGCTTCCCGCTTCGACTTCGACGTCCTTATAGGTGTTCGGGTCTTTGGTATAAAATCCGCTTCCGCTTCCGTTTTTGATTGTTCCCAAAAGTTCGTAAGTTTTTCCGCCGTCGGTCGAGTAATATGCCGCGCAGTTGACCCTGCCGCGCAGATAGATGCGGTATTTGCCCGCCTCTGTGAAGTAAAGTTTTCCTTTTACTTCGATGATCTGATTGGGTTTTGCGATTTCCTGAGGCTTTGCGTTGGGGAAAGAATTGTGTCCCGCATCGGTGTCGGGTACGAGCCACACGTCTGTATTGGCGTTCTGGGTAGGATTTGAGTGGTCGCTTTCGACTTTTTCTTTATAGCCTGCAAAGTTCGCGCTGTACGCCGCCTCAACGTCGGTATACATGTTCGTTTCGTCGAACGTGTAAGTGGTTCTTTCGAGGATCGTTTTGTTGGTTTCGTGCGAAAGTTCGAATTCAAGCACGAGATCGACGTCGTCGACCTCAAACGCGCCGTCGGATTTTACGATCTGGAGCGTTACGACGATCTGTCCCGAACTGGTGGATTTGTTTTCGGGATCGGGAGTGTATTGGAGATGGAAGTTGTCGATCGTTTTGATCGTTCCGTTGGCGGGGGAGGAGACGTTTTTGATCCTGTATTCGAACCCTTCCGGCATGACGATGCTTCCGCTTGCATACTGTCCGTTGGGCGCGGAGTAGCGGGTCAGATCGATGTCGAACGTCTGACCGAAGGGGATCACGTAGGGTCGCATGGTCTGGAAATATTTCTTTTCCCCGTCGTACATATAGCTTCTTCCCGTTTGGTAAACGCAAGATACGGGAACGAACATGGGATAGTCGGTATTCGCCCATTTGTCTGCGGTTGCCTGATCGAGACCGCACAAAATGTCTTTGAAGAAGTACGACATATTATTGTGCGTAACGTCTTGCCATGCCCGCATATAGCCTGAATATGTCTGACCGTAGCCTTTCGACTGTTGCCGTACTTTCGACTGGATGTAATTGTCCGCTCCGAAGTTGTGCAGAAGGGTGGAGTACAGCGTCAGACCTTGTTTTCCGTTGCTCGGCGTGCCGCCTTTCGGAAGTTTCAGAACTTCGTTGAGCGCCCAAGTCGCGCTCGTGTAGGCGTTCCAGCCGCCCAGACTTCCGGCGCCGTAGTTGGAAATTCCGCGGTTCGAGGAAATTTTCGTGAACAGCGCGTAAGAGACGAGCGTCATGCCGTTGTTAGTGACTTCGCCGCCGTTGCCCACGCCGTAGCCCTGAAAGTTGTGGTGATATTCGTGGAAGTTACCCCATGCGCCCGAGGTGACGATGCCGTTATAATTGAGCGAATTGCTCATCCAGCCCGCGGGACAGTTGACCGAACGCCGACCGGGGAAAGCGACCGCCGCGCCTGCCGCGACAAACGGTTCGTATAAAAATACGATGCCCTGATTGCTTCCCGTAGTCGTTACGGTGGCGACTTTTTCCCAAAGTACGGCGGCTTTATATAAATCCTGATAGTTTCTGCCGCCGTAATTTGCTTTCGGACCCGAATGCAGAACGCCTTTGTCCCATACTTCCAGATCGAAGTAGGGCGCAGACGATTTCAAATTTTCGTTGAATTCCGCTTCCGACGTGTGCCCCAAAATAAAGTGCGCATAAGTTACGCAGCCGGATACGGTAGCGGTAAATTTTGCGTTTGTGTTGCGGATATAGAGGGGACCGCCTAAGAACGAACCGACATAAGCCGTCCAGATTCCCGTAGCTTCGTCGAGCGTGGCGGTGGTTTTATTGACAAGCATGGTGTTCAGAATCACGGGGAATCGCTGCATCTGGTTCTTATCCGTCCAGATGTTGTTGGCTTGCCCGTTATAGAGCGCCTGACCGATGTGAATGGTCAATCCGCCCGTTGCGTTCATGTCTTTGTCGTCGATCTCGATTTTGATGACTTCTCCCGCAGGCGCGTAAAGACCTGTCACTCCGTAACCGCTGTAGCCGCGGGGACGCATCGTTACTTTTTTAACGATTCTCGGCTCGGAGTCAGAGACGTTTCCGCCATACATGCCGACCGAAGAAGTGTGCGGATAAAGTGTGCGTTGGGTCAAACCGTCCGCTTCGAGCGACGGGCTGATCGTACCGCCGTGCGCATACCAGAGTTTACCGTCCTGATCCATCATATTGTAAGGGCGGGGGCTCGCGCCCGAGTTGTGACTCGTGTTTGCCGACGCGACATACGCCGATTCGGCGATCAGCGCGTTCCGCATAGCTTTTTTATCTTCGGTAGTGCCGAGAATTCCCTGCGGCGTATATCCGAATTTGGGATAGCTCGGGATTTTGCCCGAAGAGACGAGCCCTTCGTCCTGCGGGGTTTCGACGGGTTTCACAATTTCCGAACTGTCGAGCGTGCGGATTATATCAGAGGAATATCCAACGACAGAGTTGCTCGCATAATCGTATACATAGGAGTTTTTTGCTTCTTCGCTGTCGGGATCGACGGGGCTCAGAACGGAGTCGTAGGCGGTCATGGAACTCGGAATCTCGATTTGGATTTGATTTTGCGGCGGGCTCACCTGGGGGGGATCCGTCCAGTTGTCGCCGAGATCGGGTCCGTTAGGTCCGAAGGCTTTGCTTCCGAACAGGCAGCCGAGCACGATCCCGAGTACGAGAACGAAAATCATAAAGAACGCCACTGCCGCAAGAATGATCGCCTGCTTGTTCAAGGGTTCCTTTACGACGGTTGCGGTAACTGCCTGCGCGCGGTTTTGGGCGGGCTGGGCGGTTTTTTCCGAATTCTCCTTTTCGGCGGGCGCGATCTTATCCTGCTTCGTGACGTTGCCGAGCACGGAGGGGCGGTCGAGCACCGAAGCGGAATGCCGCTTCATGGGAACCGCTGCGGCTGCGTTTGCGGCGGCGGAATGACGCTTCATAGGCTCGGTAGGCGAAAAAGGAACCGTTTTGCCGCCCGTCGCCGACGCGTCTGGCAGCGGCGCGGGTTCGATTTGACGCGGCTTTTTGGAAAGCGGTTGCTTCTGTTCGTCGGTCAACGCCTCTTCGGGCGTGACGAGCCCCTGCCAAAGGGGGGCGGAGGGCTTGACGGGCGTCGTTGCCCGTTGCATGGGTGCGGAATTGGGTTTTGGCGCGGTCACTCTTTTCAGCATCGCCGCAGCCGGTTTTTTCACCGTTTGTTTAGAATTGTCTTCTTGCATCAGAAAATACTCCTAATCAGTGTTCCTTATTATTATATAATATTGCCGTATATTTGTCAATTTTTATCGCGGGGTAAAATATCGTCGTTTCCGTCGTCAGGCGGGGCGTCGGCGGAGAGGAGCTTTGTATCCTCTATTTTTTTTCTTCTTTTTTCGATCAGCGTAAGAATTCCCGCGGAAGCATAGTGTCCCGCGACGCCGCACGCCGTTCCGATCAGGATTCCGCCCAAGACGTCCGTAGGATAGTGCAGACAAAGATAGATCCGCGAGAGCGCGACGAGAAAGGCGATGACGAGAGCGGGCAGAGCCTTGATTTTATAGGAAAACATGAGGGAAACCGCTCCGCAGAAGCAAATTGCGGTATGACCGGAAGGAAAAGAAGAATCGGTCGGCTGACGGACTCCGAATTGTTCGTAAAATGCGATAAAATCGGAATATTCCGTCCACGGACGGGCGCGGTTTACCGCATATTTGAGTATGACGTTTACGACCAAAAGGTTGATCGCGATGCCCGCCGCCATGTCGAATCCCGCGCGCCGCGTTTTTTTGACAATAAAAAGAACGAACGCGCACAACATGACGGACAAGCCGAATTCTCCGATATAAGTGATCGCTTCCATGATGTAATTGAGCCACGCCTGAGAATGAAAAGTTTCGTGCACCCATTTAAGAATTTCGATTTCTTTCACGCCTGACATTATAACAGAAAGCGGAGAGGAAAGCAAGTTTTTTGTTCTTTGTTGCGTTGAAACCGTGATAAAAACAACCGTGTTTTTATCGGAGCGGTATGACAGGAATATGACAAATTACAGACAATGTGAAGAGACGGCGGAGCTTTGTTTCGAACAGGTTCGTTTCATTGAGTTTCAGGCGCGAAATAACATTCGGAAAGGGAGTTCACGTGCGCGTACCATTATTATAGCGGAAAGAAAACAGCTGTTTTCTGCGAAAAAGCGGAAATTTTGCGAAAATGTGTAATTTCACAAAAAAACTTATATTTTCATCCTGCATATTGTTGACATTGCCGCCATACCATGATAATATTATGTCATAAGAATTTATGACAACAGTATTTCACCGATAAAAACGGAGATTTTGCAGATATGGGCAAGAGAGAAAGAGCCCGTCGGATGAAGAAAGACGGACTCCACGAGATTAAGAATAAATACCGCGTTCATGCGGTGAATAAGAAGCGGAAGGGACTTGTCTTTACCGCGAGAAAGCGGCGGCGCGTGCTGAAAGCATGCGCGTCGCTTTCCGCTATTTTCATTGTAATCCTCGGCGTGTTCGCGGTAGGTACCGCGCTCATGTCGAGCGTTGTGCCGAACGTCGTGCCTGACGATTTTGTGACGGTCTTGTATGATCTGCCCGCAGACGGTTCCGATCCGTCCGATCATTCCGCGCTCGAAAATATCGGTTACATGAACCGCCGTTTCAAAAATCAGACGAGCTGGTTTTCCGAAATGCACGGAACAACGAGCACGCCCGTAGGGCCGCAGTCGGTCAACACGTTCAAGCAGTTTTCGGACGGGGTACTTATCATGGCGGACGTTACGTCGAGCTCGATGGTCAAGGCGGGACGTCAGTTTTGTTATGTCAACGACGAGGTGATGTGGCGAGAGATCCCCAGAAACGGTTCTTTCAAAGCAGATTCTTTCGAAGATCTTCTAAACCTCAGCTGGAATTCGGATCTGACTGCGCATATGACGATTCCCGCATTCAAAGAAAAAAACGGACTGCCGGGAACGGAATTTTCCGTTTATGTGATCAATGAAGACACGCTTGATCATGCGAGCGATGTGGAACTTGTGACGTCGGACGAATGGAACGGGATGGATTATGCCGAGAAGCCCGTCTATAAACAGACCTATTATCTTCGCCCCGGAGATTCCGAAAATTTAGGCGCCGCCGCGCACTATGCGAACCAGATGGCGTTTACGGGGGGGCTCACCGGACTTCCTCAATTCAATTATATTACAATCACGTACACGTTCGATTCTTCTTGGCAGGTTCTCCGTGCGGAAGTCAGCGAATCCTATACGGCGACGATGGGGATTACCGTCAACTGTTCTTCCGAATTTAAAACGAATTATGAATATCTGACGGATAAGGCAAAGTCGGAATTTTACGAAACTTATTTCAAGGATTTCGTGGGAAAGGGGATCGACGACAACGTCGAAAAACCGCTCGATGCGCTCGGGTGCATTACCTCCGCATTTCTGACCGAACCCGTTACGTTGGGTATCGATCTTGAAATCAACGGAAAAAAGACGGACGGCGTTATTTCTCTTGACGCGAGCAAGCTCGATATCGGCAAGATCATGAACGGCGATTCGGTGGACATCGGAGCGGCGCTCGGCAGTATCGGGCTCAAAGCGAAAATAGGCGGAATCTATCTTTATCTCGAAGAATCTACGGCGTATCTTGCGGTAGGCGATCTGAAAGCGAAACTTCCCGTTGGAGACTTACTTTCTCTGATCGGGGGAGAACCTGCCCTTTCCGATACTCGGGCGGAAGGCGGAACGGAGGGGGAAGCGGAAGAAGCGAGCGTGTTCGAGATGGGCGAACTTGTCGTAAACGAGACCGCGGACGGAAAAGTCGCTTCGCTTGCATGCAAACTCGATCTCTCTTCACTCGGAGTCGATCTCAAAATGCCGCTCGACTTCGTGTTTACGCTTGACGAAAACAATAACGCATCTCTTAGGTCTCTCGATTTAAGCCTTTCTTTTAACGGGATCGATGCGAAAATCGGAATTGCCGGCACCGATAAGAGCGTGCCCGCGCTTGAAAACAGAGATTCTTATATTGATTTGTATCCCTATGCGGAAGCGGTATATAAGTTGATCGCGGGCGGAAAACTCGACCTCGGTATCAGCTACGAAAATGCGGATATGCGTCTTTCGGGCGGGATCGGAATCGATTTTACGAACGGACTTCTTGTTGCGGGAGAACTCGATCTGAGCGTGCGTTCCGCATCCAAGAAAGTTGTTTTTGCTTTGCAGAACGGGAAGGCATATCTCAATCTCGACGGAATCAGACTTTCCGTTCCCGTTTCGGATGCGGTAAACCTTATAAAAGGATTTTTGGATACAGGTTCCTCGGCGGAAGCTGCCGATCTCAGCGAGCTGCTCGGCAAGGTTCTGTCGGCAGTGTTCGATTACGATCTTGCTTCTCTTTTCTCGCTTACGGAAGAGGAAAATGTTCTTACGCTCGGGATTAAGGGTACCGAACTTCTTTCGGTCTTCGGCGTAGATTTTGCGCTCGGAGACGCCAATTTGAAAATCGACCGCGCGGGCGTTCTTTCGGTGAACGCGCTCGGTGCGGAAATTATTCTGAAAAAAGCGGAAAAGCCGATCGTGTTCGATAATACGGGGTATATCGACGTAATGCCTTACGCCGAAACGCTCGCGGATCTTTTGAACGGCGAAACGCTTACGGTTGAAGTCGAATATCGGAATCATGATCTCGGCGGAAAAGAACTGAGCGTCGGCGGAAATATCGCGATCGGTCTTTCGCCGCTGAAAATTTCGGGCGAAATCTCGCTTGCCTACGGCGCGCTCGCAAAAAAAGCGGAAATCGTTTACGGCGAGGACGGATATTTGTATCTTGTTCTCGATGCGCTGAAAGTGAAAGCAAACGCCAAAGAAGCGGCTGCTCTTTTCTCCTCCGTACTGACGACGGAAAATGAAAGCACTGCCGAAAAGGCGGACGTTTATGCGATTCTTGAAAAGGTTCTCTCCGTGAATTTCGGGGAAATTCTCAGAGTGTTCGAAACGACGGAAGAGGGAAATCCCGTTCTGAATGCGGTCATCGACGGCAGCAGGCTTCTCAATCTCTTCGGGGTGAATTTCGAGCTCGGCGACGTGATTTTGAAAGTGGGCGCGGGAAAGGTCGGCGCGAGCGTGTCGTGCGCGAATATTACGCTTATGTCGGGCGGAATGGTAAAAGAACTTCCGGAAGAGGAGAAAGCGGTTTTTGCCGATCTGAAACCCGTGCTTGAAAAGCTGCCCGCGCTCCTTGATAAAAAAGCGCTCTTCCTGAACGGCAGGATTGTTTTGACCGCAGGGGAAACGGATGTGTTGCTTTCCGTCAACAAGGGCGTGCTGAGTTTTGCGGACGGGTTCTCGCTCTACCTCGACGCTTCTCTCGTAACGTCCGGCTTGGAGCTTGATTTGCTTGTTTCGCTCGATAAGGAAGGCGTCAAGATCGCTCTCGGAAACCTCGGCGCGGAATTGAAATACTGCGACTTGAATCTGCTCGGCGACGAGGTCTTAAAACTCTATCGTCAGATCAGAAATACTTTGAATCCTGTTTCGGATACGGAACTTCTGCCCGAAGCGCGTTCCGTGAAAGAACTTTTCAATCTTCTCGCTTCCCTGCTTCCGAAGAGCAGCGACGGCTTTGCGCTCGATTCTCTCCTTTCGGGGCTTTCGATCGAAAATTCCGAAAAACAGAACGGGCTGCTTGCCGTGAAATTCATGGGCGCGACGCTCGATCTTCTCGACGGCGGAGAGAGCGGTCTTGTCGACGTTGCATTATCTTATCAAAAAGAGGGCTTCGAGGCGGAAGGGTATCTTTCTTCTGCAGTGTATGCGGGTAAGACGCCCGCGATGCCCGCGATCGATTATCTCGGCGCGGACGATTTTGCGGAGCTTCTGGATTATCTCGCCGCGGCGGTGAATACGTTTGCCGAAAGCAATCTCAACTTTACCTTATCGGGTAAAATCGGCGGCGAAGGCGAGGCGTATCCCGACGGCGTAAAATACAATCTCGCGGGCGAAGTACGGCTGTATTCGGGCGAAAATACCGCGATACACCTCAATCTCGATAAAAAGAGCTTATGGGTGGATACGGATACCTATTTATATGCGAATGTGTCGCTCGATCCCGTATCTGAGCAGGATAAAGGGTTCTATCTTCAATTTTATCTTCTCGATTGCGACGAAAACGGTGAAAAGGACGGCGAAATTCTCGATTGCTTCGTCTCCGTTTCGCTGCGCAAAAAGAATACGGCGAGCAAACCGCTCACGCTGTACGCGCCTGTAAACGAGATCATGCCCATTCTCTCTTCTGCGTTCGCTCTTCTCGGCGCAGACGGCGGAGTAATCAAAGATTATATTCTTTCCCCTTGGCTTTCGAACGAGACTCTCGCGCAGCTGAAAGGCTTCGGCAAGAGCATTCTCGGGCTGGTCGGCGGAACGGCGGGCGTCGGCGAAACGGGCAAAGGAACGCTAAATCTGAACGCGCTTGTTTCCGCTCTGAAAGTGAGCGATACTTCTTTCGAGCTTGCGCTCGACAGCGAAGCGATTTTCGGGAAAACGGGCGAACCTCTTAAAATCGTGCTCGGAAAAGAGACCGGGGAAAACGGCTCGCGCCTCACTTTACTTTCGCTTGAAAATATCGGAACGACTTCTGTTTCGGTCGGGATCGGTTATGAGGATAAGGGGCGGCTTACCCCCGAATTCAAAGGCATGTTCTCATTGAACGGGATCGGTTCTCTGTTGCAGACGCTAGCAAGAAGCGCGACGCACCCCGTTGAAAACGACGAAATCATCTCGGGCGAAGAGGGCGTTCGTGAATACGAACTCAATAAATATTTCTACATCGACGGAAGCATTCAACTCGACATCAACGCTGTGAATCTTTTGAAAGAAAAGATCAATATTAAGTTGGTGGCGTTCTCGATCACCGTTGATGACGAAGGTGTTTGGGGCGTGAACGTGCGCTTTGAATACGACGCGTTGAAGGTGCTCGGGATTACTGCGATCAACGGCAACACGCAGGTCGATCTGACGGGCAAAGACAATATGGTTTATATCAAGCGCGTGCAGACGACCGACGCCGATTCCAAGCCGTTTGCAAAGCCCGTTGTGACCTACCGCGCGATGCCTTTGAGCAACTTCGTGAACGATTTGATCGGGCAAGCGGGATTCCTTTTCAATCTCGGAAGTAAGATCACCGACTTGCTCGGCGGAATCGATATGGGCGGTTCTTCGGGCGGAGCGGAGGAGGAAACCGACCTCGGCGCGACGGTAGAGAACCTGCTTAAATCCATCGATTACGTCAAATCGGATCGCGGCGAGAGTTGGACGATCACTCTGAACGGCGCGGGGCTCACGGGCGGCACGCTCGGCGACATCGTGATTACGCTCGGCGCGGATGCGGACGGCAAACTTCGCACGCTGAAAGCGAACACGTCTCTCTCCGCGACGGGAATTTCCTTAAAGATCGACGCGAATCTTACTTACCGCAATCCCTGCGGCGTGATGGATGCGGGCGTAAAAGATGTTACGACGGACATTGCGGCGCTTCTCACCGACGGAATGAGCTATAAGCTCGGCGTTCTTGCGCAAAACGGGTGGGAAGGAACGGCGTTTGTCGAGGGCGACTTTACTACGGTGGAATTTATTCTTGCGGGTAAACCCATCTATACGCAGAATATCGTGATTTCCACGGGCGCGGGCGGGGATGCGAGAGGCACCGTCTACGGTACGCTTGCCTATCCCGATCTGACTCCGTATGATACAAAGGGATATAAGGCGGAATGGGTGACCGTATACGGTAAAGACGATCCGCTCCCCGAAAGCAGACAGATTTTTGCGCGGTACAGTCCGCTGACTTACGAAATTTCTTTTGTTCTGAAAGACGAAACGCTGAAACTCGATTATCTCTATGATGACGATGACTTTGAGTTGCCGTTCAGGTCGGATGCGGCGGAGCGCGTGGTTTATTTTACGGACGCGGAGGGAAACGAATACAAAACGGCGGAGGATTTGACGAATCTGTCGGGCGATACCGTGTTGACTGCGGTCTATGAAAAAATACCTTACACCGTGACCTTTGTGCTTGGCGATGAAGTAAGGGAAGAAACGTTATATTACGGGGATGCGTTGACTTATCCCGCATCTCCCGAAAAAGTCGGTTATAGTTTTGCTGGTTGGGACGCCGAGCCTGCGACGGTAACGGGGAATCTTACGATCACCGCGCTCTGGACGGCGAACGAGTATACTGTGACTCTTGTAAGCCGATACGCGATCGAAGGATTCGATTGGAAGCAGGACGGAAAAGGAAATTATACGACTGCATTTACCTTTGTCTACGACAGCGAAGTTTTACTCCCGAGAAACGTAAGAACGGAGGTGAACGGACATTCGTTCGTGCTCCGCGGATTCTGCACGGCGGGCAGCGAGACTTGTTATTTCGAAAAACTTCCCAACGTGACGGAAGATACGCTCTTTACGGCGCAGTGGGAAGAGCTCGGATACGATATTACATTCGTTTCGAGAGAAGGGGCGGTGACGACGCTTAACTACCGCGGCGGCGATATTATCGAGAGCTCCGCGATTCCTGAAATTCCCGCCCGCGACGGGTATACGAGCTATTGGAAGGATGAACAGGGAAACAGAATCGCCGACGTTTATCGGGTGAATGGCGAAGCTCGTTTTGTTGTGTGCGATATAGCGAACGAATACCGCGTTACGGCGGTGAGCACTCTGCCCTATGCGGGATTCGAAGCGTTCGACGGCGGTTATAAAAAAGAGTTCGTATATACCTACGACGGGCAGGCGGTTGTTTTCGATGTGCTCGGCGACATACACGGATATTGGTTCGGCGGTTATTATACGAAACCTGACGGAGAGGGCGACAGGGTCGAGAAAGTGGAAGGGATTCTTTCCGATACCGTTTACTACGCGTACTGGATGGATAATACCGTGACGGTCACGATATGCAGCGACGTCGGATTTGCGGGCTCCGAGTTCAATCTCAAAAAGAACGCCTATATCAAACGCTATGCTTTTAATGATAATTATGATCTGAAAGATTCACATCTTCCGACGGTACAGGGGTATCAAACGCTTGCGCTCTGGCACGAGACGGAAAACGGCTTCGAACGTGTGACGAACGTGAGAGATCTGAACGGCGCCGATCTTTGGGTGCTCTGGATCAAGAATATCAACGTGACCGTAACGCAGTTTTATACAAACGCTTATATGGGCGGCAACCGCTATAATATTGCGGGCACCGTAGAGGGCGGTCAGGTATACGGAAGCAAGAGCCTTGAAATTTTCGGAGAAAACGGTACGGAAAGAATGACGGCGATCGTCGACGTCATGGGGGCGAACGCAAGCGACGGAAACGGGAATCTCGACTGGGGCGGAACGCTCGACCTTGTTTACGGATCGGACGGGATCGCATCGTTTGAATTGCTCAATCAGAACTGCTTCAACTATGCGGACGGATGGGGGAAACCGCGCGCGACTTACGGTGGCGCGGCGATCGTGAAAACGTTTATTTGCGGCGGAGAAGCGGTTACCACGTCTTCTGCTTCGTTCGTATCTCTCGAAAGCTATACCGTTACCTTTACAGACGGAAAGGGCAATTCGCTCGGCGTGGCGGAAAACATCAGGATCGATTGTCCCTTCCCCTATGTGAAAGACGGCGTTTCGTATTATTCGGACGACAGAATTTTCGTGGATTTGCTTGCGGAAGAACTCGGCGTTCCGATCCCTGAAAAAGAGGGCTTTACGGGCGTGTGGGCGCATGAGGAAGTGCGCGGAAATCTGACGGTTGCGCCGGTTTATACCGCGGAGATATGCAATGTTACGCTGAGAGGCGGCGAAGAGTTCAAAAATATCTCCGGCTGGAATTACGACGAGGTTGAAAACGATTATTTTATAACGTTTGATATGCAGTACGGCGAGACGGTCGAGTTGATTTATCGGAACGAAGTATTGAAAACGTTCACGGTCGGATTAAACGCAAACGTATTTAATCTCGCTCCGTACCTTCCCGACGGAGTTCACTGTCAGGCGTTTGCAACGGATATGCAGTCGTTCGGGATTATTTTACAGAGCGATCCCGATACGCTCGTCATGCAGAGCGCAATCGCTTATACGCTCGGCGGCGTGACATATTCCGAACGCACCGTAGAATTTGATACGGATTATACCCTTCCAGAAATTGTCTGCGACGGATATGTGTTCCTCGGCTGGTGGAAAAACGAAAACGGGGTCTGGTCCACCGTCGAGAGCGTACAGTACTGCGGCGGAAACAATACCGTCGTCGTGGAGGCGTTATGGAGAACGAACGACGCGCTCGTGCTTTCGGAAGCGCAGCTGAACAGCATCGGAAGTAAATACGCAGGGCATGTGAAAGCAGAGGGCGGCTACGCATTTGTCGGTAATCCCGCTTCCGCAGTGACGGCGCGCGCGACGAATACTTACTTCGTCTGTACGTCCGGCGGAGTGTTCAAAACACAGAAAGCCAAAGAGGAGTATGACTTTGCGATCGGCGCAAGCAACGATTATACCTCGGGACAGTTCAGTAAATCGTTCACCGAAGGAAAATTCATTCGCGTAGAAGTTTCCGTCGAGTACTACCTGAACGGTTTGTCGCTCGGCAGAATCGAAAACGAAATTCATACGTATTGATACAAAAAAGAACGCCCGCTCCGATTCGGAGCGGGCGTTTTTCTTTACCTTATATATTATATATTGATATTTTTCTGTTTTTCGTTTTCGAACGGAGTATTGTACAGCGCTTTTTGATCGAACGCAAAAAGAGGTTTTCCGTCGTGATCGAATGAAACTTTTAAGACGTGCGCGTGGCGGTTGTGATCGTTCAAGGGATCGCCCGAGATTTTCTCGTAGTTGCGGAAATGGAGGAGTGTGAGCTGCTCGTCCTCGTCGCCCCGAACAAAACAGTTGTGTCCGGGTCCGTAAACTTTGAGTGTTTCGTCGCTCGTCAGTACGGGCGCGCGATGCTTTGTCCAGTTATGAGGATCTAAGAGATCGGCATTTTCGTCCGCTTCCATAAGTCCCAGGCAATAGCAGGCTCCCGTAGCCGAGGCGGAAAAGGTCATATAAATTTTGCCCGCGTGTTTCAAAACGGCGGGGCCTTCGTTGACCCAGAAGCCGCCGTCGCGTTCCCAGTCGTAGTCTGGCGTTGTTAACAGAACCTGTACCGTCTTTAAGCGGGTAGGGGTTTCGAGTTCGGCAATATAAAGATTGGAGATCCCGTTGACCATGCCGACTTTCTGCGCCCAGATCGCAAACCATCTGCCGCGGTGCTCGAATACGGTCATGTCGAGCGAAAAATCGGTGAAGGAATAAGGGTCGCCTTCCGCTGCCTGCATCATGCCGCCTTCTTCCCATTCGTCCGCCATCGGATCGTCTCCCTTGCACACGAGAGTGAAAGGGCGGATCTTCCAGATGTCCGGAAGTTCGCCCGCGGCAAAATAAATCACCCATTTCCCCATGATGTAATGAAGTTCGGGCGCCCAGATATGACTCGACATAATGCCCGAAAGATGACGCGTCCATACGGTGCGGGGTTTCGCGGTTGCGATCCCGTTGACTGTTTTTGCAGAACGAATCTCGATTTTGTCGTACTTGGGACAAGTCGCAGTAAAATAATAAGTGCCGTCCGTATGCTTATAAAGATAGGGATCGGCACGTTGCGTCAGTAAAGGTGATAAATACATAATAAACTTCCCCCCGAAAAACTATTGCTATTTTACTATATGGCTCGGAGTTTGTCAAGGGCAGGAATTCATTTTTTACAATTTCTTTTTCTTTCGGATCGGGAAAACGAGAAATGCGTAACTTGCAATGATTACAAGAGCAAGTACGCTCAGTATTACGATCAAACTGATGCGCAGCGCATCCGTTTCCCCGCGGGAGATTGCCTTTTCGGAAATCGTTGCGGAATAGGAAACACCGTCTTTGACTACGACGGCGGTATAAGTGCCGTCTTCGTTCCGATAAAATCTTGCAGCTGTTTTTTCCGTGATCGCAAGCTCGGATCCGCTGTCGCTTATCAGTACGACTCCCGCGTCGCCCTTGATGTGCCCGAGGGTGTAAGTTTTTCCCTGCGTACCGAGCGGGTTTGTTTTGGTGAGGTAGGAACGGGGGAGATAGCCCCGTTTGGCTTCCCGTCCCTCTTCTTTGATCTCAACAAAAGCATAAACTCTGTCTTCGCCTTCTGCATAGCCCAGAACGTTCAGCTCGGTTCCGCGAACAAGCAATGTGTCCGAGAGAACGGAGAGACGTTCTCCTTCGGGCGCGGGGAACAGGCAGGGCGCTGAACAAAGCGCAACGTCGCTCGTAACGAAGAAGTTCTCGTTGGCGTCTTTGAAATAGTCTTCGTCGGGTACGATCGCGCAGCGCGATTTTTTGAAGAGATTGGCGGTGAAAGTGTGCCGATCTTCTTCGTAAAGGGCGACGACGTAACAGCCGTCGTCGTTTGCCGGTTCGTACAGAAGAACGCCGCGGCGAAATTCGCCGTTTTCTTCGTATTCGGTACGGAAATAGCTCTCGTAGGGGAAATATTCGCTTTCAACGGTTTTTAATGCGTTCAGATCGATTCTTACGCCCACCGTGCCGCTTGGAATTTTAACGAAGAGGTTGTCGCGGGATGCAAGGCGGAATGTCTCTTCTTTGGCTTCTCCCGCCGCAATCTTATTGAGCGCTGCAAGACGGGAGAGGGCAAACGGCTTTGTTTTTACGACATAGTTACCGAAGTTGAAATATACTTCGTCGTCTACGAAAGCAAGCGCGAAAGAGACGGGATAGTCGTGATCTTCTTTAAGGTATACGAAGTCCTTGCCGTCGACGTTCGCCGCTTCGCGGTTGTTGCAATAGAGCGTTCCGTCTTTCGTCAGGTGCCATACATTGCCCTCGTAGTCGACGGAAAGACTGATATAGACGTTGGCGGAGTCGCCCGACAGACTGATGAGTTCGGTTCCGTTCGCTCTGTCCGCATGAAAGTCCGCCTCGGAAAATTTATAGATTTTATTGCCGAACGCGACGTAGAGCGCGCCGTAGAGATCGCTTGCAATGGCGCTCGGCGTGCCGATGATCGAAAAGTGGAGTTCGGTAGAAGAATCTTCGCTCAATACTCCGTAGCCGTTGTATTCCGTGATGTAATAGCATTCCCCGTACACGAAGCTGAGTCCGACGATTGACTGAGGGGCTTCTTTTTCCTGCGTTAATTCCGCGTCGTCCGCTTTTGACGGATCGGAGTGACGCGAAAGAGTGTAGACGCAGATTTTTTTACCGCACGAGACGGCGATTTTATTGGTAGTGATCACGTCGCCGTTTGCTTTGAACGTGCGCTCTTCTTTGTCGATCGCAACGTGTTCGGGGAGATAGGAAGTTCCGCTTCCGTCTTTGCATTCGATGATCGTATAGTTTCCGCTCATGCGGTTATACACGGAGATACGCCCGTTTCCCGCGTCGGCAATCGCCACAAGGTTGTTGGCGCGCGCCGTTTCGCCCGCGGCGGACAATCTGTTTCGGGAAGAGGACGCAGAAGAAATTTCGTAGTCGCTGAAAGCGACTTTTTCGCCGTCTACGCTGAGTTCGCGCACGGATTTTCCCTGTATGCAGAAGAGCTTTCCGCCGTATGAAGAGATCGAAGAAAATCCGTCTCCTTTTTGAATGCAGACGGAATTGCCGCCCGAGTCGGTGCGGTAAAGTCCGTTTTCGGGATTTCCCGCGCCGTTTACGCTGTAAAAGAAATCGTCGCCGTAGGCGGAAACAAATTGCAGATTATTGATCTGTTCGCGCGAGGAATCGAGTTTTCCGCTGACGATGAAGTTGTGCGTTTCGCCGTCGTAAGCGTTGACTGTATTGTTATTGATGATGCAGTAGAGAATGCCGTTCGCAAACGCCATGCGCGGATTGAAGGCGACGATGTCGCCCGTCAGCGGCTTTACGTTTTTGTAATCGAGTTCTTCCCCGTTTACGGGAACATAGGAAAAGCCCGAAAGATTCGCCGTGGTCGTTTCGTTTGCGATGTAAAGATAGTCTCCATGAATCAGAAAGGTCTGGCAGGAGATATTGTCGATAATTTTTGAACTCTGCGTTTCGAAATCATAGCGGTAAAGGCGGTTTCCCGTATCGCGGAAAAACATCTCGCCTCCGTCTGTAAATTGGATTTTGGAAACCGTATCCTGTCCGTCGCTCGCCGAATGTTTGTAGAGAGAATAGCGTTCGTCTTTTACGCTGTAAACGTAAACGGAAGAGCCGTCGGCGATCGCAATATGTTCTTCGTTCATGGCGACGTAAGTGGGATTTTCAAGGTTGAGGTACTGCTCGTAGCTCGTAGGCAGGAACAGTTCTGCATTTTCTTGCGTGAGAGAAACGGGAGTTTCTTCCGCATTTACAGGGAGAGGGAAGGAAAGTCCGCCCCCGAGCGCGCCCGCGCCCAGTACGGCGGCGGCAAAAATACCCATTATCTTTTGTGGTTTCATATCCCTATTATACCACGCGCGCGCGGAAATGACAACTTCTTTGCGCGCAAAAATATTTTTCGCAATCCTGAAATATTTTGACATATTGGCAGCCGTCTGTCAGGTACTTATGTTATGATGAGAATACAAACAAATGTTCGGAATTAAAACGAGGTGCATGAATGAACACGGATTTCGTAAAAGCGATCTTATACGTCTATCCGACGATGGGCGCGCTGGAAGAAGCGATAAAAACAAGCGCGGAAAATAAGGCGTTTCTCTCATACCGCACGAAAAAGTGCGCGTTCGATTCCTGTTACGAGGTGGCGGAGGAGTTTTTGCTTGCGGAGAGAATCGCGGATCTGAAAAAAACGCTCGAAGGGATATTGATCCGTTTGAGCGATGAGGAGCGTTTTTTGCTCGAATACCGTTATTTCCGACGCAAAAAAATTTTGAAGAACTGCAATGCAGAGCTCGCCTGTTCGGAACGGAGCTATTTCAGAAAACAGGCGAGGCTTCTTGAAAAAATTTTATCTCTTTTTGTTTTGTGCGGCGTGACGGAAGAGTATTTTTTCGATGCGTTTGAAAATTCTCTCTGCATTATGAAAGTGTACCGCGCCGTCAGAGAGGGCGGAGAACTCAGGGTGTGCGCCCGCCGCGAAAAGAGAACGCTCAAATTTCAGGGTTCGAAATTTTCGGGCGGGGCGGTTTTTCTGCCGTGCGCCACGAATACCGCGACGACGAGAACGGCGACGGCGGCGAGCGTGATGAGAACGATCTGGACGGCGGAAAGCCCGTCTGAAATTTTTCCGCCCGCCGCAGGCGCTTCGGGATCGGGCAGAAAGTCGGTATTGAGCTCGAAGGTCAGTTCTTCGTCGGCGGGGATATAGTCGAATTCTCCGTTTTTACCGACGTAGAAATAAAGTTGACCGTTTTCGTAGCGGTAACCGTAATAGACGAAAGTTTCTTCCTTCCCCGAAAATTTTCCGTCGCCGAGCGAGGCGCCGGGGAGAACGTATTCCACGGTAACTTCGCGGAAGAGAAAGGGACGGACGGGTACGAAGTCTACGAATTTCAAAGAATCGGTGAGGCAGTAACCGCGTACTTTGCGGTAGGGAGCGCTGTCTCTGAGGTATTCGCAGAGACTGAATTTTTCTCCTTTGGAGAGAACTTTGACGTAGTAGGTGCGCGGAATACAGAACAGTTTGCTGTCTTCCGATTCCGTTTCCAAAAACCAGACGTCCGCGCTCTCGGCAACGGCATAGAGCGTTTCTTCGGCGCGCGCGCCGAGGACGGGCGCGGGCATGAAAGTGAGTACGGAAAGAATGCCGATCAATGCGGCACACAAAGTGATAATGCGTTTCATGACGAATATCATAGCGGATAAAAAAGCAAGTGAAAGGATATATTTTATCGAAAATGAACGAAATCATGCGTAAAATCATGGCGATCGAGCGGGAACAGGAAAAGCGGAGGAGCGCAGACGAACTTGCAAGATACAATGCGGGAAAGCGCGTACATAAAAAACAGCTGGCATTCCACAGGTGTAAAAAACGCAACCGCTGGGTGTTCGGGGGAAACCGCTCGGGTAAAACGGAGTGCGGCGCGGTGGAAGCGGTCTGGATCGCGCGCGGCGCGCATCCCTATAAAAAGAACAAACCGAACGTATTCGGCTGGGTGGTTTCACTGACCGCGCAGGTGCAGCGCGACGTGGCGCAGAAGAAAATCTTACGTTATCTGCGACCTGATTGGATTGCGGAGATCGTGATGACGAGCGGCAGAAAGGACAGTCCGGAGACGGGGATCATCGACCAGATCGTCGTTAAAAACGTATTCGGCGGCACGTCGGTCATCGGGTTCAAGAGCTGCGATCAGGGGCGGGAGCGCTTTCAGGGGAGTTCCTTGGATTTTGTGTGGTTCGACGAGGAGCCGCCCAAAGACGTTTATGAAGAGTGCGTCATGCGCGTGTTCGACCGCCGAGGCGAAATTTTCGGCACGATGACTCCGCTGAAAGGACTGACGTTCGTCTATGAAGAAATTTATCTCAACCGCCGCAAAAATCCGGAGGTCTGGTACGAGTTTATGGAATGGGCGGATAATCCCTATCTTTCGAAACGGGAGATCAGGCTCTTGGAATCGACGATGGACGAGAGCGCAATAGAGTCGAGGCGGTACGGTAAATTCTGTACGCGAGAGGGGCTTGTCTATCCCGAATTCGACGAGCGGGTGCACGTCGTCGAACCTTTTTCCGTTCCGCGGGAATGGCAGAGCGGTATATCAATCGATCCGGGACTGAAAAACCCGCTCTCCGCGCATTGGTATGCGGTGGACTACGACGGAAACGTATATGTCGTTGCAGAGCACTATGCGGCGGGACGCGATGTAGATTATCACGCGGCGGCGATCAAAAAGACGAGCGAGAAACTCGGCTGGAAAAAAGATTCTTTTGGCAGATATTCCGCCCTCATCGACAGCGCGGCGGGGCAGCGCACGCTTGCTTCCGTCAAAAGCGTTTCCGAACTCTTTGCGGAGCGCGGGATTCTCGTAAATCCGCGCGTCGACAAAGACGTGTTTGCGGGCGTGGCGCAGGTCAAAAGTTTTTTAAGCCGTAAAAACGGGCTGCCCGATCTCTATATCTTTTCTTGCTGCACGGAGATGATTCGGGAATTCAAGAGCTATTTCTGGGGAGAAAACGACAGCCCCGTAAAAAGGGAGGATCATGCGATGGATGAGCTGAGGTACTTTCTGATGACCAGACCGCGCGCGGCGGAAATCGCAAAACGGGAAGAGAGCGAGATTACAAAAGACAAAGACAGACTGATCAGAAGATTGAGAAGAAAAGGAGCGGCGGCGCTGTGAGCGAGAAAGAGATCAAAAATGCGATTATAAAAGTCGCGCTCGGTTATTCCCTCGAAGAGGTGACGGAGGAGTACGGCGTGGAGAACGGGGAGCTGAAACTCGTCAAAAGAAAAGAGACGAAAAAAGACGTTCCGCCCGATCTCAAAGCGGTCAAGCTGCTGCTCGGGGAGAAAGATTATTCCGCGCTGTCGGACGAGGAGTTGGAAGCAGAGAAACAAAAATTATTGAAACGATTGAAGGAGGAAGAGAACGAACATGAATCAAAAGGAACGGAAATTGGCGGAAGAAAGTGAGGCAAAGCGTAGAATCAAACTTGCGGAGGAAGTACGCAAGGACTTTGAAAGCAGAAAAGAAGCGCGGCGAAACATCGAGCAGGGCTGGCGGATCAATATGAATTTCGTCAGCGGAAATCAGTACTGCTTTGTAACGCCTGCGGGCGATCTTGAAACGGAGGACGCGGAATTTTACTGGCAGTCGCGTCGGTGTTTCAATCATATCGCGCCTACGGTGGAGACGCGGCTCGCCCGTCTTTCCAAAGTGAGACCTACGCTCAACGTGCGCGCGTTTTCGGACGAGGAATCGGACATCAATACTGCGCGTTTGTCGTCGAATATTCTGCGATCAGTCAGAAACAGAATCGATCTCGACGCGGTCGTGTCCCGCGCCACCCATTGGTCGGAGGTCTTGGGCACCGCGTTTTACAAGGTGGTATGGAATTTCGACGACGGCAACGTCATCGGCACAAACGAGCGGGGACACACCGTGAAAGAGGGAGACGTGAACGTGGTCGCGCTCTCTCCCTTCGAAGTGTATCCCGATTCGTTGACGGCGGAGGATATGAGTCAGGTCAGAAGTCTCATTCATGCCAAAGCAGTGCCCGTCTCCGAGATCGAGGAGAAGTTCGGCGTGAAAATCGAGGGCAAAAAGATCGAAGAATTCTCGCTTGTGCCCTATTCCTCGGCGAGCGGGTGGAAACGTCCTCTGGACGGCGACTGCCGCCCCTATGGGGAAAACATGGAAATTCTGATCGAGCGGTATACCCGTCCGAACGGGACGTATCCCGAAGGACGGCTTGAAATAGTTGCGGGGAATACTCTTCTTTTCGAGGGGGATCTTCCCTATAAAAACGGCGACAGAGGGGAGCGGATTCTGCCTTTTATCAGGCAGACTTCGCTTTCGCTCGCGGGATCCTTCTACGGAACGAGCGTCGTCGACCGAATGATTCCGTTGCAGCGGGCTTACAATGCGGTTCGGAACCGCAAACACGAATTTTTGAACCGCCTTACAACGGGAGTCATTGCGGCGGAAGACGGCTCGGTGGATGCGGAGGAGCTGGCGGAAAACGGACTTTATCCCGGGAAAGTTCTCGTCTACCGTCAGGGTTCGCCCGCGCCCGCCTTTCTCGACGCGGGGTCGATTCCCTCGGAGTTCGCCCAAGAGGAGGAGCGGATTGCGGAGGAATTCATTCTCGTTTCGGGAATGAGCGAGGTCTCCCGCAATTCCGCGAATCCTACGCACGTCACTTCGGCGGTAGGACTGCAACTGTTGATCGATCAGGATACCAACCGAATGCACATGAGCGTCGAGAGCGTCGAGCGCGCGGTAAAGGAAGCAGGCAAACAGATTCTTCACCTTTACAAACAGTTCGCGGCGACAAAGCGCCTCCTGCGCATGACGGGAACGGGCGGGCATGCCGAACTTTTCTACTTTGACGCAAGCGATATTTCCGCGGACGACGTCGAGTTCGAAACGGGGTACGAAAAATCTCCCGAGGAAATTCGGGAGGACATTCTCGAACTGTTTTCGCTCGGTTTGCTCAAAGACGAAAAGGAGGGGTTTTCGGATGCAATGCGCAATAAACTCTTGGACGCGCTCGGCTACGGTTCGTTCGAAAACGCCAGAGATATTTCCGATCTGCATCTTAAAAAAGCGGAGCGGGAAAATATCTTGCTCAGAGAGCGCGGCGTAGACGCGGATACGTATGACGATCACGGTCTGCATGTCGCCGAGCACACGCGCGCGCTTCTTTCGGGCGGGGAAGAGGACGGCGCATATAAGGACAGAATCCTTGCGCATCTGAACTCTCACCGCATTCTGTCGGAGGAAATGCCGGCGGAAAATCAAAAAATTCAGGAGGAATGACTATATGGAGGAGAACGAACTGCAAAATTCCGAAGCGGAGGCGGCGCGGGAGTCCGTTCCCGATTTGGGGAAATTTAAGAGCGTGGACGCCCTCTTGCGCGCTTACGGAGAGCTGGAAGCGGAATTTACCCGCCGCAGTCAGAAGCTGAAAGAGCTCCGAGACGCCGCTACGGAAGGGCAGGGCGCGGTGCGGGACGCCGACGAGCTATACCGCATGGTCAATGAAAACGAGGGGGTGCGCGCCCGCATTTTGAGCGATTACCTCGCGTCGCTCAAAGGCGTGCCACTGCTTACAAATTCGGGAACGGGAGTGACCGCTTCCGCAAACGAGCCGAAGACGTTCGCGGAGGCGGGCAGCCGCGCTCTCGGCTATTTGAAAAAAAGCAATCAATAAGGAGAAAAAATTTATGGTAACGACACAGACGGCAGATAACGTATTAAAATCATATTATTTAAGCGCGGTCACCGATCAGCTCAACAAGAACGTGAATCCCTTTCTTGCGCAAATCAGACGCACGACTTCCGACGTTTGGGGAAGAGACGTAAGAAAAGCGGTGAGAGTGGGCTTAAACGGCGGGATCGGTGCGGGTACGGAGAGCGGCGAGCTTCCGAACGCCTCGTCCAACCGCTACGAACAATTCGTCTCGGCTCTTAAAAATCTCTACGGAACGATCGAGATCACCGATAAGGCGATCCGCGCTTCGGCGAGCAACGAGGGCGCGTTTGTCGATCTTCTGAACGACGAAATGAGTTCGCTCGTTGCAAGCGCTTCGTATAACTTCGGCAGAATGCTCTTCGGAGACGGTACGGGCGCGCTAGCAAAAGTAACGGCGGCGACCGATTCGGTATACACCTTGGACGGCGTGGAGAATCTTGCCGAGGGCATGGTCGTCGATATGTACAAAGGCGCGGTGAAATCGCTCGACGGAAAGAAGATTTTATCGCTCGACCGTAAGAACAAAAAAGCGAAGCTCGAGGGCGATGCGGTGACGGTTGCCGCGGGAGACTCCGTTTTTCTCTACGTCCACAATTCCAAAGATCTGGAGATCACCGGACTCAAAGCGATTTTCGACGCCGAAGAACTCTACGGCGTGACGCGCAGCGGCAACGAATGGATCGAACCGTATAAAGCGGATTCGGTCGGCGCGCTTACGGAGACCGCTCTGCAAAAGGCGATCGATACGGTGGAGGAGCGCTCGGGCGGAAAAATCAACTTCATCGTGACTTCTCCCGGGGTGCGTCGCGCGTTCTTTAACACGCTTTCCGCGTACCGTCAAATCGAAACGATGGAGATCGAAGGGGGATTCCGCGCCGTTTCGTTCAACGGGATTCCCATTGTTACCGACCGATTCTGCCAGAACGGTACGATGTATCTTCTGAACACCGAGGATTTCGGGTTGCATCAGCTCTGCGACTGGCAGTGGCTCGAAGGGGAAGACGGAAAAGTTTTGAAGCAGGTCGCGGGTAAACCGGTGTTCCGTGCGACGCTTGTCAAATATGCGGAACTTATGTGTTACCGTCCCTGCGGACAGGCGCGTCTTACGGGAATCACCGAGGCGTAAACCGAACAGAGCCGCTCCTCTTTCGGGAGGAGCGGCGGATTTTTTAAGGAGGCAACTATGACGGTTCAGAAAGTGATCGAGCTTGCGGCGGGGTGTCTCGGGCGGGATGATCTGATCGTGGCGCTCGGCAAGAACGACGAAGATCGGACGGAAGAGGAGAGAACGGAACTCGATGCTCTGTTGCGCGCCTTTAATTTCGTCGAGAACGAGACGGCGCTCGATTATTGTCCGCTCAAACAAGAAGAAAAACTCGAAGTGATTGAAAATAAAATATTCTACAACGATTTTTCAAAGACGCCCGTCTACATCCGAAAGGTCGTTTGCGGCGGCGGTCTTGCGCGGTTTGCACCGCGCAGCGCTTACGTCTTGCTTCCCGACGGATGGCAGGGGAGCGCGGAAGTGACATACGACTATATTCCGAAAACCAAGACGGAGTTTTCGGAAGTTTCGGAATTTACGGATACGAACGTCTCCGCGCGGCTGCTTTCCTACGGCGTCGCGTCGCAGTATTTGATCGTGAACGGCGAAACGGGACGCGCCGCGATATGGGATAAAAAATACCGAGAAGCGCTTCGTTCGGCGAATGTTCTGAAAAGAACGGTCAGCGTCCGTTCGAGGAGGTGGGTATGATAGGAGAACCTCTTTCCTTTCCGCGGGAAAGGGAAAGGCTGCTCCGTCTGACGGCGGAAGACCTTCGGAAAAATTACCGATTGAAAACCTTTCAATTACGGCGGACGGGGGAAGAAATCGTGCTCGCGGAGGGGGAGCGGGAAGCGTTTGCGATGCCCGGAAACTCGACGCATATCAGCGCGGTTACGGGAAAGAATTACGCTTACGACCCTGCAATCAGCCGTCTGTATCCGATCGGCGAAGATTATTATTACAACAAAATTCCCGCTTCGCACATCATCGTTCGTTATTTCACCAAGACGAATTACGAGGAAATGTTCTGCGTCACGGACGACATCGTTTACCGCTTCAACGGCTATTCGCTCATGAATAACCAGAATCACAACGGCGGACCCTGCGCGGCGCTTTTCCGAGAAAGAGTATTTACGGCAAAGGGAAGCCGGCTCTTTTACACCAAGGCGTTCGACGGCAGGGAGTGGCAGGCAAGCCGTTACGGAGCGGGCTATATCGATCTCTTTTCGGACGACGCGGGAGAAATTCTTGCATTGCTGCCCTATAAAGACAAACTGTATCTGATGCGCAGACACGGGATAACCGTTTTCAGAGTGCTGGGAGACGAGCTCAATTTCAAAGCGGTGCACCTGCCCATGAAGTGCGGCGCGATGATCGATAAATCGGCGGCGTTCTGCGGCGAAAAAATCGGATATTTTACGGAACGGGGTCTTTATCTCTTTAACGGCGCATCGTCCGAGCGGGCAGAAAACGCGCGGCACGACGAAATCGATTTTTCCAAGCCGGTGAAGGCAGTCTCCTGCTGCGGGAGATACTACGCTCTCGTTACGAAAAAAACGGGCGGAAAAGCGGTGTATTGTTATGATCCCGCAGAGTGCGACGCGCATTTTATCGAGAACGGAGCGGTCGATCTCACGGCTGCAGACGAGGTGTTCTTCTCGCGCGGAGGGAAAGCATATAAACTGACGGAAAAAGGACTTTCGCAAAATTTTTCGCCCTATCTTACGGCGGAAAACGTGGCGTTCGGGATCGGAGAAGAAAAAATGCTGCGGGCGGTTGCGATCGAGGGCGAAGGCGCTTACCGCGTGACGATCACGTCTAACCGCGGACAGCGGACGGTCAAGGGACGGGCGGGCGAGGTCATAAAACTGCGTTCACCGCTCAGAGGGAACGGGTTTTCTCTGAAAATCTGCGTGGATCCCGCCGACGCTTACGATGTGCGCTTCTGCGCCGTTCAGTTCCGATTAACGGAGGAAAAAAATGACGATTGATATTGTCGATCTGACGAGCCCGGATTATGCGAATCTCTCGCCCGTACAGCTTTCCATGGTGCGCGCGGCGCAGGCGAAAAAGGATAAGCTCGTCAAAGAATCGAACGAAAAAAAGAACAACATAAAATTTTTTCTGATCGCAAACAACGTGGCGCGCGGCACGCCCCTGCGGGATGCGATCGCGGAAATCGAGAGCGAAAAACAAAAGGAAATCGAGGCGATCAAGAGCGATCTCGACTATCAGCTCGCATATGAGTCGCTCGGTTCGTCCGGCAACGAGAACGGACCGTACCGCTATCCGCAGAATCCCAATTATACGCTCACTTATTCCGAGCGATTCCTCGTTGTAAGAAATTATTACATGGAACAGACAAGCGATCCGAACGCCCGCCTCAAAGCCTACGGCATGGATACGCTTGCAAAGTCCTATCTCGGTCAGTTTTATCAGACGCTTTACGATCTGCTTTTATCGTATTGCTGAATTTTCCCCGCTTCGGAATTCCGATTGCGGGGATTTCTCTTTGATAAAGTATAATTTTTCTTTGAAACTCCCAAATTAAGGTCATGAGAAAAATCAGGGAAAATCCGCTCGGAAAGACTCGGGACGAGCGGGAAAGCTGTTTCCCTTCCGCGAAGAAGGAGGAGATGAGACCGTGACTGGGCGCAATAAAGAAAATCTTAATCAGAATTATATCAACTATGTCAATTCCTTCGATCCGCCTACGCAGCATTTCAAAACCTGCGGCAGAGCGTTTATGGTGGGGGGATTTATCTGTTGTATCGGTCAGTTCCTGCGCTATATGCTTGAATTTGCGGGATTATCGGGTGACATTCTTGCGGGGACGGTCTCTGTGATTCTTATTTTTTTCGGCACGCTGTTGACGGGGTTCGGCGTATACGACAGAATCGGAAAGAACGCGGGCGCGGGAAGTATCGTTCCGATTACGGGCTTTGCGAATTCGGTCGCGTCGCCTGCGATCGAATTCAAAACGGAGGGGTTCGTCTACGGCATGGCGGCTAAAATGTTTATCGTGGCGGGACCCATCATCGTGTTCGGCGTGAGCGCGGGCGCGGCGGTAGGACTCGTTTACTGGCTGTTGGGACTTTGAAAAATATTTGTTTATTTTGTTGTAATTTCCGACTGTTTGTGGTATAATGAATCCAATCAATTTGAAGGAGATATCGGTATGGCGAAAATAACGGAAAATACGCTCATTGCGGATTGTCTGAAACTCAACCCGAATGCGGCGGAAATTCTTCTCTCGGCGGGGATGCACTGCATCGGTTGCGCGATGGCGCACGGCGAAACGATCGCGGAAGCGGTTTCGGCGCACGGCGAGGACCTCGATCAGTTGCTCGCAAAGCTCAACGAAGGGATAGAATAAAAAACAAAAGGAAAAGAGCTCGCAATCGTTGCGAGCTCTTTTTTGATGATCTGGAACGGCAAATTTTACCTGTTTTTCACAAAAACGGATCGTTGATTGTTTGACAATATTTTTTACAAATGATAAAATAACGCTATTATAATAAAGTATACAGAAAATTGCGCTATTTCAACGGTTCGGCGCAAAAGGAGGTTTTTTCTTGCTTAAAAGACTTTCAAAATCCATCAGAGAATATAAAACGGCGTCGATCTTATCGCCGCTTTTTGTGATTCTCGAAGTCGTGCTCGAATGCCTTATCCCGTTTATCATTATTTATCTCGGAAACGCGATCGAGGACGGCGTAAAAATGTGGGGCACGGGAGGGGAGCTCGGAATCGGGCAGTACGCTCTGATTCTGCTTGCCATGGCGGTGCTTTCGCTTTTATTCGGCGCGTTTGCGGGCGCGTTCTGCGCGCAGGCGTCGGCGGGATTCGCCAAGAATCTCCGCAAGGATATGTATTACAAAATACAGGAATTTTCGTTCGAAAATATCGATAAGTTTTCGACGTCTTCCCTTGTAACCCGTATGACAACGGATGTTACGAACGTGCAGTTTTCTTATATGATGATCGTGCGTATGGCGTTCCGCTGTCCCATAATGTTGATTTTTTCCGTCGTGATGGCGTTTATCATCGGCGGGACGCTTGCATGGATCTTTGTTGCGGTCATTCCGCCTCTTTCGCTTATTCTCATTCTGATCATGAAAAAGGCGATGCCGCTCTTTCACCGCGTATTCAAAAAATACGATAATCTGAACGAGTCGGTGCAGGAGAATATCAAGGGAATCCGCGTCGTAAAATCCTATGTGCGCGAGGATTACGAAAAACAGAAGTTCAACAGGGCGAGCGAGGATCTTTGCGTTGATTTTACCAAGGCGGAGCGCCTTCTCGCGTGGAGCAATCCCGTGATGCAGTTCTTTTTCTACGGCGTGCTCTCGGCAGTGTTGTTTATCGGTTGCTATCTCGGCATTAAAACGGGAAAAGACATGACTTGGGAGATTTCTCAGCTCGTGGTCTACGGAATGCAGATTCTTATGTCTCTCATGATGCTCGCTATGGTATTCGTCATGATTACGATGTCGGTAGAGAGCGCGCACCGTATCGACGAAGTGTTGCGCGAGGAGAGCACTCTTCACAATCCCGAAAATCCCGTGTACGAAGTTTCGGACGGTTCGATCGATTTCAACGACGTCTCCTTTAAGTATGCCGCAAACGCGGAAAAGTTTGTGCTCAGCGACGTCGATCTGCACATCGGATCGGGCGAGACGATCGGAATTATCGGCGGAACCGGTTCGAGTAAAACTTCGCTTGTTAATTTGATCTCGCGGCTCTACGACGTAAGCGAGGGTTCCGTTCGTGTGGGCGGAAAAGACGTGCGCGAATACGATCTCTCCGCTCTTCGCAATCAGGTCGCCGTCGTGTTGCAAAAGAACGTGCTCTTCTCGGGCACGATCAAAGAAAATCTGCGTTGGGGAAATCCGGACGCAACGGACGAGGAACTGATCGAGGCGTGTAAATTGGCGCAGGCGGACGAGTTCGTTTCTGCGTTTCCCGACGGCTACGATACTTATATCGAACAGGGCGGCACCAACGTGTCGGGCGGTCAGAAACAGAGACTCTGCATTGCCCGCGCGCTTCTGAAAAAGCCTAAGATTCTCATTTTGGACGACTCGACTTCGGCAGTCGATACCAAGACGGACGCGCTCATCCGCAAGGCGTTCAAAGAGTTTATTCCCGAAACGACGAAGATCATTATTGCGCAGCGCACTTCCTCGGTGGAGGACGCCGACCGCATCATTGTTTTGGAGAGCGGAAAGATCAACGGAATCGGCACGCACGAGGAACTCTTGAAAAACAACGAAATTTACGCCGAAGTCTACAATTCTCAGAATAAGGGGGGAAATAAGGATGAAGAGTAATTCTCCCGCAAAAAAAATGCCCCGTCAGAAAGGATTGATGAAGAGGGTTATTAAATCGGTATTCCGCTGTTATCCGAAAATGCTGACGATCGCGTTGATCTGCATTGTTTTCAACGCCGTTGTAAGCTCGCTTCCGTCGCTGTTCATGCAGACGGTGTTCGGCGCGCTCAAAGACGCGGTGGCGGCGCAGCAAACATGGGGCGAGGCTTGGAAGTCGATCACGATTCCCATGCTGACGCTGATCGGGCTTTACGTTCTGTCGCTGATCACGGCGGGCGTCAATAAACAGCTCATGGCGATTCTCACGCAGGGATATTTGAGTAAAATGCGCGAGCATATGTTCGACGGCATGCAGGATCTTCCCGTCCGCTATTTCGATACGCACAACCACGGCGACGTGATGAGCTATTATACGAACGATATCGACGCGCTCCGTCAGATGGTGGCGGAATCTCTGCCGCAACTTCTCAGTTCCGCGATCATGGTGCTGACGCTCTTCGTTATCATGCTCTATTACAGCTTGTGGCTCACTTTGATCGTGCTCGGCGGGATCATGCTCGTGTTCTTCGTTACAAAGATCGTAGGCGGCGGCGCGGCGAAATATTTTGTCGGTCAGCAGCGCGCCATGGCGAAGACGGAGGGATTCGTCGAAGAGATGATGAACGGTCAGAAAGTCGTCAAAGTATTCTGTCATGAGGCGGAGTCGAAGCGCGACTTTGATAAAGTCAACGATCATCTGTACGATCAGACCAACCGCGCGAACCGGTATGCCAATATGCTTATGCCTATTTTGGGCAACATCGGTCATGTTTTCTATGTTGTGATCACGCTCATCGGTGCGATGTTCATTCTCGGAAAAGTGACGAACGTCAGTATTTCGGGATCGGTATTCTATATGATCGAGGACGGCGCCGTTATCGCTTCGGCGGGCATTGTGCTTCTTGTGGCGTTCTTGCAGACGACGCGGCAATTTTTCAATAATATCAATCAGGTGTCCCAGCAAGTAAACTCCGTCGTTATGGGTATGGCTGGCGCGTCGCGCGTGTTTCAGCTCATCGACGAAAAGCCGGAGGCGGACGACGGTTACGTTACGCTCGTCAATGCGCATGAGGACGAAAACGGCGTGATCACGGAATGCGAAGAGCATACGGGGATCTGGGCTTGGCGGCACCCTCATCAGGCTGACGGCACCGTGACCTATACCAAGCTCACGGGCGACATAATCATGGAAGAAGTCGACTTCGGATATACCGAAGATAAGATTGTATTGCACGACATCAGTCTGTACGCGAAACCCGGTCAGAAGGTGGCGTTCGTCGGCGCGACGGGCGCGGGAAAGACCACGATTACCAATTTGTTGACCAGATTTTACGATATTGCGGACGGTAAAATCCGCTACGACGGGATCAACGTCAACAAGATCAAGAAAGGGGAACTCCGCCGTGCGATCGGCATGGTATTGCAGGATACCAACCTTTTCACGGGTACGGTCATGGACAATATCCGCTACGGCAGGCTGGACGCGACGGACGACGACTGCATCGCGGCGGCGAAACTTGCGGGCGCAGACGACTTTATTACAAGGCTTCCGGAGGGGTACAACACCATGCTGCACCAGAACGGAGCGAATCTTTCGCAGGGACAGCGTCAGCTTCTGTCGATCGCGCGCGCGGCGGTCGCGGATCCGCCCGTTATGATTCTCGACGAGGCGACTTCCTCGATCGATACGCGCACCGAGGCGATCGTGCAGCGGGGCATGGATAAACTCATGGAAGGCAGAACGGTTTTCGTGATTGCACACAGGCTCTCCACCGTAAAGAACTCCAATGCGATCATGGTGCTCGATCACGGCAGGATCATCGAGCGCGGCACGCACGATCAGCTGATCGCTGAAAAGGGACAGTATTATCAGCTTTATACGGGTGCGTTTGAGCTGGAATAATCGGAACAATAAAAAACCCGTCCGCGCATTTTGCGCGGACGGGTTTTTCGCATAACGTGCGACGGATGTTTCATACTGAAAATATGAAGAAACCTTTTTTCATTATAACGGCGGCGGCAGCGGTTTTGTTGGCGGGCTGCGCCGGCGTCAGAGAGTACGGAGGAGAATACGTCTATTCGACGAAGTATGGAGAATACGGCGCAAAAGTCTGCGTGTACGTCAAGGGGGACAGGATCGAGCGCGTGGAGGTGATCGATGCGGATTATCCCCGCGTAACCGCCTCTTGGGAGGGGAGCGGCGCCTATCTTGCGGGAGAACAGGCGCTTCTCGACTCGTTTGCGGGAAAAACAGTCGCGGAAGTCAAGACCTATTCCGTTGTGCGCGAGGGGTTCGTTCCCTCCGAGGTCAGAGCGGAGGGGCTCGGCGTTGTGACGGGCGCGACGCAGAGCACGGGGCGGCTGCTTCTCGCCGTGCAAAAGGCGCTTGCCAAAGCGTAAGGTTTCAAACGGAAAAAAGCGGTCAATAATTTCCGTATGAAAACTAAGACCAAACTCATTCTTGCAACGGCGGTCCTCTTCACCGACTGCGCGCTGCTGGCGGCTTGCGACCGGAATTTATCCGCTTACAGCACTTTCTCTCACTTCGGTTCGGAGAGCGTATGGGCGTTTCCGCAGGGTGAGGAGAGCGGCGAAATCTGGAATGCGATCAACACCGCGGCGGAGAAGATCGAAAAAAGCGTTTCGTCGGAGAGCGGCGGGTCTCTGTCCCGTTTTAACGCCGCGGCGGCGGGGGAGCGGGTGGAACTCGATGAAACGGCTTACGAAATTTTTGCATTGGCGAAACAGCTCTACGCGGAGACGGATAAATTTTATAATCCCGCAGTGGGAAATCTCGTCGATCTCTGGGGATTCTCGCCTCGCTGCGTCGCCGTCGGATATACGCCTTCGACCCCTTACGACAGAGAGTTTTTGTCGGAGCTTCCCGCCGAAGAGTATATCCGTGCGTTCCGCTCGCTCTGTGATTTTTCAAAGGTGGGATTGGAAAGCGCGGACGGCAAATTTTATGCGGTAAAGCCGGACTGCAAAAAGGAAGCGTGCGGAGTCGAATATGCAATGAAACTTGATTTCGGCGGGTTGGGAAAAGGCTTCTGCGCCGACGAAGCGAAAAAATTGATCGGAGAAAATGCAAAGGGGTATCTGAGTTTCGGCGGCAGCACGCTTGTTCTGTTTGAAAATCCTGCGTCGGGCGACGGATTGTTTGATCTCGGCATTCTTGATCCGCGGGGCGGCGGAATGCTTGCGGAAGTAAAGACGAAAAACGTCTGCGTTTCTACGAGCGGCGATTATATGAATTATTACGAAATCGACGGCGAGCGTTATTGTCACATTATCGATTCCGTATCCGGTTATCCGATCGGCGCGGCAAATTCGCAAGGCGGCGAAAAAATGGTGTCCGTAACGCTCTTCTGCGATTCGGCGGCGGTGGGCGACGCGCTTTCCACGGCGCTCATGGTCATGGGGAAAGACCGCGCGGTCTCTTACATCGCAGAACGTCGGCTGGATGTTCTGTTTGTGTGTTCGGACGGCGTAAAGGAAACGGCGTATACCAATCTTCCCGCGGAGAAATTTTCTTTGCAACGTGAAATCGGGATCGTGCGCATATGAAAAAAGCATTTGCGCCCTGCGACGTCGCCGTATATCTTCTGCTCGCCGCGCTCGTGTTCGGAGCGGGATTTGCGGGCGGGAAGAGGGGCGGGTTCGAATACCTCGTCACGATCGGGGGAGAGAGAGTTTGTTCGGTAAGCGAAGCGGGCGTCGAAATTGTCTCAGCGTGGATTTCGCGCGTTCGGCGGGAAGAGAACGGCGATGCTGTTCGCCTGATCGTCGATGCGGGAGAAGGCGGATTCAACGAGATCGAATGGAGGGACGGAAAAATCAGAATGAGCAATGCAAATTGCAGCGCGCACAGAGATTGCACCCGCATGATTCCGCTCTCGGAAAAAAGTTCGGTTCCCATCGTTTGCGCTCCCCATCGCTTAAAGATCGAACGCTCAGGAAAGAATCTGTCGCCCGTCGCGGGATAAAAAAATCCCCGACCGAAGTCGGGGATTTTGTCGCTGTTTTCAGAGTGCGCGCGCACAAGCGAGCGCGAGTGCGCCCGGTCCGATATGGCAGGATACGGACAGAGAGAGGGGATCGACGAACGTTACTGGAACGTCGGGGAACGCCGATCTGACTTCCTCCGCAAAGAGTTCTGCTTCCGAATCGTTGTGCGTGTGCGCGATGAAAAGCCGCATTTCTCCTTTTTTTACGTATTCGGAAAAGCGTTCTTCGAAATCGCTTTGCATTGCGGCGATCATCGTCTCTTTCGCTTTCTTCAAGGTCTGCACTTTTTTGAAAGCGTCGAGCTTTTCGCCCTGAATCTGAAGTACGGGTTTGATTTTCAGAATCGTACCGATGAGTGCGGCGGCAGGGGTCAGTCTGCCTCCTTTTTTCAGATATTTAAGAGTGGTCAGCGTGATATAAATACTGCTGTCGAATTTGCTTTTTAAGAGCGCGTCTTTGATATCTTTTGCGTTTTTTCCCTCGTTGGCAAGTTTGATCGCGTCGAGAACGGATTGCTTTTGCGTGACCGAAATGCGTTGGTTGTCGACTACCTGTACTTTTCCGCCGTAGTCCTTTGAAAGCGCTTCCGCCGTATGGCAGGATTCGGAAAGCCCGCTCGACATGGGGATATGTACGATCTCGCTTCCGTCTTGGGTCAATTTGTCCCAGAGTTCGGTAACGCTGCCGACCGCAGGTTGGCTGGTGTGCACGTCGGCATCGCCTTCGAGGTGCGCATAAAATTCTTCCTGCGTTAAGTTGATGTCTTCAAAGTATTCTGCGCCGTCGATCACAAAGGGCATGGGTAAAACGGTAATACCGAGTTTTTCGGCTTCCGTTTGAGTGATTCCGCTGTTCGAATCGGTTACGATTTTTACTTTTGTCATGTTTCTCTCCGTTTTGTAATGTAATTTTGTTATTATTATAAATAGTTTTTATACAGATGTCAATTAAATGAATAATTATCGATTGAATTTTTTATTCTGTTCCGCAGTCTCATAGATGAGAGGACAATCTCATACATATATAGAGTATGAATTTTATTTATCGGAATCGCATGGCGCTCGGTATTGTTAGCATTTTGTTGGCGGTCGCAATGGCGTTCGGGGTCTGTGTATTTGCGTTGACCGTCTCCGCGTCCGAGAGCATGAAGCTCACCGTCGTCATCGACGCCGGACACGGAGGAATCGACGGGGGAGTCGTGGGGATTAAGTCGGGGATCAAGGAGAGCGACATCAACCTCGATATTTCGCGTCGGCTCAAACGCCGTTTCGAAGATGCGGGTTTTGCGGTCGTCGAAACGCGGGAAACGGAAGCGGGACTGTACGGTACGGCAACGCCCGGATATAAAAAAAGGGATATGCAAAAACGCGCCGAAGTGATCCGTGATAACAGCCCCGCGCTCGTCGTCTCCGTTCACCAGAATTTTTTCTCCGTGCGTTCGCGGCGGGGCGCGCAGGTGTTTTTCCGCGAATCGAACGAAAGGAGCAAAACGCTTGCCTGTCTTATACAGGCTTCTCTCAATAACATGCCCGAGTGCGTCAGAAAAAGCGACCCGCTCAAAGGCGATTATTACATTCTGAATTGCAGCGACTATCCCTCCGTAATCGTGGAATGCGGTTTTCTGTCCAATGCGGAGGATGAAGCGCTTTTATTGAGCGGGGAATACCGCGACAAACTTGTGACGGCGATCTCGTCGGGTTGTCTTGCATATCTTTCCTCCGCCGCGAACGGTTGACAAGCATTTTCGCTCATGATATAATAAAATCATGAGCGATTATTGTCATAAAAGAGAGTTTTCCGTCCGTTACGAGGATGTGGATTTTCTGGATAGGATCAAACCCTCCGCGCTGCTTTCCTTTGCGCAGGACGCCGCGGGCACGAGCGCGGACGAGCTGGGGTTCGGATACGATGATCTCATTCCGTTCGGGTACGGGTTTGTCGTGGTGACCACCTGCTGCGAGATGTTGAAGCCCGCCCGCCCCAAAGATGTTTTGACGGTTGAGACATGGCCGCTTACGCCCCGCCGCGTGGTGTTCGAGCGCGCTTATGCGGTAAACAACCAAGCGGGGGAAAAGATCGCAGCGCTCGCATCCCGTTGGTGCCTTGTCGAGCTCGGCAGCGGTAAAATGCTTCCGCCGGAAGCGCTGAAAGCGCATAAGAACTGCCCTTACCGCGACGAACGCACCCTTACGCCCGAATGGAATCTCGAAAAACTGAGAGAGAAGGGGAAAGAAGTGTATTCGATGACCGCTCGCGCCTCCCATCTCGACCATTACCGCCATGTCAACAATGCGAAGTACGCCGATTTTTTCACGGACTGTTTTTCGCGGGAGGAACGGGAACGTAAAAGTCTGAAGTCGTTCCGCATCTCCTATTCCAAGCAGGTCAAAGAGGGGGAGACTCTTTTGTTTTACCGAAAAGACGCTTCCGAGGGAATTTCGTTTGAAGCGCGTATGAACGGAGAGGCGACAACCCGCTTTTTTGCCGCGTTCCGCGAAGGGGCAGAGGCATGAAAGAGGGGATCGTCCGCTACGTCAATATAATAAAAAGGCTGTTTATTGCATTCAGCGTCGTGGTGCTGACTGCGTTCATGGTCAGCATGGTGTTCGCGTTCAATAAGTTTTTCGCATTCTATTTTATTTCGCCCGCGTTGCTCCTCGGGTGGATCGTCGTATACGGATTTTACGCAATGCGCGTAAGCATGGGAACCGTTCTCGGGATCGAAGTGACGCCCGAAGTCGTGCACCTCAAAACCAAGAGAAAAACTTTTACTTACGACGTGAAAACGGGCTGTGAAAAAATAAGGGTGTACAAAAATAAATTCGTCGGAACTTTTTCTACTTCTGATTCCCGCGATAGATTCATCTTTTACCGCCGCGTGCTTTTTTCCAAGTATCAATACGAGCAGTTTACAGAAGAGGATATTGCGCGGTTCTATGCGCGCATCGGCGAAGAAGAAACTTTGCAAAAATGAATATATTCATAATAATTGAATATTTAATCAATATAGTGTGAATATATTCGCATAATTGTGTTTTTATAAAAAATATTTTTCATATCGGGGGCGCAATCGCTTGATTTGCGCCTCTTGCTTTGTTATAATGAAAAAAAACGAAAAGAGGTGCAACATGGAAAAGTTAAAAAAAGTAGTGCTTGCCTATTCGGGCGGACTTGACACGTCGATCATCATTCCCTGGCTCAAAGAGAATTACGATAACTGCGAAGTGGTGGCGGTTTCGGGCGACGTTGGGCAGGGAACAGAGCTCGACGGGCTTGAAGAAAAGGCGAAAAAGACGGGCGCGAGCAAGCTCTACGTGCTCGATCTCAAAAAAGATTTTATTGAAAATTACGTATTCCCGACCGTTCAGGCGGGCGCAAAATACGAAGATACATACCTGCTCGGCACGTCGTTTGCACGCCCTTGCATTGCCAAGGCAATCGTGGAGATTGCCAAAAAAGAGAAGGCGGACGCGATTTGTCACGGTTGTACGGGCAAGGGGAACGATCAGGTGCGTTTCGAACTTGCGATCAAGGCGTTCGCGCCCGAGATGAAGATTATTGCGCCTTGGAGAATCTGGGATCTTAAAAGCCGCGAAGAGGAGATCGAATACGCGGAAGCGCATAATATTCCTTTGAAGATCAACCGCGAAACCAACTATTCCAAAGACAAGAACCTGTGGCATCTCTCGCACGAGGGGCTCGATCTCGAAGATCCCGCGAACGAACCGCAGTATGAGAAAGAGGGCTTCCTCGAAATGGGGGTTTCTCCTTTGCAGGCTCCCGATCAGCCCGCTTATCTTACGATTCATTTCGAAAAGGGAATCCCTACGGCGATCGACGGCAAAAAGCTCGGCGCGGTAGAGATCGTAGAGACGCTCAACAAAGTGGGCGGAGAAAACGGAGTGGGACTTGCCGATCTTGTGGAGAACCGTCTTGTCGGTATGAAGTCTCGCGGCGTGTATGAGACCCCGGGGGGAGCGATTCTGTACGAGGCGCACCGCCTTCTCGAAATGATCTGCCTCGATAAGGCGACCCAGCATTATAAGCAGCTTGTTGCTTTGAAGTTCGGCGAGATGGTCTACGACGGGCAATGGTTCACGCCCCTCAGGGAAGCGCTTTCCGCATTCGTCGAAAAAACGCAGGAGACGGTCACCGGCGACGTGAAGCTCCGCATTTATAAAGGGAATATCACGAGCGCGGGCATGACTTCGCCCTATTCGCTGTACAGCGAAAACATCGCCACTTTCGACGACGACAACGGCGCCTATTCGCAGAAGGATTCGGAGGGCTTTATCAACCTCTTCGGTCTTCCTATCAAGGTCAAAGCGCTGCTCGAACAAAAGAAACTCAAATGATCA
This sequence comes from uncultured Christensenellaceae bacterium, assembly GCA_910588695.1. Taxonomy (GTDB): domain Bacteria; phylum Bacillota; class Clostridia; order Christensenellales; family Borkfalkiaceae; genus Gallimonas. The sequence continues at coordinate 40,595 of CAJUOV010000002.1, forward strand.
AAGTATTTATCGACGGAAGAGAGGGAACGACGGGGCTGAGGATCGACGAGCGGCTCAAACTGCGCGACGACGTGGAGGTTCTCCGTCTCCCCGAGGATTTCAGAAAAGACGTTTCCGCCCGCTGCGACGCGATCAACTCTTCCGACGTGACTTTTTTGTGTCTGCCGGACGACGCGGCGCGTGAGGCGGTTTCGTTGGTAAAGAATCGGAATACCGTAGTGATCGACGCTTCTACCGCGCACCGCACCCGAGAGGACTGGGCGTATGGCTTTGCGGAGCTCTCGCCGGAACACCGCGAGAAGATTGCGTCGGGCAAACGGATTGCCAATCCCGGGTGCTATGCGAGCGGGTTTGTCGCGCTCGTTTATCCGCTCGTCAAAGCGGGGATTGTTCCCGCCGACTATCCGTTCGTATGCCATGCGGTCAGCGGGTATTCGGGGGGCGGAAAAAAGGCGATTGCACAATACGAGGGTGCGCCGCGCGATCCCGCGCTCGACTCTCCCAGAATGTACGCGCTCTCTCTTTCGCACAAACATCTGCCCGAAATGAAAAAGGTGTGTGCTCTTACCGAAACGCCCATATTCAATCCGTATATCTGTGATTTTTACAGCGGCATGAGCGTGAGCGTTCCGCTCTTTTGCGATCATCTGAAAGGGGGGACGGGGAAAGACGAGATCGAGACCGTTCTTTGCGAACATTATCAAGACAGCCGTTTTGTCCGCGTCGAACGGGAAGAGGGTTTTCTTTCTGCGGTCGGGCTTGTGGGTACGAACCGCATGAATCTCTATGTAAACGGAAACGCGGAACGGGTGATTCTGACCGCGACCCTCGATAATTTGGGAAAAGGCGCTTCCGGAGCCGCAATTCAGAATATGAATATTGCTCTGGGGCTTGACGAATCGCTCGGACTGTGATATAATTTATCGGATTAGGTTAAAAGTATGCTTGGTACGCTTGAAAAAATCGAAGGGGGCGTGTGCGCGCCCAAAGGATTCCGCGCGAACGGCGTTCATTGCGGGATCCGTAAAAATAAGAAGAAACGTGATTTGGCGCTCATCGTATCGGATACGCGGTGCAGCGCCGCCGCAGTATATACGCAGAACCTCGTCAAGGGCGCGCCCGTAATCGTCACGAAAAAACATCTTGCGGACGGTTATGCGCAGGCGGTTATCGTCAACAGCGGAAACGCCAACACCTGCAATAAAGACGGCGAAGAGATGGCGGAGGCAATGTGCTCCCTTGTTCAGGAGTATACGGGTATTTCCGCTTCCGACGTGATCGTCGGCTCTACGGGCGTTATCGGACAGAAGCTCTCGATCGATCCCATCAAAGAGGGGATGCCTTCGCTTTTTGAGGGGCTGGGCGATAACAGCGGGGCGGCGGCGGAAGCCATCATGACGACGGATACCGTCAAAAAAGAGCTTTCTTATAAATTTATTCTTCGCGGAAAAGAAGTAAGGATCGGCGCGATCGGCAAGGGAGTGGGCATGATCTGCCCCAATATGGCGACTATGCTGCTCTTTATTACGACCGATCTTGCGATCTCTCCCGAGATGTTGCAAAAAGCGGTGTCTGATGAAGTCGTCGATTCCCTGAACATGCTCTCGGTCGACAGGGATACCTCCACGAACGACATGATGTGCGTTTTGGCGAGCGGGCTTGCGGGAAACAAACCGATCACTTTCGCCAACGCGGAATATAAGCGATTCACCGAGGTGCTCCACACGGTTACGACCAATTATTGCCGCATGCTCGCCGCGGACGGGGAGGGCGCGACCAAACTCATCGAATGCAGAGTCAAGGGCGCAAAGACCAAAGAAGACGCCCGCCTCGCCGCAAAATCCGTTGTCAATTCCAATCTCGTCAAAGCGATGATCTTCGGCGCGGACGCGAACGGCGGCAGGGTGATGTGCGCGCTCGGGTACTCGGGGGCGAATCTCGACGTCAATAAGATCGGCGTGAGTTTCTGTTCTTCGGCGGGCACCGTCGAAGCGTATAAAAACGGCTGCGCGCTCGTTTTCGACGAGACGCTTGCAAAACAAGTACTGTCGCGCAAAGAAATTCATATCGTCGTGAATTTGCACGACGGAAAAGAAGAGGCGGTCGCCTACGGTTGCGACCTCACTTACGATTACGTGAAGATCAACGGAGATTACAGATCGTGACGGAGATAGAGAAAAAGGCGGAGTTTCTCATCGAGGCGATGCCTTATATCGAAAAATACAGAAATAAAATTCTCGTCATCAAATACGGCGGAAACGCCATGCTGAGCGATGAGGCGAAGATCGAAGTGATGCGCGATCTGACTCTCTTGCGGTGCGTGGGAGTCAAAGTCGTTTTGGTTCACGGCGGCGGACCGGAAATTTCGGAGACGCTTAGCCGTATGGGAATCCGATCCAAATTTATCGACGGGCTTCGTTATACCGACGAGGAGACGGCGGAAGTCGTCAGAATGGTGCTTTCCGGGAAAGTCAACAAATCGCTCGTACATATGCTGAACAGTCTCGGCGCGAAAGCGGTGGGACTCTCGGGGATCGACGGCGGCATGCTCCTTTGCGAAAAGCAGGACGAACGCCTCGGCTTTGTGGGTAAAATCGTAAAGGTGAACGCCGAGCTCATTCTCGACTGTCTCGAAAAAGACTATATGCCCGTCGTGTCTACCGTCGGATTCGACAACGAAGGGAATATTTACAACGTGAACGCGGACAGCGCGGCGTCGGCGATCGCCGGTGCGCTCGGTGCAGAGAGCCTTATTTTGATGACGGACGTCAAGGGACTTCTCCGCGACAAGGACGACGAAAACAGCCTTATGAAAAAGATCTACGTTTCGGATGTGGAATCGCTTGCGCGGGAGGGGATTATCACGGGCGGCATGATTCCGAAAATAAATTGTTGCAGAGAGGCGATCCGCCGCGGAGTGAACCGTGTGTTTATCACAGACGGCAGGGTAAAGCATTCTCTTTTATTGGAATTGCTTTCCGACGAAGGTATGGGAACAATGTTTGTAAAGGGCGACTGATTTTTCGAATCAGTCTCTTTTTTCGTAAAAACGGCGCGGAGGACGTCAAATGAATTTTAATGAAATAAAAAATCTCGATGAAGAATACGGGGCAAAGACGTTCGCCCGCTATCCCGTCGCGTTTGCGGGCGGAAAGAACGCCACTCTAGTCGATACGGCGGGGAAAGAATATATCGACTTCGGCGCGGGGATCGCGGTCAACGTGTTCGGCGCGAACGACGAAGAATGGAAGAATGCCGTCAAAGCGCAGCTCGATAAAATCCAGCATGTGAGCAACTATTATTACAGCGAACCTCAGGCGGAGCTTGCGCGGCTTTTGTGCGAAAAATCGGGTGCGAAGCGTGCGTTCTTTGCCAACTCGGGCGCAGAAGCAAACGAATGCGCGTTCAAAACGGCGCGTAAGTATTCCTTTGAAAAATACGGAGAAACGCGCAAGCGGATTGTCTCGCTCAAAAACAGCTTTCACGGCAGAACGCTCTTTACGCTCACCGCTACGGGGCAGGACGAATTTCATAGATATTTCGCGCCCTTTGTTCCCGAAATGACGAGCGTTCCCGCAGACATCAAAGCGGTCGAGCGGGCGGCGGACTCGAAGGCGTGCGCCGTCGTGATCGAATGCGTGCAGGGAGAGAGCGGCGTGACCGCGCTCGATTCGTCTTTCGTAAGAGAGCTCGCCGCGTATTGTAAAGAAAACGACGTGCTCCTTATCTGCGACGAGGTGCAGAGCGGGATCGGCAGAACGGGAAAATTCTTCGCATACGAGCACTACGGGATCGTGCCCGATCTTGTGACGAGCGCAAAAGGGCTGGGCGGCGGACTTCCGATCGGCGCATGTCTCTTCTATTCGAAAACGGAAAATGTTCTTACGGCGGGCGATCACGGTTCGACATTCGGCGGCAATCCCGTCGTGTGCGCGGGCGCGTGCAACGTTGTCGGGCGGCTCAACGAAGAATTTTTATTCGAGGTTGCGGGCAAAGCGGAATATCTCCGCGCAAAGCTGCGTTTAATCGACGGCGTGAAAGCGGTCACGGGGCTCGGAATGATGATCGGGCTCGAACTCGACAAACCGCCGAAGGAAGTGGCGAGGGCGTGCCTCGATAAAGGTCTTTTGGTACTGACTGCGCACAAGCGGCTCAGAATCGTTCCGCCGCTCACGATCACGAAAACGGAAATGGACGAGGGTCTTGCGATCCTCAGAGGAGTATTGGAGAAATGAAGCATTTACTGAAACTGAACGATTTTACGAGAGAGGAAATCCTTTCCGTTCTCAACCTTGCCGATCAGCTCAAATTCGAGCGTAAGAACGGCGTTGCCAACGAATGCCTCAAAGGAAAAAAACTCGGCATGATCTTTCAGAAATCTTCGACGCGCACCCGCGTATCTTTCGAAGTGGGCATGTACGAGCTGGGCGGCTACGCGCTCTTTCTCAGTAACCGCGATTTGCAGATCGGGCGGGGGGAACCAGTAGAGGACACGGCGCGCGTTCTCTCGCGCTATCTCGACGGAATCATGATCCGCACGTTTGAGCAAAAAGAAGTGGAAGATCTTGCAAAATACGGCACGATCCCCGTCATCAACGGACTGACCGATTACTGTCACCCCTGTCAGGTGCTCGCCGATCTCATGACGATCAGAGAACGCAAGGGCTCGTTTAAGGGTTTGAAGCTCTGCTTTATCGGCGACGGCAACAACATGGCGAACTCGTTAATGGTGGGGGCGGTCAAGACGGGCATGAATTTTTCGATCGCCTGTCCCGAGGGCTACGAGCCGGATAAGGAACTCATGAATCTTTGTAAAGAAAATATCGGGTTTACCCTCTGCCGCAGCGCGGAAGAAGCGGCGAGAAACGCCGACGTTGTGTATACCGACGTATGGGCTTCGATGGGTCAGGAAGAGGAGCGCGAAAAGCGCATGAAGATTTTCAAGAGCTATCAGGTGAACGAAAAAGTGATGAAGGCGGCGAACAAGGGGGCAATGGTGCTGCACTGTCTGCCCGCGCACAGGGGCGAGGAGATCACGGCGGACGTATTCGAAGCGCACGCGGACGAAATCTTCGACGAGGCGGAAAACCGTCTGCATGCTCAGAAAGCCGTTATGTGCAAGTTGATGAGAGACTGAGAATTTATAGACGCAGAAAATCGGAGACTTTTTTATGGCGAGGCTGTTGATTTATATGACGACGGCGATCAGGGGCACGAGGAAGCAATCGAGATATTAAAACAACTCGGAATTAATTGAAAACGATAACGAAAATCGCGGGAGATAACATATGGATAAAAAAATTTATGTAACGTTGCAAAACGGCAAAGTGTTCGAAGGGTACTCCTTCGGCGCGGAAAAAGAAGTCATCGGCGAGCTTGTGTTCACCACGGGCATGACGGGCTACATCGAGACCCTGACCGATCCGAGTTATTACGGTCAGATCGTCACGCAAACCTTTCCGCTCATCGGGAACTACGGCATGATCTCCGCCGATTCGGAGAGCATGCACAGTTATCTTACTGCCTATATCGTGCGCGAAAAGTGCGACACGCCCTCGAATTTCCGTTCGGAAGGTACGGTGGAAGAGTATCTCAAACGGGAGGGTATTCCCGCCGTGTACGGGATCGACACGCGCGAGCTCACCAAGACGGTGCGCGAGGCGGGCGTTATGAACGCCGCGATCACCTTTAAGCCGTTTACCGATTTTGCCTCGTTAAAGCGTTACCGCGTGCAGAACGCCGTCGATGCTGTAAGTTCCAAAGAAACAAAGACGCTCGGCGAAGGAGAGAATACGGTCGTTTTATACGACTTCGGCGCTAAAAACAATATTGAGCGCGAACTTTTGAAGAGGGGCTTGAAGGTGATTACCGTTCCCGCCGATTACCCCGCGAAGGAGGCGCTTAAAATCGCAGACGGCATCATGCTCTCGAACGGACCCGGAGATCCCGCGGAGAATACGGGCGTTATCGAGACGATCAAAAAGATTGCGGGCAAGGTTCCGATATTCGGAATCTGTCTCGGACATCAGCTCTTCGCGCTTGCGATGGGCGGACAGACCCGCAAAATGAAATACGGGCATCGCGGCGCGAATCAGCCCGTGCGGCATGTCGAGAGCGGCAGAATTTTCATCACGAGCCAGAACCACGGCTACGAAGTGGTAACCAACAGCTTAAAATGCGGAAAACTCAGCTATGTCAACGGAAACGACGGCACCTGCGAAGGGGTGGATTATCCCGAATTGAATGCGTTTACGACGCAGTTCCACCCCGAGGCATGCGCGGGACCGCACGACGCGAACAAGCTGTTCGACGAGTTTGCGGAGAGAGTGAAAAACCATAAGGAGAACAAATAATATGCCTAAGAGAAGCGATATTAAAAAAGTACTCGTCATCGGTTCGGGACCCATTGTCATCGGTCAGGCGGCGGAATTCGACTATGCGGGCGCGCAGGCGTGCCGTGTTCTGAAAGACGCGGGGGTCAACGTTGTTTTGTGCAACTCCAACCCAGCGACAATCATGACGGATAAGATGCTCGCGGACGAAATCTATCTCGAACCGTTGACCGAAGACAGCTTAAAACGTATTATCATCAAAGAGCGCCCCGATTCCCTTTTGGCGTCGCTCGGCGGACAGACGGGGCTCACCATGGGCTGTAAGCTCGCAAAGTCGGGTTTCTTAGACGAATGGGGGGTCAAACTCATCGGCACCAAACTCGACGCTATCGACAGAGCGGAGGATCGCGAACTCTTTAAGGAGACGATGGAAAAGATTCATCAGCCCGTTGTGCCGAGCGATATTGCCTATACGGTGGAGGAATGCGTGAGCATTGCGAATAAGCTCGGCTATCCCGTCATCGTGCGCCCCGCGTTCACTCTCGGCGGCGCGGGCGGCGGCGTTGCAAAAGACGAAGAGGAGCTCCGTCTCATTTCCCATAACGGGCTCATGCTTTCGCCCATTACGCAGGTGTTGATCGAAAAATACATCGGCGGTTGGAAAGAGATCGAATTCGAAGTTTTGCGCGACAGCGCGGGTAACGTTCTCACGGTCTGCTCCATGGAGAACTTCGATCCTGTCGGCGTGCATACGGGGGATTCGATCGTTATCGCGCCTGCCGTCACTCTTTCGGATAAAGAATATCAGATGCTCCGCACGGCGGCGCTCAACATCATCACCGAGCTCGGAATCGAAGGGGGCTGCAACTGTCAGTTTGCGCTCCATCCCGACAGCTTCGAATATGCGGTCATCGAGGTGAATCCCCGCGTTTCCCGTTCCTCTGCGCTTGCAAGTAAGGCTACGGGGTATCCGATCGCAAAAGTGACGACCAAGATCGCGCTCGGCTATACCCTCGATGAGATCAAAAACGACGTCACGGGCAAGACATACGCCTGTTTCGAGCCGACGATCGACTATGTGGTCGTCAAGCTCCCCAAATGGCCTTTCGATAAATTCTTGTATGCCAAGAGAGGGCTCGGTTCCCGTATGAAAGCGACGGGCGAGGTCATGGCGATCGGCACTTCTTTCGAACAGGCGATCATGAAGGCGGTGCGTGGCGCAGAAATCTCGCTTTCGACTCTCAACCATCCCAAATTTTTGCCTCTTCCCAAGGAAGAGCTTCTCAAAAAACTCGACGAAACAACGGACGAGCGGCTCTTTATCGTGTACGCCGCATTGCAGGCGGGCGCAACGGTGGACGAAATATTCGATCTCACCAAGATCGACAGGTGGTTCCTCAATAAACTTCTCAATCTCGTAAAATTCGAAGGGGAGATCAAAGACAAAAAGCTCTCCCGCGCGGAGTATCTCAAAGGGAAACAGCTCGGTTATACCGATAAAGACCTCGAAGCGATGAGCGGCGAAAAGCTGCCTGCGCACCGCAGGGCAGTGTTCAAAATGGTAGATACCTGTGCGGCGGAGTTTGCGGCGCAGACGCCGTACTTCTATTCCACTTACGACGACGAGGATCACGACGAGGCAAAACCTTTTGTGGAACGTTCCAAAAAGAAGCGCATTATCGTCATCGGTTCGGGTCCTATCCGGATCGGTCAGGGAATCGAATTCGACTATTCTTCGGTGCACTGCGTCTGGACGCTCAAAGAGCTCGGCTACGAAGTTGTTATTATCAACAATAACCCCGAGACGGTTTCGACGGACTTTGATACGGCGGACAGGCTTTATTTCGAGTCGCTGACTCCGGAGGACGTGCAGAACGTCATCGACGTGGAAAAACCATACGGAGTCGTTATCACGTTCGGCGGACAGACGGCGATTAAACTCTGCGGTTATCTCGACAAGAAAGGGGTCAAAATCCTCGGTACGAGCGCAGATTCCGTCGATATGGCGGAGGACCGCGAGCGTTTCGACGCGCTGTTGGAAAAATTTGCGATCGCCCGTCCCAAGGGACTGACCGTCATGACCAAAGAGGAGGCAATCAAGGCGGCGGAGAAGCTCGGCTATCCCGTGCTCTTGCGTCCTTCTTACGTGATCGGCGGGCAGAACATGACGATCGCCTTTACCGAAAACGATATTTCCCGCTATATGGACGTAATTCTCGCTCAGCATATCGAGAACCCCGTGCTCTGCGATAAATACCTTATGGGTACCGAGCTCGAAGTGGACGCGATTTCCGACGGGACGGACGTGCTCGTTCCGGGGATCATGCAGCATATCGAACGGGCAGGCGTGCACTCGGGCGATTCGATCGCCGTATATCCTCCCTATCATCTGAGCGACGCGATGCTTAAACAGATCGTAGAAGTGTCCGCACAGCTCGCGCTTTCCTTAAAGACGAAAGGGCTCATCAACATTCAGTATCTGATTTACGAAAATAAGCTCTACGTCATCGAAGTGAATCCGCGCGCGTCGCGCACCATACCCTACATCTCCAAGGTGACGGGGGTGCCCATGGTGGAGCTTGCGACCAAGATTATGGCGGGCGCAAAACTCAAAAAGCTGGGCTTCGGAACGGGCTTATATCCCAATTCGCCCTATGTCGCGGTCAAAGTGCCCGTGTTCAGCTTCGAAAAGCTCAACGACGTGAACTCGCAGCTCGGACCCGAAATGAAATCGACGGGCGAAGTTTTGGGGATCGGCAAAACGTTCGAAGAAGCGCTCTTCAAGGGGCTCGTCTCTGCGGGCTTCAAAATGTGTCATCCGACCAAGGAAAAGCCGGTCGGCGTATATTTTACCGTAAACGATCAGGATAAATTCGAGATTGTATCGATCGCGAAAAAGTTTGCGGATCTGGGCTGCAATATCTATGCTACGGCGGGAACGGCGAAAGTCATCTCCGATCTTGGGATCGACGTGACCGTAGTCGACCGTCTTAAAGCGACCAAGCAGGTCTCAAAACTCATGGACGACGGCAAGATCGACTATATCATCTACACGGGTAAGACGGACGTGGATTCGATCAACGACTATATCGAACTTCACCACCATGCCATTCTCTTGGGGATTACGGTGCTCACGTCTCTGGATACGGCGAACGCGCTCTGCGACATTATTGCAAGTAAATTCACCGAATACAATACCGAGCTTGTAGACATCAATCGTCTGCGCCGCAAAAAGACAGAACTCAGTTTCGTCAAAATGCAGTCCTGCGGAAACGATTATATTTACTTCGAGGATATGGAGGGGCTCATTACCTGTCCCGAGTCTCTTGCGATCAATTTTGTAGACCGACATTACGGAATCGGCGGCGACGGAATCGTCGTCATTACAAAGTCCGAAATCGCAGACGCAAAGATGTACGTTTACAACCAAGACGGCACGGAAGACAGCATTGCGGGCAATGCGATCCGCTGCGTTGCAAAATATCTCTATGAAAAGGGTCTTGTCAAAAACGAGTGCGTGAATATCGAGACGCAGAGCGGCGTGAAAGAAGTCAGGGTTTTCTCGTTCGGCGGCGTCGTCACTTCCGCGAGCGTCGATCTCGGCAAAGCGGAACTCGACGGTAAAAAGATTCCCTGCGTATGGAAAGGGGAGAAGATCGTAAATCATCCCATGGAGATCGACGGAACCGAGTACAGAGTCACGCTTGTCAATGTGGGCAATCCGCATTGCGTGATCTTTACGGATAAAGTGGACGCGGTTCCCGTTTCTGAAATCGGACCCAAAATCGAAAACAGCAAATATTTCCCTCAGCACACCAACGTGGAATTTATCCGTGTCGTCAACGGCAGCACCCTTAAAATGCGCGTCTGGGAACGCGGAAACGGCGAGACGTGGGCATGCGGAACGGGGGCTGCGGCAGCGGCTGTCGCGGCGGTATTGGGCGGCTATTGCAAACAGGATACCGATATTACGGTCAAAGTCAAGGGCGGAGACCTGATCGTCCGTTATCACGGCGACGGCAATGTGACGCTTACGGGAAACGTGCAGAAAATTTATGAAGGAAAGGTGGAATTCTGATGCCGAAAGACGCACTGTATGAAGAGAGCGCGCAGCCCGAAAACGGAAAGAGGCAGGCAAAGTGGTACATGACTTTTCAAGTTACGGCGTACATTTTGTTTGCGTTGGCTTTGATTTTTGCGTTCGCGTGCTTCATGGTGCTCCCCGGAACGGTGGAAGGACTCTCCGGCTGGTCTCTTGCGATCTACATTCTCATTTGGGTCATGCCCGTCGTTGCGTTTGCGGTTTCCGGATTTCTTTTCTTTCGCACGCGGCTGAGATTTAACGTGAGTTACGATTATCTCTTCGTGCAGGACGAACTTCGTATCACAAAGGTATTTAACGGCAGAAAGAGAAAGCACATCGTCACGCTCGACGCCGACCATATGATGCAGATCGGCTATTGTACGGGCGATACTTTCGAGCGCACGCTCGCAGGAATGAACGGGGCGAAACCGAAAGTGATGAGCCCAAACCGCGAACCGATGGAAGACAAGGAATTTATTCATATACTCTATTCCTCCTCCGTCGGAAAGACGCTCTATGTGCTCGAATGTAAAAAGGAAATGCTCGAATACGTCGTTGCGGCGGCGGGCAGAAATAAATTTGTACGCAAATGATCTATCTCGATAACGCCGCGACGACGCGCCCCTTAAAAAAGGCGGTAGCCGACGCAACGCGGGCAATCAACGAATTGTATTATAACCCGTCCGCGCTCTATGCGGGCGGGATTCAAACGCACAAAGAGATTTCAAAGGCGCGGGAGGAACTGATTTCTCTGATTGCAGACGAGCGCTTCGAATTACTGTTCGCTTCCTGCGGAACTGAGGCGGACAATCAGGCGCTTTTCGGTTGCGTCGGGCGGGGGAATTTCGTCACGACGGAGGGGGAGCATGCGGCGGTCTACGAGTGCGCCAAAGAGTTGAAACGGCGGGGTACGGATGTGCGTTTCGCTTCCTTGAACCGTGACGGCAGCGTGAAAGTAGAGGAGCTTTTGCGGCTTGTCGACGAACATACTTCGCTTGTCTCCGTTATACACGTCAACAACGAGACGGGCGCGGTCAATCCGATTGCGCAAATTGCGGAAAAGGTCAAAAAAAAGAACGCGCGCGCTCTTTTTATGAGTGACGGCGTGCAGGCGTTCGGAAAAATTCCCGTTCATTTGTCGGGAAATATCGATCTGTATTCGGTGAGCGCTCACAAGATCGGCGCGCTCAAAGGTACGGGCGCTTTGTATAAACGCAAGAATCTGAATCTTTCTCCCTATCTTTTCGGGGGAGGGCAGGAGGGCGGAAAGCGCAGCGGCACAGAAAACGTGTTCGGGATTCTGGCGTTCGCCTCCGCTGCGAAACAGACATTCTCCTCTCTGAAAGAGAACGGGGCTCGCATTGCCCGTTACCGCGAAATGTTTTACGAAAAACTCGACAAGTCGGTCTTTTCGCGGATTTCCCCCCAAGAGGGAACCCCTTATATCCTTACGGTTGCAGCGCGGGGATTGCGCGGCGAAACGCTTGTAAGAATGCTTTCAGACAACGGAGTGTATGCGGGCACGGGGAGCGCGTGTTCATCGAAAAAGCCTTACAGCCGCGTGATCGAGGCGTGCGGAGTCGAAAAAGAACTGTTGAACGGAGTACTCCGGTTCAGCTTTTCGCAGGAGACCGAGGAGCGGGAGATTCAGGAGGGCGCGGATATTGTGAACCGCGTCGTAAAAGAATATTACGGGAGAATGGGATGAAAGAGAAAGTGGTCATTATCCGTTATGCGGAAATTCATTTGAAGGGCAAGAACCGCGGATTTTTCGAGCGGCTCTTTACAGTCAATCTTGAACGCTGTCTGAAAGGATTGCGTCACGAATTGCGCAGAACGAGCGGGCGGTACCTTGTCGAAAAATTCGATCCGGACAGAGTCGAAGAGATAGAGAGCCGCATTTCAAACGTATTCGGAGTTCATTCCTATTCCGTGGGCTTAAAAACAGAGGCGGATTTCGATGCGATCTTGGAATGCGCCTTAGAGGTCTGTCCGGAGGAGGGAACGTTCAAGGTTGAAACGCACCGCGGAGACAAACGTTTTCCCTATACTTCTATGGAGGTAAATGCGGAGATCGGCGCGCGGCTTTTGGCGGCGCACCCCAAACTCAGCGTAGACGTGCATTCGCCTGCCGCGTATGTGTACGTAGATATTCGCGAAAGAGGAGCGGCTCTCGTGTTCGGCGAGTTCAAAAAAGGCAGGGGCGGAATGCCCGTCGGCGCGTCGGGAAAGGGAATGCTGCTCATTTCGGGCGGAATCGATTCGCCCGTTGCGGGATATATGATGGCAAAGCGGGGCATGCAGGTGGATTGTCTGCACTTTCATAGCTATCCTCATACGAACGAGCTTGCCAAAGAAAAAGTCGTCTCTCTCGCAAAGACGATTTCAAAATTTACAAACGCATACCGCCTGACTACGATCAGCGTGACGAGGATTCAAGAAGAAATTCATGCGAAGTGCGCCCCCGAACTCAATGTAACCTTGCTGCGAAGATTCATGTTTCGTCTTGCCGAACGGCTTGCAAAAAAGAGAGGCGGGCAATGTTTAATCACGGGCGAGAGTCTGGGGCAGGTCGCAAGTCAGACGATCGAGGGAATGACGTCTTCGAATGCGGTCGTCGCGCTTCCCGTTTTGCGTCCGCTCGTCGGATTCGATAAAGATGAGATCATAGAAATTTCGCGTAAGATCGGTACTTACGAAATTTCCGTCGAGCCTTACGAGGACTGTTGCACCGTGTTTTTGCCCGACTTTCCCGCAATCAAGCCGAAACTTTCTTTTATCGAAGAAGAGGAGAAAAAGCTCGACGTCGAAGGGCTTGTTGAAGACGCGCTCGCGTCCGTAGAGGTGATCTCCTTTTAATCGCGCCACCAGCTGTCGGGGATTTCTCCGCTTTTTCTGACGTACACGGAGGGGAGAGAAATCTCGTCGCCCGCTTTTCCCTGATAGACGGGCGTGACGGTATAGACATAGGTTTCACCCTCGGCGACCGAATTGTCTACGATTGCAGAACGGTATTTTCCCTCGTAAATAATAACGGTTTTGCCGTTATTTTTTCTTTTTATAATATAATCATAGTACTCTGCCTGACATAATGAGATCACAACGCTCCCTTTTTTTACCGAAATCGTAGGTTTTTGTATCGAAGGCTTTGAAAAGCGGTCGCTCGTTCCCTCGGGAAGCGCCGAAGAGCGGAAGATCTCCGAAAGCGTTGTGAGGGGCGGCGCGGTGGGGTCTGCAAGCAGGATTCTGTGATTTTTTTCGTATTCCTCTTTATCGATGGGAATTCTTTTTACGGTGTCGGGAAGCGGAAAATCGCTCGGCATGTGCGTCTCGTAAAGTTTGCGGTTGAGTTCGAGCGCCAGCGATGCGGGCAGATTTCCGCCCGTTGTTTTGATCGGCGAATTATCGCGCATCCCCATCCATACGGCGACGGTGTCCTCGCTGGTGTAAGAGAGCGTGTATGCGTCTACGTTGCCTGCGGCGTTTGCTCCCGTGCCCGTCTTAGCCGCAATCGGAAAAGGAAGAGAACGCAGTTTTTTCGCCGTTCCTTCCTGTACAGCCGTTTTCAGCATGTCGGTGACGATCGCGGCGGTATCTTCCGAAAAGACGCGGGAAAGAGAGGGTTTCCATTCGTAGAGCGTCTTTCCCGAATTGGTTTCGATGCGGGAGATTGCCGCGGACGGGGCGTAATTTCCCCCGTTTGCAAGGGCTGAATATGCAAAGGCGAGATCGCTCAATTCGTATCCCTCGCTCATACCGCCGAGCGCAAGCGCAAGCGATCTGTCCTCTTGCGGAACGGGCAGCCCCATTCGTTCCATATATTCCGCGCCTTTGTCTACTCCGAGCACGTTCAGAATTTTTACGGCGGGCACGTTTACGCTGCGGGAGAGCGCATAGCGCGCGCTGACGTAACCGTCGTATTTATCGCCCGCATTGCGCGGGGAATATCCGCCGAAATCCGTTTTTTCGTCTAAAATAGGCGTGGCGGGAACGATTATGTTTTCTTCGACGGCGGGCGCATAGACGAGAAGAGGTTTGATTGCGGAGGCAGGCAGGCGTTTGATTCTGCCGACGGTGGAATAATACGCCTTGATTCCGTGCGTGCGGTTGTCTGCAACGCAGGCGGAATAATCGTATTCCGCGCCGAACGCTTCGATCGTCTTTTGTAACTGCGGTTCGTAAAAAGTATAGATTTTCAACGTGGAGTCGTCGGGCTTTTCCGTCGGAAAAAGTTTGGAAAATTCCTCGAACACGAAGGCGAGATAGCTATTTCCGCTGCTTTTTTCCTCGTCGGGAGCAAGGGGCAGAGGCTCTGCGATCGCCGCCGCGTATTCTTCTGCAGAGATAAAACTTTGATCGCGCATGAGCCCGAGAACGAAGTTTCTGCGTTTCAGACATTTTTCCGCGTTGCGGAAAGGCGAATAATTGTTGGGCGACTTCACGAGCGCGGCGAGCGTCGCGCTCTCTGCGGGGGAGAGCGTTTCGGCTGTCTTGCCGAAATAGAACGCCGCAGCCTCTTCGATCCCGAACGCGCCGTGACCGAAGTAGATAGAGTTGAGATACAGGGAAAGAATTTCGTCTTTGGAATATCTCTTTTCCAACGCGCGCGTGAGCTTCATCTCTTTCAGTTTTCGCGTGAGCGTTTTTTCGCCCGAGAGATGGGTGTTTTTGATAAGTTGCTGAGAAATGGTCGAAGCTCCCTCGCGGAACGATCGCGAAGCGGCGTTCCGCAGGAATGCTTTGCCGATCCGTTTGTAGTCGAAACCTTCGTGGGAGTAAAAGCGTTTGTCTTCAACGGCGACAAAGGCGTTCGGTACGTAAGACTTCAACGCAGAAAATGATGCGCACTTTTTCAGTGCGGGCAAGTTTACTTCGTCGCCGTGCGCGTCGTAAACGCGCACGTTGCGCGTTGTGTCGACGAGTTTGTTCGGATTGAGACGTACTCCCGCCGTCACCGAAAAATAATAAATCAAAACTCCGGCAAACAGAGTTGCCGCTATTCCGAAGATACTGCTTAAAATTATAGCCGTTCGTTTCATTTGATAACAGTATTTGTAATTCCTTAAAAAAACGATTCGGTTTTGTTGAAAATTTGCAGGTTTTATGATATAATATAAATTCGCCATACATGCAAAAGCGGGAGAATTAATCGTTATCTTATGAAATACCATATTACGACTTACGGCTGCCAGATGAATGTCCATGAATCTGAAAAGATTGCGGGCGTGCTCTCGTCGTTGGGATATGACGAAGAGAGCGCGGAAGAGGAGGCGGACATTATCGTCTTCAATACCTGTTGTATCCGCGAGAACGCCGAAAATCATGCGTTCGGAAATATCGGAGCGTTGAAAAAACTCAAAAAACGCAAACCGGAGCTGATTGTGGTTTTAGGCGGCTGTATGGCGCAGGAAGAGGGGAAGGCGGAGTATTTCAGGCGGAAGTTTCCGTTTATCGATATTGTATTCGGCACCCACAATCTTTCCGAGCTTTCGACGCTCATCGAAAAGCGGCGGGCAACGGGAAAAAAATCAGTGTCGCTCAAAGAGGAGCGCGAAGAAATCGAAGACGGGATCGTGCCTGTCAGAACGAGTTATCCGAACGCATGGGTCAATATTACATACGGCTGCAATAACTTTTGTTCGTACTGTATCGTTCCTTACGTGCGCGGGCGGGAGAAAAGCCGTAAAAAAGAGGAGATTCTCAAAGAAGTAGAATTTCTTGTCGGAGCAGGATATAAAGAAATTACTTTGTTGGGGCAGAACGTCAATTCCTATGCGGACGGAGAGACGCGTTTTCCCGCGCTGTTGGACGAGGTCGCCTCTTTGAGAGGAAAGTATCGCGTTTCGTTCATGACTTCGCACCCCAAAGATTTTTCGGAAGAACTCGTTGCGGTCATGAAAAAACACGAAAACATCTGCCGCCGGCTGCATCTGCCCGCGCAGTCGGGGAGCGATCGCATCTTGTCGCTGATGAACCGCCGCTATACGCGACAAAAATATTTGAGTGAAATCGCACTCTTGAAACGGGAGATTCCCGATTGCGAAGTGACGACCGATCTCATCGTAGGCTTTCCTACCGAGACGGAAGAGGAATTTTCGGAGACGCTTTCTCTTGTAAACGAAGCGGATTTCTCCTCGGCGTTCACATTTGTCTACTCTCCGCGCGAGGGGACGAAGGCGGCTGCGATGGAGGGCAGGATTTCAGACGAAGTCAGTAAAAACAGAATTATGCGGCTCGTGGACGCGGTGAACGCGCAGACGCGGGAAAAGAGCGCGAAATGCGTTGGTAAAACGTTTGAAATTCTTGTCGAGGATTACGACGAAAAGAAAAATCTTTATCTCGGAAGAGACATTTACGGAAGAATGGGCTATTTCAAAAGCGACAGGGACAGAGTGGGCGAGTTCGTCAGGCTGAAAATTACAAAAGCGAACGGCGTTTCCCTGTTCGGAGAGGAGGAAAAATAGTAATATGGCGCTCTCACTAATGATGAAGCATTACCTTGAAACGAAAGAAAAGTATAAGGATTGCGTGCTTTTTTACCGTCTCGGCGATTTTTACGAGATGTTTTTCGATGACGCGGTCAGAGTATCCAAACTGCTCGATCTCACGCTGACGGGAAAGGACTGCGGACTCAAAGAACGCGCGCCC
This sequence comes from uncultured Christensenellaceae bacterium, assembly GCA_910588695.1. GTDB lineage: Bacteria > Bacillota > Clostridia > Christensenellales > Borkfalkiaceae > Gallimonas. The sequence continues at coordinate 57,659 of CAJUOV010000002.1, forward strand.
ATGTGCGGAGTGCCTTTCCATGCGGCGGACGCTTATATCGCAAAACTGGTCTCCATGGGCGAAAAGGTTGCGATCTGCGAACAGATTTCCGATCCCAAAGAGGCAGGGAGAGGGCTGGTCGAGCGGGACGTCGTGCGGATCGTTACGGCGGGAACGGTCATCGAGGAGAGTCTTCTTGATGAGAAAAAGAGTAATTACATCGCCTGCGCTTATCTCAAAAACGGAAAATACTCGCTCGCATGGGCGGATATAACGACGGGGGAATTTTGTGTTTCCGAAGAAGAGAATCTTGAACGGCTGCTCTCTGCGCTCGTAAATCTTGCGGTGGCGGAGGTGATTTGCAACGAGGAGTTGCTCTTCGCGGTAAAGGGGCGGGCAGAGATCGAGCGGGGAATTTTGCCTGCGTTCTCCTGCTATTTGCCCTATGCTTTTGAAAAGGGGAGTGCGGAACGCATTCTCAAAGAGCAATTCGCATGCGCGTCTTTATCCGCGCTCGGGCTGGACGGACGTTCGGAGGCGGTTTCTGCGGCGGGCGCGCTCTGCGAATATCTGAGCGATACGCAGAAGCATGCGCTCAAAAATTTCACCCGAATCTGTATTGCCGACCGTGCGGACTGTATGACGCTCGATCCGATCGCGGTGCGCAATCTCGATCTTTTGAAAAACAGCGCGGATTCCAAGCGTTACGGCTCTCTTTTGTGGCTTGTCGATAAGACCAAGACGAGCATGGGCGCAAGAAAATTATCGACGATGCTGACCGCGCCTCTTCTGCAAAAAGAAAAAATCGAAGAGCGGCTCGATGCGGTGGAAGAACTCTATCACGCGACCGTCGTCTCGATGGGATTATGCGAACTCTTGGAGGGAGTCAAAGACGTCGAGCGCCTTACGGGACGGATTTCCAATAAAAATTTGCAGCCGCAGGATGCGCTCGCCCTTTCGAGATCGCTCGCCGTCGTTCCCTCTCTCAAATTCCGTCTGGCGGGATTTTCTTCCGCGCTTCTCAAAGAGGTTTCTGCGTCGCTTGCCGATCCCGCAAAGGTGTGCGAGCTCATAGACGGAGCGATCTCCCCCAATGCAACAACGCTCAAAGAGGGAAATTACATCAAAGACGGTTACGACGAGGAACTCGATAAATTGCGTAAGATCAACCGCAACAGTAAATCGGTTGCCGCCGAACTCGAAGCGCGCGAGCGGGAGCGCACGGGAATCAGAACGTTGAAAGTGGGATACAACCGCGTATTCGGTTATTATATCGAGGTAACGAATGCGTTTAAGGATCGCGTTCCCTACGAATATCAGCGCCGTCAGACGCTCACGAACGGCGAACGCTACACTACGGACGAGCTGAAAGAGCTCGAACGCAAGATTCTCGGCAGCGAAGATGCCGCAAACCGCATGGAAGAACACTTTTATGCGGAAATTCTCGATATTCTCGAAAGGAATATTCCCGTATTCCAGCAGATTTCTTCTGCGATCGCGCTCTTAGACGTATTGCTCTCTTTTGCGAACGTGGCGCGGGAGAATCGTTATTGCCGTCCGCAGATTATAGAGGAAGGCGCGCTCGAAATTACGGACGGGCGGCATCCCGTTGTGGAGGCGATTTCAAAAGACCGCTTTGTGCCGAACGACTGCGTGCTCGGCAGTGCCGACAGCCGCACGATGATCATAACGGGTCCGAATATGGCGGGCAAGAGCACCTATTTAAGACAGGTTGCGCTCATCGTATTGATGGCGCACGTCGGCTGTTTTGTGCCTGCCAAGAGTGCGAAAATTCCGCTCTGCGACCGCATTTTTACGCGGATCGGCGCGAGCGACAACCTCATTCTCGATCAGAGTACTTTTATGGTGGAGATGACGGAAGTCGCGAATATTCTGCGCAACGCGACGGATAAAAGTCTGTTGATTCTTGACGAGGTGGGCAGGGGAACGAGCACTTACGACGGGCTTTCTATCGCATGGTCTGTAATCGAATATCTTACCGAAAAGGTGCGTGCAAAAACTTTTTTTGCGACGCACTATCATGAATTGACAGAACTCGAAGGCAAACTCGAAGGGGTTAAAAACTATAAGATCAGCGTGAAGGAGGTGGGCGGCTCCATCGTATTTTTACGCAAAATTCTTCGCGGCGGCGCGTCGAAGAGCTTCGGCGTGGAAGTCGCGTCGCTCGCGGGAATTCCGGAAGAGGTGATCGTCCGCGCGAAAAAAATTTTGAAATCCTTGGAACAGAACGATCTGAACGGCGTGCCCGCGCAGGAAGAGATCGGAGAAGATCCGACCGCAGAAGAGTTTTCGCTCGCGAGAGAACTTTCGGAAATAGACGTTAACGCGCTCACGCCCATGCAGGCGCTGGCGTTGCTCTCCGATTGGAAGGAGAAATTGAAATGATCAACGTTCTTACAAAAGAGATTTACAATAAGATCGCTGCGGGCGAGGTGGTGGACAGACCTTATTCCGTCGTGAAAGAACTTGTCGAAAACGCGATCGACGCAGGGGCAAGCGAGATCGCGGTGGAGATCGAGGTCGGAGGCAAAAAATCGGTGCGCGTCAGGGACAACGGCGCGGGAATTCCCAAAGAGGACTTGCCGCTTGCCTATCTTCCGCATGCCACAAGCAAATTGAAGAGCGCGGAAGATTTGTTTACGGTTGCAACGCTCGGTTTCCGAGGCGAGGCGCTCGCGTCGATCGCGGCGGTTTCTCAAATGAAAATTATCTCTAAGCGAAAAGGGCAGAACGCCTATTCGCTCTCGTCCGAGGGAGGGCTTCTGGGAGAAGTCAGAGAGGCTGCGGGCGCGGACGGCACGGAGGTGTGCGTAGAAAATTTGTTCTTTAATACGCCCGCCCGTCTCAAATTTCTGAAATCGGATGCGCAGGAAGAGGGCGATGTTTCGAATATGATGTCGCGCTTTTTGCTTTCGCACCCCGAAATTGCTTTTACGTACAGCGTCAACGGAAAAATCAAGCTGCGTTCGTTCGGCGACGGACTCGACGCGGCGCTCGCCGCCGTATACGGCGCGGAAACAGTGGAAAAGTGCTACGGGATTTCTGCCGAAAAGCACGGAATCAGAATTCACGGCTATCTGGGAAATCAGAATTTTTCAAAGCCGAACCGCAGTTATCAGAGTTTGTTCGTCAACGGAAGATACGTCGTCAACCAGACGGTGGGGGCGGCGGTGACGAACGCTTACGCTACATACCTCATGAAGCGGCAGTTTCCTTTTTATGTTCTGTTTCTCGAAGTGCCGTCGGAGATTGTCGACGTGAACGTACATCCCAACAAAGCGGACGTGCGTTTTGCCGACAACCAGATCATTTACGGTTGCGTTTACTCCGTCGTCTCTTCCGTGCTCGACGGCAATTCCCGCGCGCTCGAATACCTTGCGCCGAAAAACGATATTCGAGAAGCAACGCATGAAGAAATCGTTCTGCCGAAGATCGAAAAGAGCGCTCCCGTTCTTTCGAAGATGAGTTATGAAGAAGCGAAGAAAGAGCTTTCTTTCGACGTTTCGCCCTTGGGCGGAAGAACCCCCGCGCCGAAGTTGTACGAAGAGAACGAAAAGTTTACGATGAAAGTAAACGCTCCCACAGAGGGAGACGCTTTCGAAGAGAACCGCGCGTACCTGTTGGAGCGGGAAAAGAAGGTGCAGGAAAAAATCGATCCCGCAACGCTTTCATATAAAGGGGAACTGTTCCATACTTTTCTTATTTATGAAATCGGCGACGAAGCGTATTTTATCGACCAGCATGCGGCGCATGAACGATTGATCTACAACAGGCTTCGTTCGCGCACGGAAGCGCGGGAACCGCTTTCCCAGCCTATGCTCGTTCCCTTCGTGCTGAACGTCAATTCAGAGGAATATGCCTTTTTGATAAGGCAGCTTCCCGTTTTGAACGAGATCGGGTTCGAAGCGGAAGAATTCGGCGGAACGAGCGTTAAAGTGTCCGCCGTACCTGCGGATTTGCAGGGTATCGATTTGGAGGCGTTTTTTGCGGAAGTGCTTTCTTCGATGGAGAGTTACAACGGAATCAAACTCGCCGATCTCGTCAAAGATAAACTTGCAAGCGCGGCTTGCAAAGCCGCGGTCAAAGGCGGGGAAAGACTCACGGACGATGAGGCAAAATCACTCATCCGCGAGATGGACGGCGATATGGGACTGAGATGTCCGCACGGCAGACCTGTGGCGGTAAAAATGAAAAAGAGCGAGTTTGAAAAGCTCTTCAAGCGGATCGTATGAAAATTCTTGTGATTTGCGGCGCGACCGCATCGGGAAAGAGCGAGCTTGCGGTGGAGTGTGCGCGCCGCTTAAACGGCGAGATCATTTCATGCGATGCCTTTCTCGTCTATAAACGACTGAATATCGGAACGGCAAAGCCTACGGAAGAGGAGAAAAAGGGAATTCCGCATTTTCTCATCGACGTTGCCGAACCCGACGAAAATTTTTCCGTCAGCGACTTCGAGCGGCGTGCGCTTCCCATAGTCGAGAATGTGCTTGCGCGGGGAAAAACGCCGATTCTTTGCGGCGGTACGGGATTTTATATGAACGCGCTCTTGTATGCGCAGTCTTTTGGGAACGTGCCCGCCTCGGAGGAGGTAAGGAAAAAATACGAAAAGATTTTTCAAGAGAAGGGCGGGGATTATGTGCACGGACTTTTGAAAGAGGTAGACCCCGAAAGCGCGGAAAGTTTGCATGTTAACGACAGAGTGCGTGTCGTGCGCGCGCTCGAAATCTTTGAATTGACGGGAAAGAAAAAATCCGATCAGCACGACGAAAAGATTCCCCGTTATCCCTTTGTCGGTTTTGCTTACGATTATCCGCGCGGAGAACTTTACGCGCGGATCGAACGACGGGTAGACGGAATGATCGAAGCGGGGTTGGTGGAAGAAGTGAAGGAGCTTTTAGAAAGCGGTGTTCCCGAATATGCGCAGAGTATGCAGGCGATCGGCTATAAAGAAGTGGTGGAATATCTCAAAAACGGTGGAATGCAGAGTACTATGTCAGACATAATCAAGAAAAACACGCGAAATTACGCCAAAAGACAGCTTACTTTCTTTAAGCGGACGGAAAATCTGCATTGGCTGAAACCGTCGCGGGTGGAAGAAGCGACAGAGGAGATCGTAAAAATTTATGAAAATTGACGAGTTGATTGCAAAGGCGGAACAGAGACTTGATCCGCTTTTCAAAAAAATCGATGAAACGGCGCTCTTCAATCAGCAAAAAGTTCTCTCCGCTTTTGCGGAAGAGAGAATCGCCGCGCGGCACTTTTTGCAAACGAACGGCTACGGTTACGGCGACGAGGGCAGAGACGCGCTTGCCCGTGTGTTCGCGCGCGCGTTCGGTGCGGAACGGGCGATCGTTTCGCCTGCGCTTTTGAGCGGTACGCACACGATCAACGTGGCGCTTTTCGGCATTCTGCGCCCGAACGATCGGGCGCTTATCATTACGGGAACACCCTATGATACAATCCGCAAAGTGCTCTGGGGAGAGGGGAACGGCTCGTTCAAAGATTTCGGAATCAAGTTCGACGTTGTGGAGCTCGACGGGGGGAAACCCGATTATCCGGCGATTGCCGCGGCGCTTAAATCGCAAGACTATAAAATGGTCTATATTCAGCGTTCGCGCGGATACGAACTGCGAGATTCGTTTACGGTCGGCGAGATCGGCGAAATGTGCTATTTTGTGCGCAACCGCGGTTTTGGCGGTTGTATTTTCTGCGACAACTGTTACGGCGAGTTTGCCGAAGAGAAGGAACCGACAGAAGTCGGCGTCGATCTGATGGCGGGTTCGCTCATTAAAAACGCGGGGGGCGGACTTGCGCCCACGGGAGGGTATATCGCGGGCAGAGAGCCGTTTATGGGGCTTGCAGAGGGGCGTCTGACTGCGCCTTCCGTCGGGGCGGAAGTGGGCTCCTATGCCTACGGTTACCGTCTTTTTTATCAGGGCTTCTTTCTGGCGCCGCACGTTGTCGCGCAGATCCTCAAAGGAGGACTGTTGATCGGGGCTTGCCTCGAATCGCTCGGCTACCGTACTTATCCGAAGACGGACAAAATTCCCGCAGATATAACCCGCGCCGTTCGCTTCGAAACCGAAAAACAGTTGACCGATTTTATTGTTTCCGTGCAGGAATGCTCCCCCGTAGATTCGTTTGTACGTCCCGAAGCGTGGGATATGCCGGGGTATGAAGACAAAGTGATCATGGCTGCGGGCACCTTTGTGGGCGGAGCTACAAGCGAACTTTCCGCAGACGCGCCCATCCGCGAACCTTACTTGGCGTATTTTCAAGGCGGGCTCACCTACGAACACTGTAAAATCGCCTGTAAAAAAATTCTGGAAAAGCTGGTATAATAAAATAAAAAACACCCGCAAGTCTTGCGGGTGTTTTTTTGGCTTTATCAGGGGCGGATTTCTTTTTGTTCGACGAGGCGGTAGCCTTTTTTCGGTTTGATACGGAATTCGATTTTGGAACTGAATTTCGTAAAAACAACGGTCAGGATAATCACTATTACGCAGACGCAAATTACGATGATTGCCCATGCGTCGAGCGTTTCGCCCTTGATTTGCGTCCAGAGTTCGTTGATCGCCTCTTCCGCTTCGTCGTAATATCCCATGACTGCGCAACGTTTTACGGTTTCGAGAGGGGGAAATTGCGCATAGAGCTGGCGGGATAGTTGATCTTCGTATGTATCGATGACATATTCGTTTTCGTCGCCCTCTTTGCGGAAAAAGTAACTCACGTCATAGGGAACGGCTTCTTCCTCGTCGCCCTCTTCCACGGAATAGGTGTCGAGTGTGTATTCGAACATTTCATCGCTCGCGATCACCGAAGTGTAGCCGATATAGTAGGAGTTTCGGACGGCGCTTTCCGGCTTGGACATGAAGTCGATAAAAGCGTGTGCGGCGTGCCGCGTATCCTCGTCGCGCTTTTCGTCCTTTGGCATGACCCAACCGTCGAAAAAGAGGTTCGCGCATTCTTCGGGAACGTAAAAATTGAGGAAGGTATCTTGATCTTCCGCTTCGTCCATGGCATAGACCGCGTCGCCGCTCCAAGCGAAATTCATAGAGATCGTACCTTTGACCATGTCGCTCTTGCCGGTGTCCGTCTCGAAACCGAAAATGTTCTCTTTCATTTTCAGAAGTACTTCTTTTACTCTTGTTACCGTTTCGGGGGAGACGTCGTTCATGATTGCGGTAAGTTTTTCCCCGTAGTCGGATGCGCTTTGATCGAGGTTCAAGAGTTCTTCCCGATTGAGGATGCCGAGCCCTACAAAGTAGCTGTCGCGCACGTTATCTTTGGTCGTAACTTTCTTTTTGTAGGCGGGATCGAGCATAATGCCCCAGCCTTTTTCTTTCAGATCCGATTCGATCGCGCCCCCGTTCGCTTCCGGATTATACACAAGTCCCGTCACGCCCCACATATATCCCGCGGCGTACTTTTCAAGGGGCTCTTCGCCGACGGCGGGCGTATTTTGAAACACCTCTGCAATATAGTCCGAGACGTTTTCGTTGTAAATTGTAAGGCTGTTTGTATCGAGCGGTTCGATCATTCCCTCGGCGGCGAGCTTCATGATCATGTACTCGGAGGGGCAGACGAGGTCGTATTTATCCCCTAATTTGAGTTGGTTGTACAAGTCCTCGTTCGTGCCGAACGTCGAGTAGACGACGCGCACGCTCTTGCCGTATTCCGTTTCGTACCATTCTTCGAATTTATCTAAGATAGGTCGTGTATCGGCGTTGCCCGTTTCGTCGTAATCGTAGTCGTAAGAGCCTTTTCCGCCTTCGTCGATGTATTCCTCCCAATTATAGACGCGGAGGGTGATTTCACCGTTGGAGGAACAGCCGCCGAGCGATAAAAGAGTCGGCGCAAGCAGGGCGACGGAGAGGAACAAAGAAGCGGTTCTCTTCATTTTTTTGCCTCCTTTTTGCGTCTTCCTACAAGATTTGCCGAGATCACGACGACAAGTATCACCGCAAAGATGATCGTCGTCAACGCCCAGAACGAAGAGAGCGTTTCGGCGGTATGAGAATTGCCTTTCATGGTTGCGTTAAACACATAGGTCGAAATTGTATCGAATCCTGCGGGTTTCAAATAACTGGTTACGATATAGTCGTCGAGCGAGAGGGTAACGGCGAGCATGAATCCGGAGATGATTCCGGGGATAATTTGCGGTAGTACCACCGTAAAGATCGCTTTAAACGGACTTGCGCCCAGATCGAGCGCCGCTTCATAGAGATTATGATCCATTTGTTTGAGTTTGGGGAGCACGGAGAGAACCACGAAAGGGGTGGAAATCACCATGTGCCCGACGAGCAGGGTAAAATAAGATTTCGGGATTCCGATCGTGACGAACGTGATTGCGATCGCAAGCGCGGTGACGATTTCGGCGTTTACGACGGGAATCTGAGAAACGCCGTTAATGATTTTTCTTACCCGTTTTTTGTTGTAGAAGATCCCGATAGCGCCGAACGTTCCCAAAATCGTCGAAAAAACGGCGGAAAGAAGCGCCAAGAGCAGGGTGTTGCCGATCATCGTAAGAATGTCTCTGTCGCCGAAGAGTTTTTCGTAGTGCGTAAAAGAGAATTCTCCGCCCGTGCCGATCGTGTCTGCGGAGCTGAACGAATAGACGGCAAGCAGAAGAATGGGAGCGTACATCAGTGCGAGCACAAGTCCGAGGATCGCCGCTTTCAGGCATTTGATTAAAATTTCTTTACGTTTCACAGCGATGTCCCCCTGACATTTTCTTCCTGTTTGAATCCGCCCGAAAGGATGGAGGAAAGCAATACCACCGCGAGCAGAATGAGGGCGATCATCGAACCCATGTGCCAATTCGTGCCGAAGTATGTTTCGATAAATTTGCCGATGATCGTCACTTTCGAGTTTCCGAGCATATCCGAGACGACATAGTTTGTCATGGAAGGTAAAAATACCATGGTAGCGCCGCTCAGAATTCCGGGGACGGAAAGGGGAACGGTCACGCGGAAAAAGCTCGTAAAGGCGTTTCCGCCGAGGTCTGAGCAAGCCTCGTACAGCGAATTGTCGATTTTAGACATCTGCGTGTAGAGAGGCAGGATCATAAAGGGCAGAAAATCGTATACCATGCCGAATACGGTGTTGAAGTAGTTTGCTTCCCCCAAAAGTCCGATCCAGTTCATGAGTTCGCGGATCGCATTGATGCGCAGAACGAAATTGATCCACATGGGGGTTACGAATAAAAGAAGAATGACAGATTTGCGTTTGAATTTGCTTCGCGCTAAAATGAATGAGACGGGAAACGCGATAAACAGGCAGACAACGGTCGTTATAAGCGCAACAACGACGGAATAGGCGATCGTCGTCAGCTTTGTCGGATCGGAGAAGAAATTCACGAAGTTCATGAACGAGATATGATTGTTCTTGTCCGTAAACGCGTAGTACACAATGACGAGCATGGGGGCGATTACAAAGAACAGAAGAAAGACCGCGTAGGGAATGCAGAGCATTTTTCTGGAAAAACGCAACTTCATTTTTTCTTTTCCTCCGTATTTTTCAGGGCGAGTTTGATTTTATCTTTCGGAATAATGACGGATACATAGTCGTTTTCGTTCCAGAGATCGTCGGTGCGGAATACAAAATCTTCTTCGTTCTCTTCCGTCCGGACGATCAGGCGATAATGGTCGCCTTTATAGATGATCGAGATGATGTGTCCGTGCGCGCCGCCGAGTGACTCGTCGTCGCTGATCGAAATGTCCTCCAATGCGATTTCCACGTTGACCTCGGTGCCCGTCATATCGAGTTTTTCGCCCGCAGCCGTCACGAGATAGCCCTCTTCGTCGATACTGCTTCCCGCGTAGAGCTGAGTAAGATCGCATTCGAATTCTCCGTCCGCAAACTCGACCGTGTTCCGCTTCGTGATCACGCCGTCGTAGACGTTTTTGGTGTATTTGGGTTTCATCAGGTGAATACCGTCAGGTGAGACATTCATGCCGATCGCTTCGCCTACTTCGCGGCTTTCGGTGCTTTGGATCACAAGCTCGTATTTACCGACCCTGACGGTGATTTCGTAGTGGATTCCTTTGAATACGACGGAGATGACGGTGCCTTTCAGAATGCCGTCCTCAGGTGCGCACATGTGAATGTCTTCGGGACGGACGACGACATCGACCATGTCGTTTACTTCGAAGTCGTCAAGGCAGGCGAACGTTTTGCCGCAGAATTTTACCTTTCGTTTGCCTACGACGGTGCCGTTGAAGATGTTGCTTTCTCCGATAAAGTCGGCTACGAAGGTATTTGCGGGTTCGTTGTAGATAGTGGTGGGGGTTCCGATCTGCTGAACGATACCGTCCGCCATGACGACGATGGTATCCGACATTGTCAGCGCTTCTTCCTGATCGTGTGTGACGTATATAAAGGTAATGCCGAGCCGCTTGTGCATTTCTTTGAGCTCAATCTGCATTTCCTTTCTCATTTTCAGATCGAGCGCGCCCAAAGGCTCGTCCAAAAGAAGAATTTCAGGCTCGTTCACGATTGCGCGCGCGATCGCCACGCGTTGCTGCTGGCCGCCCGAGAGGGTGGAAACGGAACGCTTTTCGAATCCTTCGAGATCGACGATTTCGAGGGCTTTTTTGACTTTTTCGGAAATTTCGGCTTTGGAGAGCCGTTGCTTTTTGACGTATTTCTTTCCGTTTTCGTTTTCGTATGTATTGAGAACGCGTTTGCATTTTAAGCCGAACGCGATATTTTCGAAAACATTTAGATGGGGGAAGAGCGCGTAGCGCTGGAAAACCGTGTTGACGGGGCGTTTATTCGGGGGAAGGTAAGAGATGTCTTTCCCTCCGAGCAGGATCTGTCCGCTTGTGGGAAGATCGAATCCCGCGATCATTCTCAGAGTGGTCGTCTTTCCGCAACCGGAGGGACCGAGAAAGGTGATGAATTCTCCCTTGTTTACGTAAAAACTTACGTGGTCGAGTACAAGGGTATCGTCGTAGTACTTCGTCACGTCTTTAAGTTCGATGATGTGTTCTCCCATTTTGTTCTCCTTTTGTAGTTTTATGTTATCAGAAATTCGGGGGCGTGGAAATCCACAAAAATTTTGCTTTGGATTTTCCGACGTTCAGGATTCGGTGTTCCTTGTTCGCCGTAAAATAAAAACTCTCGCCTTTTTTCAGGTTGTGCCGTTTACCCGCTTTCTCGATCGAGATGCGTCCTTCGAGCACAAAACCGAATTCCTCGCCTTCGTGCGGGAAATCCGTTCGGGTGTCCGCTCCCGCTTCGAGTTCTACGAGGACGGGCTCCATCATATTTTTTTGTGCATTGGGGATCACCCATTCGAGCTTCATGCCGTCGGATTGCTTTTCGATATATTCGGATTCCGTAAAGACGATTTTTTCTTCCGCCTCCTCATGGAAGAAATCCGAAAGATTGCTGCCGAGCGCGTTCAAAAGATCGACAAGAGTGGCGATAGAGGGGCTCGTCAGATCGTTTTCGAGCTGAGAGATATATCCCTTTGTCAGCTCGCATCGGTCGGCGAGTTCTTCCTGCGTCAGATTTTTCTGCTGACGCATATCTCTTAATTTGTTTCCGAGTTCCATTTTACTCTCCGGGTTTAGTAATTGTAAACTTTTCGCCTTTTTTTATCAAACTCTCGTAAAAATAAACGCAAAGTTTAATAAAAATAAACGAAACCGAATGCAGTATAGTATAAAGATGCAATAATGTCAACTGTTTGAGAGCTGTCGAATAAAAATAATTAGGGGAAAATTATGGAAAATTACAAAAAGAAAAGCGCTTATCCGTAGGGATAAGCGCAAACAAAAGCGCGATAGGCGTTATGCGTTCAAAGCAGAAAGTTTCTTGGCAAGTTTCGCCTTTTTATTGTTGGCGTTATTCTTGTGGAGAATTCCTTTCGTTTCCGCCGAATCGATCGCCGAAACCGTTTCGGGATAGAGGGCGTTTGCCGTTTCTTTATCGCCCGCATTCACGGCGTTCAAGAACTTCTTGATGCTCGTTTTCAAAGCGGATTTGATCGCTTTGTTCTGGCGGGTTTTCTTTTCGGTAACCAATACGCGTTTTTTTGCTGATTTAATGTTGGGCACGGTTTTAACTCCTTTCGTTCCTATTGTCTTAACAACTTTTCATATTTTAGCATAAAATAGGAACCTTGTAAACTGTTTTTTGCGCTCATAACGCAAAATTTTCAGAAAAAAACAAAAAAGGAGAGCGGCGTATGAAAAAAAGGAGATTCAGAGTAGGGATTTTCGACAGCGGGATCGGCGGGCTGACCGTTCTCAAAGAATGCGTCCGCATTGTACCCGAAGCCAAATATTTCTATTTCGGCGATAATCAACGGGCGCCCTATGGGAACCGCAGCGAGGAAGAAATTTTTTCTTTTGCGCGCGGAGCGCTCGATAAGTTCCGCCGCATGAAGGCGGACGCCGTCGTTATCGCATGCAATACGGTCACTGCGGTATGTCTCGATACGTTCAGAAGGGAATATCCCTTTCCGTTGATCGGAATCGAGCCCGCCGTAAAACCCGCTGCCGGCAGAGGGGGAGAGGCGCTTGTGCTCGCAACTCTCCGCACGGCGAAGAGCGCGCGTCTGAAAATTTTAACGGAACGCTTTTCGGGCTGTTCGTTCAGGATTGTGCCCTGTCCCTATCTTGCGGAGGCGATCGAAGGGTATTTTTCGGAAGGAGAAAGGTTTTTACTGTCGGCGCACCTTCCGGAAGGAAAGTTCGATTCGGTGGTGCTCGGGTGTACGCATTATGCGTTTTTCGCAGCAGAGATTTCCGCTTTTTACCGCGCGCCTGTATTCGACGGGGCAACAGGCGTTGCAAAACGGTTGGATCAGGTGCTTGAAATGCTTCGTTTAGGGATTGGTGACCACCCTGTGACCACCATTAAAACGAACAAAAGTTTGAGAAAAAACAGGATGAATGATCGTATAAAAGGGGTTAAATTCATAGGAAAATGCAAAAACCTCAATAGAAAGGTATATTTACAAACATATGTTTTAGAAAAAAGTAAAAAATAATAAAAATTTTTTTGAAAAATATGCCGAATAGGGTTGACAGTGGGCAAAAGTGGATTTATAATAGAATCGTTCACTCGCAAAGGGCGGTTTTTATGAAATTCATGACGGGAACCGTCGAACATCAACTCGACGGCAAAAACAGAATACGCATTCCCGCGAAGTTCCGCAGCGCTTTTCCCGAAAAGGAAACGCTGTATTTTGTCCGTTATAACGCCGACAGAGTGGCGGTTATGCCCGAATCCGTTCTCAATGCGAAAATGAAAGTGTTCGACGATATTACGCCGGATGACGAAGAGGCGATGGACGCGATGGCGAAAATTCTCGGTTCCGTCGAAGAATTGTCGGAAGACAATCAGGGCAGAACGATGATTCCCCGTTATTTCCGAGACGCGGCGGGGATCGAGAAAGACGTTGTGACCGTCGGAATGGGAACATACATTGAAATTTGGGCAAAACAGCTTCACGAAGAAAAGATGAGCAAAATGACCGTTCAGCGTGCGAACGCGGTTGCATACGGCAGAAAGAACGGGAACGAGAGATGAGCGAATATCACCGTCCCATCATGGAGCGGCAAGTTGTAGAGGGTCTTGCGCTCAAAGACGGAGGAATTTATTTCGACGGAACGGCGGGCGGCGGCGGTCATTCGTTTGCGATCCTTTCTTCAAATGAGTCCGTAAGGCTCCTTGCGACAGATAAAGATACCGAAGCGATCGAAGAGGCGGACAAGCGTCTTGAAGCGTATCGGGGAAGATACAAACTGTTTCACAGCGATTTCAAAAATTTCGAAGAAATCTTCGAAAAAGAGGGAATCGGACAAATCGACGGGTTTTTGCTCGATCTCGGGATCTCGTCTCATCAGATCGACGACGAAAAAAGGGGATTTGCCTATCGGTTGCAGAATGCTCCGCTCGATATGAGAATGGACAGAAGCAAATCCTTTTCCGCAAAAGATGTTGTGAACGGCTATACGGAAGAGGAACTCAGACGCATTCTGAAAGAATACGGAGAAGAACGGTTTGCGGGCGCGATCGCAAAGAGACTTGTAAAGTATCGGGAGAAAAAACAGATCGAAAGTTGCGGAGAGCTTGAACGGCTCGTGCGGGAAGGGATTCCTGCAAAGTTCCGTTCCGCGGCGTGTGCGCGGCAGAGTTTTCAGGCGATCAGGATCGAAGTCAACGGTGAGCTTGCAGGTTTGGAAGAGTGCGTGAGAAAGCTCGTCGACAGATTGAAAAGGGGCGGAAGGGGTTGCATTCTCACCTTTCACTCTTTGGAGGACAGAATCGTAAAGCGGACGTTCCGCGATCTTGCAAACGGTTGCGTCTGTCCCAAAGAATTTCCCGTCTGTGTGTGCGGGAGAAAAGAAAAGATCCGTCTTGTCGGAAGGTATACGGCGGACGAAGAAGAAATCAAAGAAAATTCGCGCAGTAAATGCGCAAAATTAAGAATCATCGAAAAAATTATTGAATGAACGGCAAGATTGCGGAATACGATATAGGGAGACGGAAAGATGGCTGGCACGGCTGTACTCGAAAGAGAAATTAAACAACAGAACGCGAAAGTTTCAGACGGACGCGAAATTACGAAAGAAGAGCGCGAGCATACGAGAAATATGTCAGCTAATTACGATTTTCTCCGTTATTCCGACGGCGCGCCGTGGACAAGCGTTGCCGTGCGTGAAAAGGAAAACGCCGAGACCGCCGAAAAGGTGTCCGCATCGAAGAGCGCTGCGCAGGAGCGAATCGCATCTTACCGTTCTTCGTCCGCACCTGCCCGCAATCATGCGCTGTTTGAGAATTACGCTTATATCGACGGGGAATTGCTCTGCAAAGACCCCGAGACAGAGGTGATGACGCCCGTCTTTGAAGAAAAAATCCTTTCAAAGCCCGCCGCCAAAGACGTTTTCTCGGCTCCTGCATATTCGGTCGGCGAATCCGTCGCAACGGAGGAGCGCGAAGACATAGAGGAGAACTCGGAGGACGACGCGCTTCCCACCCGCCGCACCATGGAGACGGTAATCCGTCCCGCCGCGGCAGTGCAGGAAGTAACCGTGACGGAGACCAAGACGGGGTTCCGCGCCGCAATAGCGTCTCTCTCCGCAAAGACGAAAGCGGTTCTGATTTCGTTAGCGGTTGCGATTTTGCTTGCGATTGTTTTGATCTGTATCAATACAAGTATCATTTCGTCTCTCGATGCGGACATTTCGAATCTGAGAGGGCGCGCGGCGGAAGAGCAGCAGAACTATGAGACGTTGCGCAAAGAGAGCGACCTCTACACCGATCCCGAAAGCGACATTGTTGCGGAATGGGCGGAGAACAACGGAATGACGAAGTAATTTCCGAGGAGGACAACCACAATTAAAAGAACGGATTTTTCACTTTCCGTTTTACGAAAGAGGTTATTTGCCGTATTTTTGGCGATAGCCTTTATTTTTTGCATTTTTCTTGCCCGTTTCTTCTACATACAAGTCGTTTGGGAGGACGAGCTCAATTTTCTCGCGCTCGATCAATGGACGAGGGAAATTCCCGTTGTTGCGGGCAGAGGGCAGATCGTAGACCGGAACGGCGAAGTGCTTGCGGGCAACGCCGCTTCTTACAGCGTATTTGCGCGGGCAAACGCCGTCAAAGACGCGGAGGGTTGCGCGGAGATTCTTTCTGCTGCGCTCGGAGTATCCTACGAGGAAATTTACCGTAAGCTGACCGATAAGAGCAAATCTGAAATTTCCGTCGTGCGCCATGCCGAGAAATCGGTCGTGGAAAAAATCGAGGGGGAGAATCTCGACGGCGTTTACTACGCCCGCGACAATACGCGCGTTTATCCTTTCGGGGAACTTGCCTGTCAGCTCATCGGATTTACTTCTTTCGATCAGTCGGGAAGCACGGGGGTTGAGCAGTATTACAACCGCTATCTTGCGGGCAAGAACGGGGAAATACTTTTCGAAAGCGATCTTGTGGGCGTGGATCTGAAAGGAGCGACGGCGGCGTATATCCCCGCGACGGACGGAATGAATCTGAAACTGACCGTCGATTACCGCGTGCAATCTGCCGCAGAGGAGACGATGGGCAGAGTTCTCAAAGAGTACAACGCCAAAGGCGCGCAGTGCGTTGTCATGGATCCGAGAAACGGCGGGGTGATCGCAATGGTTAATCTGCCCTCTTACGATCTCAATGATATTCCGCGCGACGATCTTTCTCTGCTCAACGACGAATCGCGCAACCGGCTTGTCTCCGATATTTATGAACCGGGGTCTACATTTAAGATCGTGACGGCTGCGGCAAATATCGAAGAGACGTTAAAGGGGAATCCGAGCGCATTGGCGCTCAATCATATCTACCCGAGTTCGCGGACGCGCACGGTGGACGGCACCAAGATCAAATGTTGGAGCGATCATGCGAACGGCAAACATTCCAATCAGACGCTAGCGGAGGCGCTCAATAACTCCTGTAACCCCTGTTTTGTGGACATCGCGCTATCGCTCGGGAAAGAGACGTTTTATTCGTATTTGGAGGCGTTCCGCTTCGGCAGGGCGACGGGAGTGGATTTTTCGGGCGAAGCGATCGGCATGCTGCTGCCCGAAACGACGGTGCAGAACTGCGATCTTGCGCGTATAGGATTCGGTCAGACGATTGCAGTCACTCCTTTGCAGCTTGCGGCGGCGGCAGCTTCCGCGGTGAACGGCGGGTATTATTATGCGCCCCGTATCGTGAGCGAAATTTATGCCTCCGATTATTCGGTAAGGGAAAAGATCGAACCCAATCTTCTCGGGCGGACGGTGAGCGAGCAGGCATCCGAAATTCTTTCGTCCATGCTCGAAGGAGTCGTCCGCGACGGGAGCGGAAAGAAAGCGTTTATCGAGGGTTACCGCGTTGCGGGCAAAACGGGTACGGCGCAGAAATACGAGAACGGACAGATCGCGCAGGGGAAATACGTCTCTTCCTTTTTGGGGTATTTTCCCGCGAATGAGCCGCGTTATCTGGCGCTTATTATTGTGGACGAACCGCAGGGCAGTTATTACGGAAGTACGGTCGCCGCGCCCTGCGCCAAAGAGATATTTGAAAAAATCATCGAAATCAATCGTTTGGAACCTTTTTCGGAGGAAACATGAAATTAAGCGAATTTGCCCGCGAACTCAAAGGCGGCCGTCTTGTCGGCGGCGATGCGGAAATCAAATCATTGTGTACGGACAGCCGTGTGGCGGGCGAGGGCGATCTCTTCTTTTGTTTCCGCGGGACGCATACCGATTCCCATGTCCATGCGGCGGAAGCGGCGCGGCGGGGCGCGGCGGCGATCGTTGCCGAACGCGAGACGGAAGCGGATTGTCCGCAGCTTATTGTAGAAGACGGGCGGGAAGCGATGGCGCGGATTTCGGCTGCATTTTACAAGCATCCCGAAAAAAAGGTGAAAGTTGTCGGGATCACGGGTACGAACGGAAAAACTACGACTTCTTTTATGCTGCGCAATATTCTCGAAGAGGCGGGGATCGCTTCGGGCGTGATCGGGACGCTCGGCGCGGAGTACGGTTCGCACAAAGTGGCGCCCGTTCTCACCACGCCCGATCCCGTCTGCCTGTTTTCGCTCTTTGCTGAAATGGTCAAAGAGGGGGTGCAAGTCGTCGTCATGGAGGTATCGGCGCACGCTCTCGCGTTGAAGAAAGAATGTCCGATCAAATATGAAATTGCGGTCTTTACCAATCTGACGCGCGATCATTTGGATTTTTTCAAAGACATGCGCGCCTACGGAGAGGCAAAAAAATCTCTCTTTGCGTCGTCCCGCTGCCGTTTTGCCGTTCTGAATGCGGACGATCCCTTTTCGGAACAACTCAAAAGCGTTCCGTTTGTCACTTACGGAATCGACACCCCTTCCGATTGTTTTGCGGTCGTGGAATCGGAAAGTCTCAGAAAAAGCAGGGTCATGCTCAATCTCAACGACGAACTCATCGAGACCGAGCTGAGCATGACGGGGAAATACAACGTTTCCAACGCGCTTGCGGCGGCGGAAGCGGGGCGGCGGTTGGGCGCGGACGCGGGGGCGATCACGCGCGGACTTTCCCGCACGGCGGGCGTAAACGGCAGACTCGAATGGGTCGCATCTTATCGCGGCGCCGATATTTTTATTGACTTCGCGCATACTCCCGACGGGCTTGAAAAATCGCTCGGCGCGTTAAAAAATCATTGTAAAGGCAGGCTTGTCGTGCTCTTCGGCTGCGGCGGCAACCGCGACAGGGGGAAGCGCGCAAAGATGGGAATGACAGCGGCGGGCGCCGCGGATTTTGCCGTGCTTACCTCCGATAATCCCCGTTATGAAGATCCGTGCGCGATCCTTGCGGAAATCGAAGAAGGTTTTCGCGCAGTCTCCAAAAAATACGTAGTGATCGAAGATCGTGAAAAGGCGACGGAATACGCGCTGAAACAGCTTTCGGCGGGGGACGTTCTGCTTGTTGCAGGGAAAGGCGGAGAAGATTATCAGGAGATCATGGGAATAAAATACAGCTATGATGACAAAGATGTGATAAAGTCCGTTCTCGGGAAGTTGCAATGAAATACGCGATTATTTGTCTTTTATTTTCTTTTTTGCTCTCGGCGTTTCTTTGCGCCGCGCTCATTCCGCTTTTGAAAAAAGCGGGCGCGGGACAAAATATTCTGCACTACGTCAAAGAGCATAAAAACAAAGGGGGAACGCCCACAATGGGCGGACTTGCCTTTATCACGGCGGCGCTCGTCGTTTCTCTTGCCGCCGGAGGGTATCGGGACAAGTCTTACCTTGTCGCGCTCGGAGTAGGAGTCGGATATCTTCTCGTGGGCTTTCTGGACGATTTGCTCAAAAAAAAGAGGAAGGATAATCTTGGATTGCGCCCGTATCAGAAAATATTTTTTCAGTCGGCGGTCGCGATACTCGCTTCGCTCTACTGCTGCCTCGATTCGCTGACCGTACTTCGGATTCCTTTTACGACTTTTTCTTTCGACGTCGGCTGGGGAATGATGCCGATCGGTATTTTCGTGTTCGTCGCGACCGTTAACAGCGTCAATCTCACGGACGGGCTCGACGGGCTTGCCGGCTCTGTCTGCGCCGCATTTTTTCTTGCAGTGGGGATGTTGCTCGATCTGCAGCAAGGGGACGGCGCGCTTGCGCTGTTAAGTTATTCGCTGACCGGCGCTCTCTTCGGATTTTTGATCTTCAATCAGAATCGCGCGAGCCTGTTTATGGGCGACACCGGTTCTCTTTCGCTCGGCGGATTCGCTTCTTCCGTCGCGCTGTTTTCGGGAAATGCGCTCGTCATTCCGATCGTCGGAATAATGTTTGTCCTTTCAAGCATATCCGTCATCATTCAGGTAATATACTATAAAAAAACAGGCAAACGCGTCTTTTTAATGGCGCCTGTCCATCATCATTTTCAGGAGAAAGGGCATTCGGAAGGAAAAATTTCTTTCGTATACGCCGCTGTGACTGCGGCGTTGGGCGCCGCCGTGCTGTTGCCGTTTGTCTGACCCGAACCAACGGGATAAGGAGGTATTATGTATTTTGAAAATCAAACGTTTCTCGTCGCGGGGCTTTCCCGTTCGGGAATCGCGGCGGCGGAGTATCTGCGGGGCCGCGGCGCGGAAGTGTATGTATTCGACGATGTGGAGGACGCTGCGATCGAGGAATCGTATAGGCGGCTCACACAGCTCGGCTGCATTCCCGTAAAGAAGGACATGCTTTTTGAAAAAGCGGAGATGTGCGATGTGCTCGTGCTGAGTCCCGGAATTCCCGTCGATCACGCGTTGCCCGTTTCATTCCGCCGCGCCGGCAAGCGGATCATCGGAGAGTCCGAGTTGGGCGCTATCGCGCTTCGCTGTCCCGTGGTCGCGGTAACGGGTACGAACGGCAAGACTACCACGGTTACAATGCTCGAAAACGTGTTCCGCACCGCGGGAAAAAATGCGATCGCATGCGGCAATGTCGGGAAGCCGATTACCTCCTGCGTCAAAGAATTGGGGGAAGAGGGTCTCGCCGTAGCGGAAATTTCGTCGTTCCAACTCGAAACGCTCACTTCTCTGCGCCCGCACGTCGCGGTGATTCTGAACGTCTCCGAAGATCATTTGAACCGCCACTACAATATGGAAAATTACATATTCCTGAAATCGCGTCTCATCAAGAACAGTACGGAGAGCGAATACGCTGTGCTGAACTACGATGATCCTGTCGTGCGCGGATTCGGCGATAAAACGAAAGCGATCGTAGAATGGTTTTCGCTCAAAGAGAAAGTGGACGGAGCTTATCTCGAAAATAATTGGCTCTGTTACAACGGCGAGCGGATCATGAACCGCGACGAGCTGCCGCTCGACGGCGAACACAACGTCGCCAACGCGCTCGCGGTATTGGCGGCGGCGAAGATCATGGGGATCGGAAACGCGAGCATCATTGCGGCGTTCAAGAACTTCCGCGGGATCAGGCACCGTCTTGAAAAAATCGGCTCTGTGGGAAGCGTAAATTTTATCGACGATTCCAAAGCGACAAACGTCGATTCCGCGATCAAAGCAATCGAGAGCGTAAAAGGGGAGACCGTGTTGCTTGTAGGCGGCAAAGACAAGGGTTATTCTTACGAGCCGCTCTTTGAGGCGGTAAAACGATCGAGCGTGATACATACCGTACTCTACGGGGAAAATGCGTTTCGGATTCTCGATGCGGCGGTCAAGTGCGGGTTTACTTCGGTCACCCTTTGCCGTCCTTTCGATCTTGCGGTGAGAGTTGCGTATTTAACGGCGAAGCGCGGGCAAAATGTATTGCTCTCTCCTGCGTCCGCGAGTTTCGACGCGTTTAAGAATTATGAAGAACGCGGAGACAAATTCCGTGAAATTTACAAGAACATTCTGAACGAGCGCGAGAGCGCGGATTTCGAGGCGGGAGAATCGCGTGAAGAGACGGACGAGTAAACGGAGCAAAGATTCCGCTGTTCGGGTGTCCGCTGTAAAAGAACGGGGCGGAAAGGGGGATTTGCTCTTCCTTTTCGCCGTCGTTCTGCTTGCGGGTTTCGGCGTCGTTGCGGTGTATTCCGCAAGTTCGTACAATGCGGAAGTTCAGTACGGAGATTCTCTGTACTTTTTCAAAAAACAACTGCTGGGTTTTGTGCTCGGTCTGTTCGGCATGATCGGGATCGCGTTTGTTCCCTACGGTAAATTCAGAAAGGCGGGGATTCCCGCAATGATTCTTGCGCTCATACTTCTGGGACTTGTGTTTGTTCCGGGCGTCGGCAAGAGCAACTACGGCGCGACGCGCTGGATCGGAATCGGGTCGTTTACCATTCAGCCGTCCGAACTTGCAAAATACGCGTTCGTACTGTTTACGGCGGGATACTTTGCGAAAAATCCCGCGAGGATGCGCTCGTTCAAAGGAACGCTGCCCGTGCTGGGCGCAGGCGTTGCGATCTGCATTCTGATCATGTTGGAACCCAATATGTCCGTTACGATGTGCGTTGCCGCGCTCATGGTCGGCATGCTCTTTTTGGGGGGAGCGTCCTATAAAGCGCTTTCCGTGATCTGCGTGCCCGCGCTCTTTCTCGTTCCCGTTCTGATCGCTGCGGAACCTTATCGTTTACAGCGGCTTTCCGCCTTTATGAATCCGTGGGCTTCGCCGAAAGAAGAGGGATACCAACTCATACAATCGCTGTACGCGCTCGGCAACGGGAATTTTTTCGGGGTGGGGCTTTTCAACTCCCGTCAAAAATTCCGTTTTCTTCCGTTTGCGGAGAGCGATTTCATTCTCTCCGTCATTGCGGAGGAGACAGGTTTTTTCGGCGTGCTTCTTTTGTTTGCGCTCATCGGATTCATTGTCTGGCGCGGACTTAAAATCGCCAACTCATGCGACAATTTTTTCGGCTATCTTCTCGTATCGGGAATTATTCTTGCGTTTGCCGTTCAGTCCTCGCTGAACGCGCTTGTCGTGAGCGGATGCATTCCGCCCACGGGCTTGCCGCTTCCTCTCGTCAGCGCGGGAAACACCTCTCTCATCGTCACAATGTGCGGAATGGGGATCGTTTACGGCGTTTCGAGGCACAACGGCGCGCGCAGTTTCATACGATATAGTAACCGAAGAATTGCAAATTCCTCGGTGAAATAAAAACGCGAATTTTATTCGCCGTTTTTTTTACGAGAGGAGACTGTCATGGATAAATTTATAATAGACGGGGGGAGAAAGCTGTACGGCAGCGTTCGCCTGCAATCGGCGAAAAACTCCGTATTGCCGCTCTTTGCCGCGTCTGTTTTAACGGAGAAACGGGTGATAATCCGCGAAACGCCTCCGATATCGGACGCGCTGTGTATGGCGCAGATACTGCGCGAACTCGGCGCGGAAGTTGCGTTCCGCGGCAGCGACGTCGTGATCGACAGCGCAAACGCCTGTTGTCACGAAATTTCGTCGAGCCTCACGAAAGAGCTGCGCTCGTCGGTATTTATGCTCGGGTCGCTTTTAACGCGCTTTCACAAAGCGGTGATCTCTTACCCCGGCGGGTGCGATATCGGGCTTCGTCCCATAGATCTGCACCTCAACGCGCTCAAACGGCTCGGCGTAGAGATTAAGGAGCGGGACGGTTGCATTTACTGCCGTGCGGACGTTCTGAAAGGCGCGGATATTTCACTCGATTTTCCGAGCGTCGGAGCGACTGAAAATATCATGCTTGCCGCCGTCAAGGCAAAGGGACGCACTCTTTTAAGCGGCGCGGCAAAAGAACCCGAAATCGTCGATTTGCAGAATTTTCTGAACGCAATGGGCGCCAAGGTGAGCGGCGCGGGAACAGACGAAATCGAAATCGAAGGCGTTGAAAGTCTCGGCGGGATTACTTATAAACCGGTAAAAGACAGGATCGAGGCGGGGACTTTTCTGATCGCCTGCGCGATCTGCGGGGGCGAAGTGGAAGTCGTCGGCGTAAAAGCCGAACTTGTGGGAATACTTTTACATAAATTGCGCGAAAACGGTTGCAAAGTTCATACAAAAAATGATAAAATAATAATCGAGAGCAGCGGCAGACTCAAAAGCAACCGCAGGATCGAGACGATGCCGTTTCCGGGATTCCCGACCGATTTGCAGGCGCAGATGACTGCACTCAACGCAGCCGCTTCGGGCGGCGCTCTCATCGTGGAAAATCTGTTCGAGACCCGCTTCAAATATGTGCCCGAGCTCAGAAAAATGGGCGCGGACATCGAAGTAAAGGGCAGAAGCGCGTTTGTGCGCGGCGTGGACCGTTTGGGCGGCGCGAGCGTTTCCGCAGGCGATCTGCGGGGCGGCGCCGCGCTGGTATTGGCGGCGCTCGGCGCAGAGGGAACGAGCGAAGTTCTCGATCTGTCGCATGTCGACAGGGGTTACTACGATTTGCAGGGTAAGCTGAAAAATCTCGGCGCGGAGATCAAAAGAGTCCGCGTCTGAAATCCCGAGAGGAAAACACCGATGAAAAAAGCGCTTATTATGACTTCCGTCGCATTTGTATTGCTTCTTGCCGTAATCGCGGCGGGCTTGAATGTGATTTTCACCCTGACTTATGTCGACGCAAGTTTTTCTACGTTTTCGGCGCAGGGTGAAGAGGAAGCGGAAAAGCTCAAAAAGGAACTTGACGGATTCACGGGGGGAAGCACAACGTTTTTGCGGCTTTCCGACGTGCGCGAGACGGTGAATAAATATCCTTGTTTCCGCGTGGAGAGCATAAAGAAAAAGTTTCCGAAAACGCTTGAAGTGACGGTGACGGAGCGTGCGGAGCTCTTTGCCTACGAAACCGCGGACGGAAACTATGCGATGATCGGTTCCGACGGAACTTGTTTGCGCACGAGCGACGAAAATGTTTCGCGCACGGGCGGCGAAAATATTCTTTTGAAAAATTTCAACCTCGACGTTTCGATCGGAAAGCAGGCGGGAGGGGAAGACGAAAGGTATTTTGCCGCGCTCTTGGACGCATTCAAGGGATTCGGGCAGATACTCAACGATGCGAAAGCGAACGTGAGGGGAGTATCGTTGCGTATCGGCGGAAACCCGAACAATCCGCTTACAAGTCTTTTTGTGATTGAAATGCAGGAGGGCGTCGCGATCGAAATGAATAATCCGCTCTCCAAGGTTGAGGAAAAGGCAGCCAAAGCTGCGGAAGTTTATTATTCGCTCGGCGATATTGCAAAAATGTACGGCTGCATTACGGTTACCGAGTCGTCGGGCGGCACTATCAACGCCGTTTATTTCGAATACGGCGTTTAAAATCGGGTTTTTACGGACGCCCTGCGGGCGTCCTTTTTTTTGCCCTTTTTCCGAGTGAAAATATCTTATTTTCTTGACAGAATCCATCGTGTTTGTTATAATAAGGAAAGAATAATCACAAAGGTCAAAGAGCAATGGCGCATAAAAGTGTTGCGGTACTCGACATCAGATCCTCGGAAGTCGCCGTTTTCGTCGGCGAGCGCGGCGTGAATCGCACGTTCGTGTTTAAGGCGAGCAGAACCGAATCTTACGACGGCTATGAAAACGGCGTTTTCTACGACGTATCTAAACTGTCGGAAGCGATCCGAAAGGCGGTCGCCGCGGTAGAGCAGGTCTGCGGCGAGCGGCTTAAAACGCTCTATGTCGGAGTTCCCGGAGATTTTACAAAAATCATTGCGAAAGAGCAGGATATCGGTTTTCCCAAAAAACGCAAAATTACAGAGAAAGATTTGTCTGCGCTCTTTGCGGCGGGCAGGGAAGAGGTGCGTGATTACCGTTTTATGCGCGTATCGAGTATGATTTACGTCACGAGCGACAATCAGCGCGTCGTCGACCCCGTGGGAATTTCGACTGCGGGGCTTTCGGGTTGCGTTTCATATTTTTATTGCAGCGAATATTTCTGTGCGGCGGTCGAGAGCGTTCTGAAAGATTTGCGGATTTCCGCTCAATATCTTCCGACGCAATTTGCGATGGCGTCTTATCTGATTCCGTCCGAGACGAGAGACGAATGCGCGCTCTTCTTAGATGCGGGATTTCTTTCTTCTACGGTGAGCATTGTGCTCGGCAACGGGATTCTTGCGCAGAACTCCTTCTGGGCGGGAAAAGGGCAGGTGGCGTTTCTCGTAATGGACAGGCTTAAAGTTCCCTACGAGGTGGCGCTTACCCTTCTTCATCGGGTCAACCTGTTTGCAAAGCCGGAGGACGGTCCCATGGAAAATACGGAGATTCTTTACCGCGGGGAGACATACGAGTATTCTCCCGTTCTTCTTGCGGAGACGGTGGAAGAGGGGCTCGATAAAATCTGCGAGGCAACGGAAGCGTTCTTGGAGAGTTTTGACGAGCGGGAACTCGACTGTAAACCGCTCTATGTTTCGGGCGAGGGGCTCTATGAAATCCGCGGCGCGCTCGAACATATCGAAAAGAGGCTCAACCGCATGATGGAGCAGGTTGCGCCCGATCTGCCTTACTATAATAAGCCCGCTATGGGTTCTAGAGTAGCGCTTTTGGATATGGCGTGCGAAGATCGCCGCAAGAGCGGATTGTTGCAACGCATTTTTAACGGATTCGGAGGTTAATCTATATGTTTGGAGAGAATTTCGGGGGAGAAAATCCCCTCGCGTCCCGTTTAGGCACGGAAGGGAAAGCCAAAATAAAGGTCATCGGCGTCGGCGGCGCGGGAAACAACGCGGTCAACCGTATGATCGAAGCGGGCATTATGAGCGCGGAGTATATCGTTGTGAATACCGACGCGCAGACGCTAGCGCTCAGCAGAACGAATAACCGTATTCAGATCGGGGCGCAGCTCACCAAAGGATTGGGCGCGGGAGCCGATCCCGAAATCGGAAGGGCTGCCGCAGAGGAGAACGAAGCGGAGCTTGCCGCGGCGATCGAGGGAACGGATCTGCTTTTCATCACAACGGGCATGGGCGGCGGAACGGGTACCGGCGCCGCTCCCGTCATAGCCAAAATCGCAAAGGATAAAAAGATTCTCACGGCTGCGGTCGTAACAAAACCTTTTGATTTCGAGGGAAAGCGCAGAATGGACAACGCCGTTAAGGGGATCGAAACTCTGCGAAAATACGTTGACACGCTGATCATAATTCCGAATGAAAAAATCAGCGAAGTCGTACCGAAGAACGCTTCGTTCCCCGATGCTCTCCGCGTTGCAGACGAGGTGTTAAAGCAGGGAATCCGCGGAATCGCAGATCTTATCGTAACGCCTGCGCTCATCAATCTTGATTTTGCGGACGTGAGAACGGTGCTCAAAGACAGGGGGCTCGCGCATATGGGCGTGGGTGTCTCCAAAGGCGAGAACCGAATCGTTGAGGCTGTCCGTCTCGCTGTCAACAGTCCTTTGCTCGAAACAACGATCGAAGGCGCTACGGGAGTTATTCTCAATGTAGTCGGAGGCAACGATCTGACGCTCGACGAAGTGAAAACTGCGGCGAAGCTGATCCACAGCGTTGTCGACTATTCCGCAAATATCATCTTCGGAGCGTGCATCGACGAAAATATCCGCGACGAAGTCGAAGTGACGGTCATCGCTACGGGATTTCCCGATAACGATGAAGAGGGCGAAAGCGTGAAAAACGAAAGAATGCGTCAAATACCGCTTTCCGTACCGCCTCAGCCCGCACAGACGCTTCGTTCGCAGCAGATGAACGAGGCTCGTTCGGGACAGTTTGCGCAGAGACCTTATTTTGCTCCTCAAAGACCTCAGAATACTGCAAGACCTCCTGTGTATCAAGTCCCCCAAGGCGCTGCCGAGCAGGACTATTATCGGCAGGAACCCGCGCCGCAGCCTGCGCCGCGTTCCGTTGCTCCGGTCGAATCGTCGGATGAACTTACCGAAAGGCGCGCGGAGAAAGAAGGCGAGTCAAACGGCGCGGCTTCCGAAGATTCAAGTCTTCCGCCTTTTATCAGAAGAATGCTCGGTAAAAAGAAGTAAGAGTTTGGAGGATGCGGTTTGAAAATAGCGGTATTTACGGACAGCTTCTTGCCGGGATGGGGCGGAACGGAGTATGCGGTTTATTGCCTGTGTCGGGAGTTGGTCGCTCTCGGTCATGAGATTTTGCTGTTTGCTCCCGATTATCATTGCGAACAGTCTTTTTCGGAGTTCGAAGTCGTTAGAGTCAGAAGCATAAAGGTGACCGAGAGCGATATGGCGGTTTTGCTTGCTTTTGATTACGGTAAAATACTGAAAAGGGTGAGAGCGTTCGATCCCGACGTGCTCTATTATTGTTCCGCGACGGGCATGGCGAAATGTGCAATCAGGCTTGCGAAAACGCTTCGTAAACCCGTTGTCGCGACCATACATACTAAATTCAAAGAGGCATTTTACGACGGCACGAAGAGCAGACTGATCACTCATTGCGTCGTCCGTTCGCTTGCTTCCAAACTGAACCGTACCGATCGGGTGTTTACGGTTTGCAACGACATGAAACGCCAGCTTGAAAACTACGGTTGCAAAAAAGAAATCGGTGTGATCCGCAACGGTTCCGATCTTGTCATGACCGCGCCTTTAGCTTCGGCGCGAGAAGGTATTTTCCGTTTTATGTTCAGCGGAAAGCTCAGTAAATTGAAAAATATTCAGTTCTCGATCCGCAGTTTAGGGCTTTTGAAACGGGAAAAAGGATTTTCCGATTTCAAATTTATGCTGGCGGGGAGCGGAAAATACGAGAAGGCTCTGCGGCGGCTCGCGAAAAAAGAGGGGATTGCCCAAAATCTTGAATTTTACGGTTACATTTCGGATAAGAGCGAACTTGCAAAGCTATATCAAAAGGCGGATCTGTTTTTGTTCCCTTCGACCTTTGATAACGACGGACTTGTGATATGCGAAGCCGCCCGTCAGGGCACGCCGAGTTTGACATTGAAAGGTGTGGGTTCGGGCGAAAGAATCACCGATAACGTGAATGGGTTTCTTTCGGATAACAATGTGCAAAGTTATGCCGAGCGGATTTACGAAATCGTAAACGATGCCGAATTGCTGGCGCGCGTGTCGAAAAATACGGATACCGTAAAATTGGTCGGTTGGCGCGAGGTGGCTCGGGAATACGAAGGCGTTTTCTCCGACGTGATTGCCGGGGGGGGGTGTTTACCGGATAGAAACTGCGTAGCTGCGGTTTGCCGTCGCGCAGTAAAAAAATCAAATATTAAAAACGAAGAGAATAACTCTGATTTTGCGAAAGCGAGAAGAGAGTTATTCTTTTTTGTTGTCTAAACGGAGAGGATAAATGAAAAGACTTACTTTAAGAGAGAATCAAGAGGCGCTTTTGGACATGATGACCGAATTCGACCGTATATGCAGAGAACACGGACTTCGGTATACTCTTTGTTGCGGCACATTGCTGGGCGCGGTCAGGCATAAGGGGTTTATTCCGTGGGATGACGATGCCGACGTCTATATGCCCCGCCCCGATTACGAGAAATTTTTAGGGATTATTGCCGGCGAAGGGGTTCTTCCGGCGCATATGAAGTATAGTAAAGATCGGGGAAAAGGAACGTTTTACTGTTTTACGAAACTTCTCGATACAAGGTATCCACTCCGTACTTCGAATCATCTCGAAGTCAAATATCTCTTTCTCGATATTTTTCCCGTGGACGGCGCGGCGGATTCGGAGGAGGAGCGAAAAGAACAGTTTAGAAAAGAACGAAAAATGGTCATATCTACGGGGATCTGCCAATGGTATACAATGGACAGATGGTGGGGCTTTATCGCCTACATAATCGGCTTTTGGTTTTATTTGGGGCACAACCTGTTTGTTCCGCGTTCGCGCATCGTAAAAAAGATGAATGAATCGGCGCGGAAATACGAATTCGGCAAAACGAAGTGGGCGTCTTGTCATAATTACGGGTATCCTACCGAATGGGTTCCCACGGAAGTGTACGAGAATTATTGCGAATTGGAGTTCGAAGGCAGAAAGTTTATGGCGGTTTCCGATTACGACTTACTCTTGAAGAATTCGTTCGGCGATTATATGAAGCTTCCGCCCGTGAAAGAGCGTCGTTCGCGCCATTATATGAGAATTTATAAAAAATAAAAAAGAGCTTCCGAGAGGAAGCTCTTTTTGAATGTTCATCAATACATTCCGTCCATGCCGCCTGCGGGAGCCGCGGGCGCGGGAGGAGTAGGAATGTCGGTCACGATGGATTCCGTCGTTAAGAGAGTCGAGGCGACGGAAGCCGCGTTTTGCAGAACCGAACGGGTCACTTTCGTGGGATCGATGATGCCGCTC
Source organism: uncultured Christensenellaceae bacterium (assembly GCA_910588695.1). GTDB lineage: Bacteria > Bacillota > Clostridia > Christensenellales > Borkfalkiaceae > Gallimonas. Next base: position 86,825 of record CAJUOV010000002.1, read on the forward strand.
TTGACCATATCTGTGTAGTTGTTTTTCAAAGCGTCGAAACCGTAAGTAGGCTCGTTCTTGGTCAGAATCTTGTCGACGACAACGGAACCGTCCATTCCTGCGTTTTTCGCGATCTGGCGGACAGGCTCTTCGCAGGCTTTCAGAATGATCGCCGCGCCCGTCTTTTCATCGCCCGAGAGGGTGGAGACGAGTTTTTCCAGAACGGGCACGCAGCTCAGAAGCGCGCTTCCGCCGCCGGGGACATAACCTTCTTCGACCGCCGCGCGGGTTGCTGCAAGCGCGTCGTCGATTCTGAGTTTCTTTTCTTTCATTTCAACTTCGGTCGCCGCGCCTACATTGATAACTGCGACTCCGCCTGCAAGTTTCGCAAGACGTTCCTGCAATTTCTCTTTATCGTAATCGGAAGTCGTGACTTCGATCTGCGCCTTAATGGAAGCGACGCGCGCTTTAATGTCTTTTTTGTTGCCTGCGCCGTCTACGATGGTGGTGTTGTCTTTATCGACTTTGACCTGATTGGCTCTGCCGAGCATATCGGGGGTTACGTCTTTGAATTCGTAGCCGAGATCCGAAGAGATGACCGTGCCGCCCGTAAGAACTGCAATGTCCTGCAACATTTCCTTTCTTCTGTCGCCGAATCCGGGAGCTTTTACTGCAACGCAGTTGAATACGCCTTTAAGTTTGTTCACGATGAGCGCGGCGAGCGCGTCGCCTTCAACGTCCTCTGCGATGATGAGAAGGCGTGCGCCCTGTTGAGCGAGGGGTTCTACGATAGGAAGAATTTCCTGCAAATTGGAAATTTTTCTGTCCGTGATGAGAATATAGGGGTTTTCGAGAACGGCTTCCATTTTCTCGGTGTTCGTCACCATGTATGCTGAAGCGTAGCCTCTGTCGAACTGCATGCCTTCGACGGTTGTCAGTTCGGTGGTCATGGACTTTCCTTCTTCAACGGTGATCACGCCGTCTTTTCCAACGGTTTCCATAGCGTTTGCGATCAGCTCGCCGACCGTCTCGTCGCCTGCCGAAATCGCCGCGACCTGAGAGATCGCTTTTTTGCCGTCTACCGTCTTGGAGATGGATTTGATCTGTGCAACAGCCGCTTCGACCGCTTTGTCGATGCCTTTTCTCAAAATAATGGGGTTTGCGCCCGCCGCAAGGTTTTTCAGGCCTTCGCGGATGATCGCCTGTGCCAAAAGAACCGCAGTCGTCGTTCCGTCGCCCGCCACGTCGTTCGTTTTGGTTGAAACTTCTTTTACGAGCTGTGCGCCCATATTTTCGAAAGGATCGGGTAATTCGATTTCTTTTGCGATCGTAACGCCGTCGTTCGTGATGAGGGGAGCGCCGAATTTTTTATCGAGCACAACGTTTCTGCCCTTGGGACCGAGCGTGATTTTAACTGTGTCTGCAAGAACGTTCACGCCCGTTTCGAGAGCTTTTCTTGCTTCGTCTCCGTATTTGATTTGTTTTGCCATAATAAAATACCTCCTGATTATTCTACGATTGCAAGAATGTCACTCTGTTTGAGAATGGTGAATTCTTTGCCGTCTACTTTGAAATCCGTTCCCGCGTATTTGGAGCAGAGAACTTTGTCGCCTTTCTTTACCTGCATCACGATTTCTTTTCCGTCGAGCACGCCGCCGGGACCGACCGCAACAACTGCGCAGACCTGCGGCTTTTCCTGCGCGGAAGAGGGAAGAAAGAATCCGCTCTTTGTTTTTTCTTCTACGGTAACCGCTTCCACGACTACCTTGTCGAATAAAGGTTTGATATTCATAAACGACCTCCTAATAAAGTTCTTTTATAACCGTATTTATTATACACGTATTTACACGGATGTCAAACGGCTTTTTGAAAAATTTTCCATTTCTTTCAGAAATTCTTTTTTTACCGATACCCCAATTTCTTGTGTTTCATTATTGACAGCGTCCAATACTTTGTGTTATAATCATCGGGAGGTAATTTATGGAAAAGTGGGATAGTCGGTTTATGGAGCTGACCGAACTCGTCGGTACTTGGGCGAGTTGTTTCAGACGTAAAGTCGGCGCGATCATTGTAAAAGACAAGCGTGTTCTGACTACGGGTTACAACGGGGCGCCCGCTGGTATTTCTTCCTGTATGGAGCGGGGAGAGTGTCTGCGCGAAAAAATGAATATTCCGAGCGGTACCCGCGCCGAAACCTGCTATGCCGCCCACGCCGAGCAGAACGCCATTATTCAGGCGGCGCGCTACGGGGCGAATATCGACGGGGCAACACTCTATTGCACCCATCAGCCCTGCGTCATCTGTGCGAAGATGATTATTAACGCAGGGATCAGACGCGTAGTCTATAAAGAGGGGTATCCCGATGAATTTTCCATAGAACTTTTCAAAGAAGCTGGTACGGAAATTATTAAATATGAGGAGATGATATAATGACACAGAATCCGGTAGTAACTTTTGAGATGGAAAACGGCAAGACGTTTCGCGCGGAGCTCTATCCCGAGATCGCGCCTAACACCGTGAATAACTTTATAAGTCTCGTTAAAAAAGGCTTTTACGACGGCGTGATTTTTCACCGCGTGATTGCGGGATTTATGATTCAGGGCGGCGATCCGCAAGGCATGGGAACGGGAGGTCCGGGGTATTGTATCGCGGGAGAATTCCGTATGAACGGCTTTGCAAATTCTCTCCGTCACGAGAGAGGCGTTCTCTCAATGGCAAGAACGGGGAATCCGAATTCCGCAGGTTCGCAATTTTTTGTTATGCACAAAGATTCGCCGCACCTCGACGGGCAGTACGCCGCATTCGGTAAAGTGATTGAGGGAATGGACACGGTAGACGAGATCGCTGCTGTTCAGACCTCTTTCGGCGACAGACCCGTAAAGCCTCAACGCATGAAAAAAGTGACGGTAGAGACCTTTGGAATCGAATATGCGGAGCCGAAACGCGCTTAGGAGAGTACTATGCCAGACAAAACACTGTATGAAAACCCCTTAAATACCCGCTATGCCAGCCGTGAAATGCAAGAAAATTTCGGGGATGAAAAGCGGTTCCGCCTTTGGAGAAAACTTTGGATTGCGCTTGCGGAGAGCGAAATGGAGCTGGGGCTTCCGATTACGGAAGCGCAGATCAAGGAGCTGAAAACGCACGAGAGCGACATCGATTACGCCAAGGCAGAGGCTTACGAACGGGAAGTCAGACACGATGTAATGGCGCATGTCAAGGCATACGGCGACGTTGCGCCGCTTGCAAAACCGATAATTCACTTAGGCGCTACAAGTTGTTTCGTGGATTGTAATTCCGAGCTTATGATCATGTACGACGGGTTGCAGATTCTTTTGAGAAAACTTGTCAACGTCATGGACAAGCTCAAAAAGTTCGCTCTTGCTTATAAAGGTTTGCCTACGCTCGGTTTTACCCATTTACAGCCCGCTCAGCTCACAACGGTCGGGAAACGCGCGACGCTTTGGTTGCAGGATCTGATGCTCGATTACGAGAATCTGCAAAACCTCGTCGAGCATTTCCGTTTGAGAGGCGTCAAGGGTACGACGGGGACGCAGGCGAGCTTTTTGGAGCTGTTCGACGGCAATACGGAAAAAGTCAAAGAACTCGAAAAGAGAGTTGTCGCAAAACTCGGTTATAAAAATGTCTACGGAGTCACGGGGCAGACTTATCCGAGAAAATTCGATTATAATGTTCTCTGCGTTCTATCTCAGATCGCGCAAAGCGCATATAAGTTCTCGAACGATATTCGTATTTTGCAGAATATGAAAGAAGTGGAGGAGCCTTTCGAAAAAAGTCAGATCGGCTCGTCTGCAATGGCATATAAGCGCAATCCGATGCGTTCGGAGCGTATGGGTTCATTGTGCCGATTTATGGTTTCTCTGCCTATGAATAGCGCGATTACCGCGTCTACGCAGTGGTTCGAACGCACGCTCGACGATTCTGCCAATCGCAGGATCGTGAACGCACAGGCGTTTTTGACGGTTGATGCGATTCTGAATATCTATCTGAATGTTTCGGAAAATCTCGTCGTGTACGATAAAGTTATTGCGAAGCACGTAAACGCAGAACTTCCTTTTATGGCGACGGAAAATATTATCATGGAGTGCGTCAAAGCGGGCGGAGACAGACAGGAATTGCACGAAAAAATACGTCGGCTCTCCATGGAAGCGGGCAATAACGTAAAGCGCGAGGGAAAAGACAACAATCTGTTGGAGCTCATCGAAAAAGAGGAACTTTTCAAACCCGTTCACGGGAGGCTCGGCGATATTGTAGATTCCGAAAAGTTTATCGGGCGCGCGCCCGAACAGACGGCAGAGTTTATTAAAAACGAAATCGATCCCATTCTCGAAAAGCATAAAGATTCGCTCGGCGAGCAGGGAAAAGTTAACGTCTGATGTATGAAATATAACCCGCGGCAGTCAGCCGCGGGTTTTTTTGTGAATTACACAGACTGAAAACATGGATTATCAAAAAGTCCACGTAGAAGTAGAAGTGAAATTTTTGAAAGAGGGCGGAATGCGTCCCGTTCGTATCAAATGGACGGACGGAAGAACGTTTCTGATCGAACGGGTCAAATTTATCGAACGAGCGTCGGCTCGCGTCGGTTCGGTGTTGCCCGTCCGCTATACCTGTATTCTTGCGGGCAGAGAAAAGTATCTCTATTACGAGCCGGAAGAGATGCGCTGGTTTGTGGAAACGCCTGTTCAATAGTTGCGGTATTGTTTTATTTCGCGGTCTGTCGCGCGCTTTACGTCGCGCTCAGCGATCGCCTGTTTTTTGTCGTAGGTGTGTTTGCCTTTGGCAAGCGCGATTTCGATTTTGACAAGCGCGTCTTTGAAATATAATTTTAAGGGAACGAGAGTATGACCTTTTTCGTTGACTTTTCCCGTAATCTTGGCGATTTCGTCTTTGTGTAAAAGCAGTTTTCTGTCCTTTCTCGATTCTCGCGTTGAAAATGCGCCGCTCTTGTCGTAGAGGGCGATATGCATATTTTTCAGGTAAATCTCACCCGATCTGATTTCGCAGAAACTTTCCGAAAGAGATGCTCTCCCGTTTCTCAGAGATTTTACTTCACTTCCTTCAAGCACAATTCCCGCTTCGTATTTATCGAGTATAAAATATTCAAAAGACGCGGATTTATTCAGAGCTATTATTTTCATATTGCGACCCCGTCCGGAACAAAGAGAACCCGCCGCGCGCCCCAATCCACGGCGGCGACTTTTACGCGGATCCGATCTCCGATCCGATAAGAGTTTTTTGTTCCTCGAAGTAAAAATTTCGATTCGATCAGTTCGTAGCTGTCATCAGGCAGCGTTTCGAGAGGGATCAATCCCTCGACGGTATTTTTCAGTTCTGCAAATACCCCGAAAGCGGTCACGCCGGAAACGGTCGCTTCATACGATTCCCCGATTTTTTCCGACATATATTTTACGATATAGAGCGCGTCTACGTCGCGTTCCGCGCTTTCGGCGTTTCTTTCGCAGGCAGAGGATTGCACGGCTGCCTCCTGAACAAATTTTTCGTATTTGGTTCCCGATTTCCCGCCCTGCAAAAGATAATCCTTAATGATGCGGTGTATCGCCAGATCGGGATAGCGGCGGATGGGGGACGTAAAATGGCAGTAACATTCGGATGCGAGCCCGAAATGTCCGAGGTTTTCGGGCGAGTAGGCCGCTTTCATCATCGAGCGCAGCATTACGCGGTTGATCACGGGATAAGCGGGCAGATTACGGGAGAGCTGCAAAACTTTTTTGAAGTCTTGCGGATTGACGTTTTCGGGATCGAATTGTACCGAAATCCCGAGATCGCGCAAAAATTCCGAGAAAGCGTTCGCCTTTTCGGGCGACGGACGCTCGTGAATGCGGTAAATAAAGGGCATTTCGGCTTCCTGCATCAACGTCGCAACGCTCTCGTTTGCAAGCACCATGAACTGTTCGATCATTTCGTGAGAAATGCTTCTCTCATATTCCGGAATGGATATTTTTCCGTTGTCGAAGAGAATTTTCGTTTCTTTTACGTCGAGTTCCACGCCGCCTTTTCGCTCTCTTGCGCGTTTCAGAATTTTTGTGAGAGTGACTGCGTCGGCGACGAAATCGGTAAGATCGGGATATTTTTCCCGCGTCTTTCTGTCGCCTTCGCTGATTGCAGTCACGTCCGTATAGGTCATACGGTGGCGGGAACGGATCACGGAAGGGACGATTTTTTTTGATATAACTTTACCCGTTTCAGAAATCGTCATGAGACAAGAAAGGGTATGGCGGTCTGCGCCTTCGTTGAGGGAACAGATATTGTTGGATAACGCTTTGGGAAGCATGGGAAGTACGCGGTCGGGGAAATAGACGCTCGTTCCGCGCGCATACGCTTCCTTGTCGAGAACGCCGCCGCGTGCAACGTAATGCGTAACGTCGGCGATGTGCACGCCGAGATAATACTTATCGCCTTTTTTTTCGAGAGAGATCGCATCGTCGATGTCGCGGGTATCTTCGCCGTCTATCGTTATTATCAGCTCGTTTCTCAGGTCGAGACGGGCGGAAAAATCGTTGACGGGTTTTGCAGCTTGTCTTTCCGCTTCGGCAATCACATCGTCGGGAAATTCTTCCCGCAGAGAGTGGCTGCGGATGAGCGCGGTTTCTTCCACGAAAAAGTCGCCGTCCTCGCCCAAGACTTCGATGATTTCTCCGCTTACGCCCCGTTCGCCGTAGTCTATGATCCGCGCGATAGCCTTCATGCCGTTTTTGCAGTTTTTCGACTTACCGGCAGGGATAAATACCGATTCCGTAAATTTTTTGTCGTCGGGCAGAAGGGTGCCGAAACGGGAATTGCCGCGATAGACTCCAACGATTTCTTTTTTCCCTCGGGAAAGTACGGCAAGAATTTCGCCCTCGTCTCCGTTTCTTCCGCCCACGCCGCAGGCAAGAACTCTGTCCGTATGCAGAGCGCCGTTCAAAGCGCGGCGGGGGATAAAGAGGTCCGAAAGTTTTTTATCGTCCGGTATAAAAAATCCGAATCCGCGTTCGTTTGCCGATAATACGCCCTCTTTTGCATGAAACTGTTCTTTTGTTCCGTAGCGGAAAGAAGAGTCGCGCAAAATCGCGCCTTCTCTGTAAAGTTCGTCGAGCATACGAAAAAGACCGGCTTTGTCCTTTTGGGAAAGACGAAGTTTTTTCGCGATTTGTTCACCCGAATTCAGCGAAAAAGTTCCGTCTTTGATTTTTTTTAAGATTGTCTGTTTGGCGTTCAAGTTATCTCCCGTCCGCTTTACGCGGAAAAAGTTCTATATAAAATTACACGGGCAACTCGGTAGAGCCGCCCGTAACTAAAATTTCTTCTGTGAAAATCAGGTCCAGATTCCCTCGAATTGCAATACAAAGAATATAATCGCAAAAAGGGCAAGGATTCCGAGACAGATATAAGTCGCAAGTTTGAGCTTGGATTCCGTCGATCTGCCTTTGTTTTTTCCGTAGAAAGTTTCGCTCGAACCGCCGAGTGCGTCGATTCCCTGCGAATTACCGGGTTGCAGCATTACAAGAATGATTGCGGCAAGCGCGGCAACGCCCATGAGTACAATGAGTACGATGCTGATGATGCGGTAAGTGTTATAGAGGGGAGCTGTGCTCGCAGGAATGAGTAAATTCTCGATTAGTGACTTTACGTTCATATTCCGATTCCTTTTCTCAAAAATTCACATCAAAGTATAACATATCGTTTCGGAAAAAACAACTTATTTTAAGCAGGTTTTTGCAAAAACAAAAAAAACCTCCCGAAACGGGAGGCTGATTTTTTATTTGCTTGATTTGAAAACATCGTTCCCGCCGCCTAAAGGGGTGTAGAATACGAGAACGCAGTTTCCGTTGATGAACTCCGAGTTCTGCGCGTCTTTAACAATTCCCTTGAGCGTTTCGCTTTCGCTGATTTTCTTTTCCATCTCTTCGGTGGAGTTGAATTCGAGAATCACAACATAGTTGAGAGCGGAGTCGTCTTTGCCGAGAGCATGAATGGTGCAAACGCTCTTATAATCTTCTCCGAGCGCTTTGGTAAGCAAAGCCTCCTGCAAATTTACGAGATCTTTGTTTTCCGACCAGCCTTCGTTTTTGAATTTCTTTTCGATTCCGCCGTAGGTCGAACAAGCGCAGAACGTGACGAGCATGAGAAGCGCAAGCCCGATGGAACTGAAAATCGCCGCAAGTTTCTTTTTCATAAACAGCCTCCGATAATTTGATTAACTAGATTATATTACTTCATGAACAAATTGTCAAGTATAAAACAAAAAAATATCCGAAAAAATTTTCCGTTGCGCCCGTGCGGGTTTGACAATTCGATTCCTTACCATTATAATAAAAAGGTATGAAAAATGTGGTGCTAATCGGAATGCCTTCTTCCGGTAAAAGTACGATCGGCGCGCTTCTTGCCGAGAAAATCGGTTTCGGCTTTATCGACAGTGATTTGATCATTCGCGGAATCGAAGGGAAGTTTCTATCGGAGATCATAAAGGAGCGTGGTACGGACGGCTTTCTCGATCTGGAAGAAAGGATCAATGCGGGACTCGACGTATCCCGATGCGTGATTGCAACGGGAGGCAGCGTCGTCTATTCCGATTTTGCAATGAAACGGTTGAAGCAAAAGGGGAAGTGCGTTTATCTTAAAATCGGAATCGACGAGATAAAACGGCGTATTCCCGATCTTGTACGGCGGGGCGTGGTGATGCGCGGAACGCTGACTTGCGTGGAAGATTTATATGCGGAACGGATCCCTCTCTATGAAGAATATGCGGATGTTTCGGTAGACTGCTGCCGTAAAACGGCAGAGCAGATCGCGGAAGAAATTATTTTGAAAATATCGGAGTAAAAATGGACTATCAAAAACTTGCGGAACGCCTTTTGCCTGAGAGTTATCCGCCGCTTGCGTATTATGAAGAAAAATATCCGCCCCGTGCGATTGCAAAAGGTGCGGAAGTAACCCGTCTCGCGCCTTCGCCTACTGGATTTATTCATCTCGGTAATTTGTTTGTGGCGATTGCAAATGAAAGAATCGCGCATTTGAGCGGCGGCGTCATGTATCTGAGAATCGAGGATACCGATGAAAAGCGGAGAGTGGACGGCGCGGTCGAAGCGGTCAAAAGCGCGCTTCGCTATTTTTCCATTCGTTTCGACGAAGGGGCTGAGATCGGGGGCGACAACACGTATGCGCCTTGGTATCAGCGTCAGCGCGCAGATATTTACCGCGCATTTGTCAAAGACCTTATTGCGCGCGGAAAGGCGTATCCCTGTTTTTGTACGGAAGAAGAACTTTCTTCGCTTCGGGACAGGCAGACGCAGGAGAAGAAGATCACCGGATATTACGGCGAATACGCCCGTTGCCGCAATCTGACGGAAGACGAGATTTATAAAAATCTCGACGCGGGAAAACCTTTTGTGATTCGTTTGAGGTCGGAGGGGAATCCCGAACGCAAAATTACCTTTCATGACGAGATCAAAGGTGACATTACGGTCACGGAAAACGATCAGGACGTCGTCATTCTGAAAAGCGATAAAATTCCGACATATCACTTTGCGCACGCGATCGACGATCATTTTATGCGTACCACTCTTGTCATTCGCGGCGAAGAGTGGCTTGCGTCGCTTCCCATTCACTTGGAGCTGTTTTCCGTGTTGGGGTTCCCGCTTCCGCGCTACGGACATAACTGTTCGCTCATGAAGCAGGACGGTGAAACAAGGAGGAAATTGAGCAAGCGTAAAGACCCCGAGCTCTCCCTTGAATTTTACCGTCAGGAGGGGTATTTCCCGCGGGCGGTGCGCGTATATATGCTCACCCTCCTCAATTCCAACTTTGAGGAATGGTATCGGAAAAATCCCGAAAAACAGCTTGAAGAATTTCCGTTTTCCGTGAAAAAGATGGGCAGGAGCGGCGCGCTTTTCGATCTCGATAAACTCAACGATATCTCCAAAAACGAACTTTCGTCGCTCTCTGCGGAAGAAATGTTCGGCTTTTTGAAAGAGTGGGCGGACGAATACGGAAGCGAAGAGCAGAAACAATATTTTTCCGATCGTGATTATCTGCTGAAAATTCTTACTTTGGTCATGGGGATCGGCGGCAAAAAGCGTAGAAAGGATATTATGACGGCGCGTCAGAGCATGGATTTGATCTCTTATTTCTTCGGCGTTTCCGAAAGATCGGATGAATACCGTGTAGACGATAAAACGAAGCGGGATATTCTTATTGCGTTTTTAGAAACATACGACGAAAAGGACGATTCACAAGCGTGGTTTTCCAAAGTCAAAGAGGTCGCGGCAAAGCTCGGTTTCGCTGCGGAAATGCGGGACTATAAAGAGAATCCGTCCGCTTATAAAGGGAGCGTTTCGGATATTGCGGAAGTGTTGCGTATCGCCGTAACGGGTAGGGCGAACAGTCCGGATCTGTGGACGGTGATGCAGATTATGGGTGCGAATGAAACGAAAAAACGCATTCGGGAGGCGGTCGAAACGAAATGAGCAGAGCAGACGAGATTTTTATCGGGAATTGCAAAGATATTATTCGGAATGGCGTATGGGATACGGAACTTGACGTCCGTCCCCGATGGGAGGACGGCGCGCCCGCGCATACCGTAAAAAAATTCGGGATTGTCAACCGTTATAATTTGCAGGAAGAATTTCCGATTTTAACGATCCGACGCACGGCGTTTAAGTCCTGCGTGGACGAGCTTCTTTGGATCTGGCAGAAAAAGAGCAATAATATTCACGACTTAAAGTCGCATATCTGGGATAGCTGGGCGGACGAAAAAGGCAGTATCGGCAAGGCTTACGGGTATCAGCTCGGAAAAAAAGCGATTTATAAAGAGGGGGAATTCGATCAGGTGGATCGAGTTCTGTTCGATCTGAAACATAATCCCGCGTCGCGCAGGATTATGACGAATATCTATAATTTCGAGGACTTGCACGAAATGAATCTTTATCCGTGCGCCTATTCTATGACGTTCAATGTTTCGGGCGATACGCTTAACGGGATTCTGAATCAGCGTTCCAACGATATGCTGACGGCAAATAACTGGAACGTCGTACAGTATGCGGTGCTTCTTATCATGTTTGCCAAGGTCAGCGGTTTCAAGGCAGGGGAACTTGTGCATGTGATTGCGGACGCCCATCTCTATGACAGACATCTGCCGATCGTGGAGGAAGTGATGAAAAATCCGTTAAAGCCCGCGCCGAAACTTGTCGTCGATCCTTCCGTGACGAATTTTTATGACTTCACGGTGGATTCGTTCGAACTGAAAGATTACGATTATTCCAAACTTGAAACAAAAATACCGGTGGCAATATGAAAGCGATTTTTCACGCAGACAGAAATTGGGGGATCGGAAAAAGCAACGATTTGATGTTTTCTCTGCCCAAGGATATGAAATTTTTCCGCGAAACGACGAAGGGAAAGGTCGTTGTGATGGGACTGAATACGTTAAAATCCTTCCCCGACGGTAAGCCGCTCAAAAACAGAGTCAACATCGTGCTCAGTCTCGAAGATGTGGATGAAGATGTGATTACGGTTCACAATTTTGAGGAGTTATTCGAAGAGCTTGAAAAATATCCCGCAGACGACGTGTTCGTAATCGGCGGCGCAAGCGTGTACAGAGCGCTGATTCCCTATTGTACCGACGTGCTTGTAACGAAAGTCGACGCCTCGGGCGGAGCGGATACTTTTGTTCCGAATCTCGATGAGGAAGAGGGTTTCCGTCTGGAATTTGAGAGCGAACCGCAGAACGACAACGGATACACAATCAGGTTCTGCACTTATCACAACGATGTTCCGAAAGAGGTAAAATAGATGAAGAGAGAAGATTTAAGAAACATAGCAATCATCGCGCACGTCGATCACGGAAAAACGACGCTCGTCGATCAGATGCTGAAACAAGGCGGCACCTTCCGCGCCAATCAGGTTGTGGAGGATCGCGTCATGGACAGCGGCGCGTTGGAGCGCGAGCGCGGAATCACGATTCTTGCAAAGAATACTTCCATGCATTACAAAGGAATCAAGGTCAATATCGTGGATACTCCGGGGCATGCGGATTTTTCGGGAGAGGTGGAGCGCTCGCTGAAAATGGTTTCGGGCGTTCTTCTTCTGGTAGACGCGGCCGAGGGACCGATGCCGCAGACGCGTTTTGTTACGCAGAAAGCGCTGGAACTCGGGTTGAAGCTGATCATTGTTGTCAACAAGATCGACCGTCCGGACGCGCGGATCAAAGAAGTTGAAGACGAAGTCTTGGAGCTTTTGATGGATCTGAATGCTTCCGACGAGCAGCTCGACAGTCCTTTTGTCTATTGCTCGGGGAGAGAGGGCACGGCGTCGCTCGATTCGTCGCAAGCAGGCTCCGATCTTAAGCCGCTCTTTGATACCATTTTGTCGCATTTTCCTCCCTTGGAACTCGACGATAAGGGCGGAATGCAGATTCTTGTCTCGTCGATCGATTATAACGAATATGTCGGGCGGATCGGAATCGGGCGGATCGAACGCGGCGTCGCGCGGCAGGGGCAGGAAGTTACCGTCTGTAATTATAATAAAAAAGATGTAAATTTGAAGGGAAAGCTTGTCAATCTCTATGAGATCGAGGGGTTGGAACGGGTTGCTTGCGAAAGCGCTTCCGCGGGAGACATCGTTTGTTTTTCGGGGCTTGAAAAAATCAATATCGGCGATACCGTCTGCGCTTCCGATTGCGTCGAGCCCGCGCCTTTCGTAAAAATTTCCGAGCCCACGGTGGAGATGATTTTTTCCGTTAACGATTCTCCCTTTGCGGGAAAAGAAGGCAAATTCGTCACAACGCGTCATTTACGGGAACGTCTGTACCGCGAACTGCTGCGCGATGTTTCGCTGCGCGTAGAGGATACCGACTCCGCAGACGCGTTCCGTGTTTCGGGCAGAGGTGAGATGCACCTCTCCATTTTGATCGAAACCATGCGGCGGGAGGGCTATGAATTTCAGGTCAGTTCTCCGAAGGTGCTGTTTAAGGAAGTGGACGGCGAACGTTACGAACCGGTAGATCGCCTGATCGCGGATGTTCCGGAAACAGTGACGGGTCCCGTATTTCAGAGCATGGGGGAACGGAAGGGAGAGCTCGTTCATATGAGTGCGCTCGGTTCGCGTATGCGTCTCGAATTTCTTGTGCCTGCCCGCGGGCTCTTCGGATATAAAAGCGAGTTCCTCACGGATACCAAGGGCGAAGGCGTGATGAGTTCGGTGTTTTACGAATATCAGCCCTATAAGGGAGAACTGACAAAATCTCGCGTCGGCTCGCTGGTTGCCTTTGAAACGGGGGAATCGGTCACATACGGGCTTTTCAATGCGCAGGGAAGGGGAACGCTCTTTATCGGTGCCGGAACTCCTGTCTACGAGGGCATGGTGATCGGATTCTCGCCCAAGGATGAAGACATCAATCTGAATGTTTGTAAGACAAAACATTTAACGAATACCCGATCTTCGTCATCCGACGATGCGCTTCGTCTGATACCGCATAAGAAAATGAGCTTGGAAGAAGCGTTGGAATTCATCAAAGACGATGAGCTTTTGGAAATCACGCCAAAGTCAGTACGTGTCAGAAAACGCATTCTGGATAGTGAATTGCGTGCAAAAGCACGTGCAAAGGCTAAATCGCAGTGATTTATATAGTATTATGTCAGACATAAAAAGAGAAATCCCGCATTCAGGCGGGATTTTTTTGTGATATTTGCGTTTTTTTTACAATACAATGAAGTATGCAAAACGAAACGAACAGCGTACTTACGATCGAGCAACAGAAAAAGATTTCTTTAACGGGAGTAGAGAGCGTAGACGCATTCTCCGACGCCGAGATTCGTCTGACCGTTGCGGGAAAGAGAATGCGGATCACCGGTTCCAATTTGAAGGTATTGACTTTTTCAAAGGGGAGCGGCGCGTTTGCGGCGGTCGGCGAAGTTTCTCTCGTTCGCTACGGCGGAGTGAAGGGGAAATTTTTTCAAAGGCTCTTCAAATGAACGGAGCCGATCAATTTTATATTTTTCTTATATGCGTTACATTCGGAATTTTCAGCGGGATTTTTTACGATGTTATCTATTGCGCTGTTCTTCCGTTCCGACGCGCATGGGTTAAGATCGCGGGTGAATTTCTTTTTGCCGTGATTTTTACGTTGCTTTTTATCTTTCTTTCCTTGTTATTCGGTTTTCCTGCGTTCCGCATTTATATGTTGCTTGGCTGTGCGGCGGGTTTTTACTTGTACCTGAAAAGTTTTCATAAAATCGTTGCTTTTTTTGCCCGAAAGGTGTATAATAAAATACGATCTTCGAAAAAGGATAGAGTTGTATGTCACGAAAGATGCAAAACACCGAAGCGAACGAAACGGTTGAAGCAAAGGCAAAAAGAGTCGCAATAGGCGCCACTGTTGCGGGTGTGCTTTTAATTGTGTTTCTCGTTATTTTTTTGATCATTCAGTTTGCAATGATGGGTGTGAAGAAAGCCGAAGAGAAAAATCTGCGCAATCAGGTGGAGTATTACAAACAGCTCGGAAAAGAAACCGAAAAAGATCTTGATTTTTTTAAGACGGAAGAGGGGCTCAGAATGCTTGCCGTGATGAACGGTTGGAAGAAGAGCTCGGGCGGAAAATGATAGCGGTAATCGACATCGGTTCCAATTCCGTTCGCCTTATGCTTTGGGCGGACGGAAAAACTATATTAAAGAGAATTTTAACGACCCGTCTCGGGGAAGGAATGAAAGACTGCTGTCTTGCGCAAGCGTCGCTGTCGCGGAGCGCGGAGGCGGTTTCTTTCTTTTACGGCGAGGCGGTGAAAGCGGGCGCGGAAAGGGTCTATGCGTTTGCGACCGCCGCAGTAAGAAAGGCGGAAAATAAAGGGGAGTTTCTTGATCGCGTAAAAGAGCTCTGCGGACTTTTTATCGATGTGGTTTCGGGCGAGGAAGAAGCGGAGCTTGCCGCATTCGGCGCGCTCGGAACGGGCGACGGAATCGTTCTCGACGTGGGCGGCGCAAGCAGCGAAGTTTTTTCGCGTTCGAACGGCAACGTAGTATTTGAGAAAAGTTTCCCGATCGGAGCCGTGACTTTATATGAACGCTGTCGTGACGATCAAAGAAGAAGCGAAAAGTTCGTAGAAACGATGTTTTCCGATTTGCCCTCTTTGAGAGGAAAAGTTTACGCGGTGGGCGGGACGGCGACAGCGCTCGCTTCTCTGTATCTGGAACTCGCTCGCTACGACGCGTCGCTGATTCAAAATTGCTTTTTGTCTTTGAAAGAATTGAGGGGAATAAAAGAAAAACTTTTTTCTCTCAACGTGGAAGAGCGAAAAAGGTTGCGCGGCATGGAAGAGAGCAGGGCAGACGTGATTGCGGGCGGGGCTTGCATTTTGACTGCGATTGCAGAAAAAATCGGATCGGACGGAATTTACGTTTCCGATCGCGACAACCTCGAAGGGTATCTTTGCGCGCGGGGGATCATATGAAAAAGGCAATCTATTATACGTTGACGGGAATATTCTTCGCGCTTGCGCTCGTTGCTTGCGCATTGATGTGTCTTACAGTGTATCGCGAGAGCGAAAAACATTTGGAAACGATTTTTAGTTTTCTTCTCTTTGTCGGCGTCTGTATTTTGTTTGCGCCTTCCGTTGTGGTGCACGAATGCGGACATCTCTTCTTTGGGCTTTTTGCCCGAATGAAGCCCGTATCGGTGCGCATCGGCTGGCTCTTGTTCGAAAGAAAAAAGATACGCTTTTCTTTTTCGCAGGTTGCGGGACGAACGCAGTTTTTGCCGATGGGGGATAAGAATGTACGCAAACGAATATCGGCGGTCAGCTATGGCGGGGCAATATTCAATTTTATATACGGACTTGTGTTTTGTGTGTTGTTTTTTACGTTGCCTTATCATCCGGTGTTGTTCTTTTTCGAGTTGTTTGCGCCGCTCCATTTATTCGAAGGCTTCTGCGCGCTTTTGCCGGCGGAATTGCCCGCAGGTCGCACGGACGGGGAGTTGATCCGTCTGTTCCGCAGCAACGCGCCCGAAGCGCAAACGGTCGCAGCGGTTTTGACCGTTCAGGGTATTTTATCCCGCGAGACCTTTGATTCCGTAGACGAAAACATGCTTTTCGGCTTGCCCGTCGTGCGGGAGGACGAGCCTGCGTTTTTATCGTTGCTCCATTTGAGATGGCAGTTTCTGATGTGGCGGGGCGATGTTACGCGGGCGGCAACGGAATTGAATCGGCTCGAAGAGCTCGGCGAATATCTCGACGATTACGACCGCGCGCAAGTGATTTGCGACGCATTGTTTATGCGCCGTATCGTAGAGGGAAAGTCGGAAAAAAACGTTATGCTTCCTGCGGCTGCCAAAGGTACGTGCGCCTATTTCAGAGCGGAACTTGCTATGAAGGGCGGGAATATCGCGCAATATAAAAAAATAGCCGCGCAGGAGACTGCAACGGGAATCAGAGCTTTGGAATCGATGTTTTTCGAGCGATTTATTCAAAATTTTTAATGAACTTTTGAAAAATAAAACCCCGATTGAGCAGAACTTGCAAACAATCGGAACAGATAACCGATTTGTTTTTTCGTCTTAGTCGGATAGCCCCAGAAGGTAATCAGCAGTTACGCCGAAATAGCGCGCAAGTTTTACGACGTTGCTTGCCGTTGGTTCGCTCTTGTTGGTTTCCCAATAGCAGACAATTCCGAGACTCACGCCGATTGCTTTTGCGACGGTGGACTGTGAGAGGCCTCTTTCCTTCCTGAGCTTACAAAGACGCTCCGAGAAGATTTTCATGACAGTAGTTTAGCATACTTTATTGAGGATTGCAACGCATTTTCGATAAAATATTTGTGAAATTTCCAAGCGTATGGAGGAATTGCAATGATCCGATTGCTTTTTGTGTGTCACGGCAACATTTGCCGTTCGCCTATGGCGGAGAGCGTCTGCGCTCATGAGATTGTCAAACGGAAAATAATCAACGTATCGGTTGATTCCGCGGCGGCGCATACCGATGAAATCGGAAATCCTCCGCACCGCGGTACAGTCGAAAAATTGAAACGCGAAGGAATTCCGTCGGTTCCGCACAGAGCGCGTCTGCTATTGAAATCGGACGGGCAGAAGTACGATTATTTTATCGGAATGGACGAATATAACGTGAAAGATATGAAGCAAATTTTGGGGAATATCTCAAAGCCTGTCTGTAAACTGCTTGATTTTACTTCGTCACCCCGCGCGATCGCGGATCCTTGGTATACGGGCGATTTCGATAGAACGTTTTGCGATGTGTCGGAGGGGATCGGCGCTCTTTTCGACTGTTTGGAAAAGCAGGGGCTGATCGAATACGGTATCCCGTCTGATTGAAGTGCGCCGATTCCGTTTATAAAAAAAGGGAGGAAAGATCATGAGAACGAATGAGTCTGAAGAAATGTATCTCGAAACGATATTGTTGTTGCGCGGACGCAAATCGTCCGTCCGTTCCGTAGACATTGTAGAGGAACTCGGATACGCAAAATCAAGCGTATCGCGCGCGGTCAATCTTTTGATCAATAAAGGTTATGTGGAAATGAACGATGGGGGCGATCTGATTCTGACGCAATCGGGGAAACAAAAAGCCGCGAACGTTTACGAGCGGCACTGTGTGATCACAAAACTGTTGCGCTCGATCGGCGCGGACGAAGAACTTGCCGAATCAAACGCTTGTCGGATCGAACACGTCGTTTCGGAAGAAATGTTTGCAATCATTAAAGAATTTATCCATAAGAAATCAATGTAAAACACGCGCCGTGTCAACGGCGCGTGTTATTGTTTCGGGAAAATTTTTCGATTTCTTCAAAGAACGACCCGAACGACTTTTTGCAGCATTCGGGGTTATCTATTTCGAGATTGCCTGATCTGAGCGCTGTCAGAGTAAACGCCATTGCCACGCGGTGATCGTCGAACGTATCGATTGCGCCGCTTTTCGGAACGGCGGGTTCGATTTCGACGAAATCCTTTCCCGCTCTGCACGGCACGCCGATTGCGTTGAGATTCTTTTCAATCGCGGCGATCCTATCGCATTCCTGCGAGCGGATATGATTGATTCCCGTGAGCCGAGTCGAGGAAGAAGCAAACGGAGCGAGCGCGGCAACCGTCAGCGCCTGATCGGAAAAGTCGCGGAGGTTTTCGCGGAAGCCTCCGTATGCAGTAATGCCGCTTCCGTCCGCAAGAAGTCCTTCGTCTGTCTCTGTAAAACGGACGCCGCGGTCATTGAGAAGATCGAAAAATTGCGCGTCGCTTTGCAAACTGTTCTTTTTTATGCGGCGGACGAGTACTTTAATACCGAAGAGCAATGCGAGGGCATAAAAATAGCATGCTGCGGAAACGTCCGCTTCGACTTCGTATCGGGTTGGCGTCGTTTTTGCGGGAAACACTTTGATCGTATCGTGCTCCCGTCTCCATTCCGCGCCGAACGCATTCAGCAGAGAGAGTGTCATTTTAATGTAGCCGCCCTGCGTCCGCGCTCCCGTGAGTTTTACGGAAAAAGCTGTTTTTGAAATCGCGCCCGCAAGAAGGAGCGCGCTTGCGTATTGCGTGCTTGTATCGGTGCTCACGGAAATTTCATGTTGGCGGAAGCCGTCGGAGCGCAGGCGGAACGGAAATCGGTTGATTTGCTCTCCGTATTCTATCTTTGCGCCCGCTTTTTCAAGCGACGGAAGATAGTCCATTGGACGTTGTTTCATTTGTTCGGAAGCGTCGAAAGAATAATCGCCTCCCGTAACGGTCAGTATTGCAGGCAGAAAGCGGGCGCATGTTCCCGCGCTGCCAACATTGATTTGTGCGTTTTGATTGGGAACAATTCCCCCGCACCCGTGAACAAAAATTCCCTCCGCATGTTTTTCGTAAACGATGCCGAGAGAGGAGAGACAGCGTAACAGAGTAACGGAATCCTCGCCGAATGTATTGCATGCGACAAGCACGTCGCCCTTCGAAAAAGCGGCGAGAAGAAGCGCGCGGTTCAGAATACTTTTTGAAGAAGGCGCTTCAAATGTATATATTTGATTCAAATCTGGTTGAAAGTTTGAAATCGGAACATATTTCATAGCGAATATTATAAACTTTTCGAAAGAAAAGTCAAGAAAATCTTGAAAAATGAAAAAAACTGTGATATAATGAATCTGTGAAGTTCCGCGTACTGAAAAGCAAACGGAAAACCCTGTGTCTTTCGGTTGCGAAAAACGGAGAAGTGCTTGTTCGGGTTCCGCTGAATATGGGGGAGTGCGAAATCGAAAATTTCGTTCGACGGCACGAAAGATGGATAACTTCCCGAATCGAAAAGTATAAAAACAGACGAACGCTTGATTTGAGCGACGGAGCGGTGATTGTGCTGTTCGGGCAATCGTATGAAATCGGAACGGGCAGCGCGAAGATCGGAAAGGGAATATTGTTTTTACCCGAGAACCGCCGTGAAGAGTCGTTGCTCAAACTGATCAGAACGCTTTCAAAGGAGAGAATACCTCCTCTTGTCGACGAGACGGCGCGTCGTTGCGGATTCGAATATTCGGGGATACGCATATCGTCCGCAAGAACGAGATGGGGATCCTGCAGCAAGAGCGGCGTATTGGCGTTTACCTGCTTTCTTGCATTTGTAGACCCTGCGCTTGTCGCTTACGTGATCGTACACGAATTATGTCATACAAAACACTTTAATCACAGTAATTGTTTTTGGCGGGAAGTGGAACGGATTCTGCCCGATTGGCGCGTTTTACGCGCACGGCTTCGGACGGAAGAGGACTGCTTGAACTATTTACAATGAGATCGGTGTATACTAACGGAAGGAGAATAGGATGGAATTCGGTGAACTGCCGCCTCAACTGATGGACGCGTTTATGCGGATTTTGAATAATCATTTGGACGTTGCCGAAGTAAACCTTGAAAACGACAAGGTTCTTTTTCCGTTGCTTGTTTTTATCAACAGAGATTACAGTATGGGGCAGATTATTCCCCTGCAACCGCCCATGAATACCGTGATCAATTCGGAAGCTGCGCTCGAAGCGGCGGTTCAGATCCTGAACGCGTCGTATTTTGAAAAGGCGCTCTTTTCCTGTACGACGAAGATCAAGTCGGAATCATCGGTTGTCGACGCTGTCAAAACGGTGCTGTTTGACGGAAGCGGGATAGCCGCTACCTTTTTTACGCCCTTTCATTATAAAGGATTGTTTTCGAAAAAAGTTACATACGCCAAAAATATTTTCGACGGGATTCGCACCGATCTTTTGCGTCGCGGCTGATCGTTTGCACGATTGTCGTTCGCAAGCGGGAATTTCCCTGAAAGGCGTGCGTTTTAATTTACAAAACTTTTTTTTTGTTTTATAATAGAGAAAATGCGCGTCGTCAGCCTGAAAATTATTACGGATAACAATGGAGAGACGTCTTTTTTTCAATCGGAAGCCGATTATGAAAAAGTTTCGGGAGGAGAGAAGGTATCTTATCGGATCGGGAACGACGAAGGGGAGCTATTCTTTTCGGAAACTTTTGTAGAGATGCGTCGGCGCGGGGAATGCGGAATGTCGGTCCGTTTTTCCGAAGGAAAAGAGAGCGAATTGGCGCTTTCGTCCGCGGGAATGAAGGGAATTATTCCCGTTTATACCGAGTGTTGCCGGACGCGGAAAAATAATCGGGGAAGAGAAACGGAGCTTTGTTATCGGTTTCTCGGTTCTGAAATCATTCAAACTTTTTCATTGAAAATTGAGGTAAAATTTTTCTCGGAGGAAAAATGAAAATTCGTTATTTGGGGCATTCGTGTTTTGAATTCACGGAGAGCACGGGAACTGTAATCGTTACCGATCCTTACGGCGACGTCGGGTTCAGTATGCCCGAGGCGCGTGCCGACGCGGTGACCGTAAGCCATTCGCATTACGATCATAATAACGTCGGGGCAGTGGACGGAAATCCCGTTGTATTCGATCGCGAGGGGCAGTACGAAGTCGGCGGCGTAGAGATTACCGCGATCAAGAGCTACCATGACGACGAGAGCGGAAAAAGCCGCGGCGAAAACCTGATCTTCAAGTTCCGTATGGACGGTATCGAAGTCTGTCATATGGGAGATTTGGGGGAGGAATGTTCTTCTTCGCTCATTGAATCGCTTCTTCCCATTCACGTTCTCTTGGTTCCCGTCGGCGGCAATTATACGATCGATGCTCAACAGGCGAAGGAATACGTCGATCGGATCATGCCGTCTTACGTCATTCCGATGCATTACAAAACGAAGGGTCTTGATATCGACGTGGAAAAACCCGACGATTTTATCGATCTTTTTAACGGAGAAGATGTGGAAGAACTCGAAGGAAGCGAAATCGAATTGTTTCGCGACGACCTTACAGAAGAGCAAACAAAACTCATTCTGATGGAGCGGCAAAAATGATTGACGGCAAACCCATTACCGAGCGATACCGCGAATACTTTTCTACTCTTTCTTTAAGCGATTTAAGAACATTCGGAAGATTTCAAGGCGTTCATGCCGCCACCCAACTGAAAAAAGAAGTTTTGATCGACGAAATTATTAATGTGCTGACGGGGAAAGTTTCTCCGATTCTTCCCAAGTCGGAGGGGAAGCCCGTAGGGGCTCCCCCTAAAAATTCTATTCCCAATCCCGAAATTCTGCCCAAATTGGACGAGATCCGTAAAGTTTACGAATCCGAACAACGCGAGAGAAAATTCGTTATGCGCGTCGCGTCTCCCGAAGAGCCGCGAGACGATGCTTATGACTCTCCCGTATTTTCGGGGATTCTCGAAATCATGCAGAACGGATACGGATTTCTGCGCAGTAAAAATTGTCAGCCGACGAGCGGAGAAGACGTTTTTGTTCCGGCGCAGACCATACATTCCATGCAGCTCAGAGAGGGAGACTTTGTATCCTGTACCGCCCGCCCGAGCCAGAAAAACGATTCGGCGGCGATCTGGAATGTGCTTAGCGTGAACAGCTATCCCGTTGGGAAATACGAGCGCCGTCCGCATTTCGATTCCCTGACTGCCCAGTATCCCGACCGAAAAATAAATCTGTCGGATAAAAACAGTCCGCTTTCTTTGCGCGTTCTCGATTTGTTCGTGCCGATCGGTTTGGGGCAGCGCGGACTCATTGTCGCACCGCCCAAAGCGGGGAAAACGACCCTTCTGAAAGAAATCGCGCATTCGATTTCCGCGCGTTTCAAAGATATATCCCTTATTGTTCTTTTGATCGACGAGCGCCCCGAAGAGGTGACCGATTTCAGAAGGACGGTGAGCAATGCGGAAGTAATTTACTCCACCTTCGACGAGGGAGCGGAGCATCATATCCGCGCCGCAGAGCTTACTCTCGAACATGCTAAACGAGCGGCGGAACAGGGAATGGACGTCGTGATTCTGCTTGATTCATTGACAAAGCTGACGCGCGCTTATAACTATGTGACGGAGAACACGGGCAAAACGTTGACGGGCGGCTTGGACGCGAGCGCGTTCATGGGACCGAAGCGGTTTTTCGGAACGGCGCGCAATACTGTGGAAGCGGGCAGCGTGACGATACTTGCGACTGCGCTTGTTGAGACGGGCAGCCGTATGGACGACGTGATTTACGAGGAATTCAAAGGTACGGGCAACGCGGATATTTTTCTCTCCCGCGAGCTTGCGGAGCGTAGAATTTTCCCCGCGATCGACATCGGACATTCCGGAACGAGAAAAGAGGAGCTGTTGCTGAGCAAAGAAGAACTTAAAACCGAGTTTGAAATGCGGGAGCGCGGATTTGCGAACAATGTGGCGGGACTTCTCGATATGTTGAAAAAGACGGAATCGAACGAAGAATTTATCGCCCGTTTTCCCGAGTGGAAAAAAATATTCAAGAACGTTTAAGGAAGAAATATGGTTATCGGAATCGATCTCGGCGGTATGTCTGCGAAAGCCGCAGTTATGAGAAATGGTGTATTAGAGGGAAAGTGCTCGGTTGCGACTTCTGCGGAAGATACTCCGCAGGAGACGGCGGCAAAATTGGCGCGTCTTGCTCTTGATGTTGCGGAAAAAGCGGGGAAGAAATTCGAGGAAATCGAAGCGATCGGGATCGGATCTCCGGGGGCGATCGACAGCAGCGCCGGCGTTGTGGTCAGCTGGACAAATTTTTATTGGACGAATGTGGAACTTGCTTCGCTTGTTTCCAAGTTCTCGGGGAAGCGTGTTTGCGTATTGAACGATGCAAACGCAGCCGCGCTCGGAGAAGCGCGATACGGGGCGGGAGCAAAATACAGCGACAGCGTACTTGTTACACTCGGCACAGGGGTCGGCGGCGGTATTATGATCGGCGGGAAGCTGTTCGAGGGGTATAAAAGCGCGGGGGCGGAAATCGGGCATATGATTATCCGTCAGGACGGAGAGCTTTGCACCTGCGGCAGGAAAGGCTGTTTCGAACGTTACGCTTCGGCAGGCGCGCTGATTCGCGCAACGCAGAGGGCGATGTCTGCAAATCCCGAGAGCGGGCTTTGGAGATTCGCTTCCGCTTTGGATGCCGTCAACGGAAGAACTGCGTTTTTGGCAAGCGCGGAAGGGGATTGCACGGCAAAAAAAGTGATTGCGGATTATATTGCGGCGCTTGGCGAGGGGATTGTGAATTTAATTAACGTCCTGCGTCCGCAGGCGATTATCCTCGGCGGAGGGGTCGCAAACGAAGGTGAAAATCTGCTTGCTCCTTTAAGGGAGTTTGTTCGACCGAGGATTTACGCCGCCGATTATGCGCCTATAGATATTGTTCGCGCCGTACTCGGCAACGATGCGGGACTTTACGGTGCAGCCGTGTTTGCGGAAGAACGGGAATAATCAGAAAAGAAAAAAGCCTTGCGGTTACCGCAAGGCTTTTTTTGTGTTTGAATTATTTTTTCGGTTTGATTTGAAGATAGTAGGCGATTCCGAAAATCACAATTCCAAAGAGAAAAACAATGGGAATAACTACAAAACAAGCAAGATCTTTTGCCGAATGAAAATCGATATTCACCGAGAGCGCAACGATCAGAGCAACGATGACCGCAAGCACGTAGGCAACGATTGCATTGATGAGCGCAGGCGTTGATTTCCGTAGTGAACGTTCTCCGAAATGGTTTGCATAGGCAAGTCCCGTTACGAGCAGGGTCACGAGTCCGATTCCCCACATGACGCAGGGATAGGCGATCGGAATTTCATAGGCGCCCTTGATTCCGAGCACGATCGCGCCTTCTACAACGATGAGAAAGAAGAGGAGCAGCGCGCTTAAAAACAATGCTTTCCCTTTATGTACTAAGCTTGCGGAATTTTGTCCGTTTGTTTTTTCCGTCTTTCCCGAAGTAATAATCTTGATTCCGTCTTGCGACGCTTTCATTTCAATGTCGCGGAAATCGATCCGGTCGAGCGGGCGGGCGCCGTCGTCTTTGATCTCTGCGGGCGTGTCTATTCGGATACTGCTCGAATACAACTGTTCGACGACGGAGCGGTAATCCCGTTTTAAGGGCTCTTCGATCCATTCTTCCGCGGTATCTTCCTGATCGGTCTCCTGTGCGAGAGGGGGAGTATAGTGGTCGAACTCCTCCGCATTGCTCTCCGTAACGGGAGGCGAGTTGATCAAATTGATATAGTTCTGATGTCTGATTTCTTTTTCCCGTTCGCGGTAAAGAGCAGCCTGCTCTTCCAATTCCGCCTTATACCGCGCGGTTTCTTCTTCCAGTTTTTCCCGTTGTTCGCGCAATAACGTTTCGTAACGTTCCCGTTCGTTTTCGTCAACGACAGATTCCGCTCGCTCTTCATACAGCTTATGCGCGTTTTCGAGCTGCTCTTCGCGGTCGCGGATAATTTGTTCGTATTGAGCGCGCTCTTCTTCGGAAAGACCTTCCTCCGATTTAAGAATAAGCTCTTCGTATTGACGGCGGTAACTTTCGGAAAGAATTTCCTGTTCCCTTTGGAATTGTTCCCGCTCTGCGTTGAGCATTTCTTCGTAGCGTTCGCGTTCTTTTTCGGCTGTTTCCTGCTTCTCTTTTTCAAGAAGTTCTTCGTAACGCGCGTCTAAGCTATTGATGATTTCGTCACGCCCGCGGATAATATCCTGATAGCGGGCGCGTTCGTCTTCGCTCAGCTCGGAAGCAAGGGTTTCGCTTTCATATTGTTCGGAGCGAAGATATTCTTCGCGCGCTCTGCTCTCGGACAGCTCTTCCTGCATGCGCTCTTTTTCGGCAAGCAATTCGTTATAGCGGGCTTCGAGTTCTTTGAATTTCTCGGTATTTTGACCCTTGGAATCGGATTCTTCGAATTCTTCCGTGTCGCGGGAGGGGACGCGTGAAGTCGTACTTTTCAAAACCCTCATGTTGACCGCGGAGGGGGCGGGGTTGGAAAAATCGAAATCTCTGTCAGAGATCAGACTGTCTATGATCGTTCTCGAATATTCCCATTCCGAACGGTTTTGTTCCGTGATCGCTCTGCCGTCTTCGGTCAGCGAAAAATACTTTCTTCTTCCGCCGCCTGCCGTCCCTCCCCAATAGGAAGTGACAAAACCCTGTGTTTCAAGGCGTTTCAAAGCGCTGTATAAAGAGGGCTGCTTAATCGAGTATTGACCGCAGCTTTTCTTTTCGATTTCCGCGATAATTTCGTAGCCGTATTTATCCGAGTCGGAGAGCGAGCGCAGTATGATCGTATTGAGGTGCCCGCGGATCAGGTCGGAACTGATCGACTTTTCTTCCTTTTCTGTTTCGGCGGTTTCTGTTTGTTCATTCATGGAATCGTTGTTTCCGTTCGCGTATTCTTCAAATTCGTCTTCCATGCTTTCCTCCTGTGTCTGACCAATACATTATAAAGCAATTTAATGAATTTGTCAATACTCAAAGTATTATGTCAGGCATAAAAATGAGCTTTTTGCCGTTTTTTGTCATAATTTTTTCAAAAAAGTCATAGGGTAGTGCGATGGGTATTCTTCGCGCAACTTTTTTTATTGTGGGGACGAGCATAGGAGCGGGATTTATTTCGGGTGCGGAGCTTGTCCGTTTTTTCCGCGGAGAACAGTATGTTTTACCGGTTATACTCTCTTCGGCGTTGTTTTCGGCGCTGATTTTTCTCTTTATGCGTTGGGGGAAAAAGTACGGAGGCTACCGCGGGGCGATGCGTTTTTTATTCAAAAAAGCCGCTCCTGCAATCGAAGGCGCAGTGTGCATTCTCTCTTTGATCCCCGCGGCGGGAATGCTTGCGGGGCTTGACTCGTTGCTTCCTGCTTACAAACCGCTTTTATCGCTTTCGGGACTGGTAATTTCCGTTCTTTGCGTCGGACGCGGCACAAAAGGAATCGCGGTTTTCAATCTTATTTTGGTTCCGCTTCTTTTGATATTTGTATGGGGATTCGGTTGGGGTAATTTTGCGCTCAGTTATCCCGTTTCGAGCGGGAAAGTCGCGCCTTATTTCGGAGGTACGGTATATGCGGGAATGAACGCGTTGCTCGCCGCTCCTGTTCTGATGGACGCGGGAAAGGATACAAAGTCCGCATGGTTGCCCGCTTTGTTATCCGCCTGTATCGTAGCGGGAAGCGCAGTCTGTATTTTAGGAAAAATTTACGGCGAGGGCGCGGGTGCGATCTCAGCCGAAATGCCTTTTCTCTATGTCATGCGGAGTGCAAAACTTTTCTATGTCGCCGTCGCGCTTGCGATTATGACCTCGCTTGTCTCGGCGGTTTATCCGTTGTTGACGATATTCGCTCCTTTGAAAAAAATACCGATCAAAAACGCCGCGAGAGGAGGGATTCTCCTTGCGGCGTTCCTGCTGTCCCGTGTGGGACTGAACGGGATCGTAAGTTATTTTTATCCGATCCTCGGCGGAATCGGACTCTGCCTGTCAGCTGTCTGTATTCTTAACGAGGAACTTTTCGAGAAGCACTACAAGAAAATACATTCCCGCCGCAAGCACGCAAAGGATCACCGTCGCGCTCATCACAAGATCGAGTTTGAACACCTGCCCGCCGTATACGATCAGGTAACCGAGACCCGCTTTCGAAACGATGTATTCGCCCATGATCGAGCCGATCCACGCCATGCCGACATTGACTTTCAGCATGGAAATAAAGGAGGCAAGCGAAGAGGGGATCACAAGTTTTCTTAAAATCTGAAACTTGGTCGCTCCCATGGATTTAAGGAGCAGAATTTTATTTTTGTCGGTGGCGACGAATGCTGCGAGCATGTGCATGATTGCAACGATGATGCCGACGAGCACCGTCATCACAAGGATCGCTTTGCTTCCCGTGCCGAACCAGATAATGATGAGCGGACCGAGCGCGATCTTGGGTAGTGCGTTCAATACAACGATGTACGGCTCGAACACTTTTCTCAGCGTTTCGCTCCACCAAAGTGCCAGTGCGATTCCCACTCCGAGCACGACGGCGATTGCAAAGCCCGCCAGGGTTTCCCAAAGAGTGGTTCCGATGTGGTAAAACAGGCTCCCTTCCCGATAGAGATTACCGATCGTTTTTAAGATTCGGGAGGGGGAACTCATGATGAATGGGTCTGCCCAGCCGACTGCGGTAATAAGTTCCCAGAGTCCTAAGATCAGAACGAGAACTCCGATGCGCAGCGACCAGACGATAATGGAATTATTACGTTGTTTTCTCAGGAAGCGCTTATGTTCTTCCGAATAATTCGTTTGTATTTTTAACTTTTTTTTCATGCGTTTAACTCCTTCCAGAGCGTCTCGAACCAGCCCGAAAAATTGGGGGATTCCCGCCTCTTCAACGGATTTTTTTCTTCTCCGAAATTGAGTTCGTGCGCCGCTTTGACGCGTGCGGGGCGCGCAGACAGTACAAGAACGCGGTCGGCGAGCGAGATTGCCTCGGAAATATCGTGCGTAATGAGAACGGCTGTCTTTTCTTCCGAGCGGATGATGTGCGCGACGTCCTCCGTGACCGATAGCCTCGTCTGATAGTCGAGCGCCGAAAAAGGTTCGTCTAACAGGAGAATGTCGGGATCCGTCGCCAGCGTTCGGATAAGCGCCGCGCGTTGGCGCATTCCGCCCGAAAGCTGTGAAGGATAGCTCTGTAAAAAGTCTTTCAACCCGTATTTTTCCGCAAGTCCCGCTGCGCGGGTGCGGTGTTCGGGAGTGTTTTGTTTTTTGATTTCAAGCGGAAGATAGATGTTTTTTTCGATCGTCCGCCAAGGGAAGAGTTCGTCTTTTTGAAGCATGTAGCCGAAACTTCCCTTGCTTTCCACGCTTCCTTCGCTCGGTTTGATAAGCCCTGCGGCGAGCGAGAGCAGCGTGGTTTTTCCGCAACCGGACGGACCGATGAAAGCGATGAATTCGCCTTTTCCGACTTCAAACGTGAGATTTTCCGCTGCAACCGTCTCTTTTCGTTTGGTGTGATAGATAAGTTTTACGTCTTTGAATTGCAGAATGGGTTCCATATGTTTTTCCTTTTGTTTTTCGCGCGTATTGAAGAGTTTATCTCTTGGCGTATTCTTCGACCGCGTACTTGTTGTCTACTACTTTTGAAAATTCTACTCGTTCGGAAAGTTCGCCGGCGCTTTCGATGATGTCCTGCAAACGGGTGAAAGATTCTTCGGGCATTACCATATCGGTGAACCAGCTGTCGATTTTTTGGTAATTCGCAATACTCGTCGTCATGGATTCTTCCGAGGAGGAGGGGAAATGCCCCTTGATGAGAGCCGCGATGTCGGCTGCGGGTTTTGTCTGCGCGTAATCGATCGCTTTCATCATAGCGCGCAGGAAACCGCGGGCATAATCTTCGTTTTTGTTCAGCCAAGAGCGTTTAGCGATAAAGCCCGTATAGGGAATCACGCCGCCCGCTTCGCCGACGGACGCCACGATATAGCCTTTCCCCGCTTTTTCGAATTCGGAAGCAGTGGGTTCGAACATCGTGCAATAATCCGCGGTACCTTCGGCAAACGCCGAGGTCATCATGTTAAATTCTACGCCGTAGTTGATATTGATATCCGAATCGGTGAATCCTTTTTCTTTGAGAACGTACTCGAAGGTCATAGCGGGAACGCCTCCGCGCCGTCCGACGAGTAGTTCCTTGCCTTTCAGACTTTCCCAAGTAAAATTCGGCTCGCGATTGCGGGATACGAGGAAAGAACCGTCGCGTTTCGTTAATTGACCGAATACGGTGGGTTGGTCGCGCGAATCGCCGATCGCCACATAGATAGCAGCCTCGGGTCCGCAGAATCCGATATCTGCGTCGCCCGAGAGGACGGCGGACATGACGTTGTTTGCGCCGCCGCCGTTGGCAAGTTCGATTTTCAGTCCCTCTTCCTCAAAATAACCGAGCGAGTCGGCGAGATAGAGGGGCGCGTAAAATACCGAATGAGTGACTTCGTTGATTTTAAGGGTTTTCAGTGAGTCTCCTCCGCAAGCGGAGAAGGGCAGGAGGGCGAGAACTGCCGCTCCGATGATTGCCGCTGTTTTTTTCATGTAATATTACTCCGTTAAAATTTAGGATAATATATTCTATGCCTCGTTCGCTTTAATTGACAATGCGGTAAAACTATGTTATAATGTCTCCCACGCTGTACGAAGGTGGAGATATGAAAGAGATGAATTCAACTTACTGCCCAAAGGATTTCGAGGATCGTATTTATGCGGATTGGATGAAAAAAGGGCTGTTTCGTGCCGAGGTAGACGAAAATAAAGTTCCTTTTACCGTAATGATGCCTCCCCCCAATGTAACGGGGCAGCTACACATGGGGCACGCTATGGACGAAACGATGCAGGATACGATTGTTCGTTTTAAGCGTATGCAGGGGTATTCTGCGCTCTGGCTTCCGGGAACCGATCACGCCGCGCTTGCGACAGAGGTTAAAATTTGCGAGAAGCTGCGGGAAGAAGGGATAAAAAAAGAAGACCTCGGCAGAGAGGAGTTTTTGAAACGCGCTTGGGCTTGGAAAGAAAAGTACGGAGGAAGAATCGTCGAACAGTTAAAAAAACTCGGTTGTTCCTGCGATTGGACGCGTCTTGCGTTCACAATGGACGAGCGCTGTTCCAAAGCGGTGCGCGAGTCTTTTTTCAGGCTTTACCGAAAAGGATTGATTTATCGCGGCAGCCGTATCATCAATATGTGTCCGCAGTGTAAAACTGCGCTTTCGGACGTGGAAGTTGAATATTCGGAGGACGCGGGCAGCTTTTGGTATTTTACCTATCCCGTGGAAGGCTCCGACGAAAAGATCACGATAGCGACGACCCGTCCGGAGACGATGCTGGGGGATACTGCGGTTGCAGTCAATCCCGCAGACGGACGTTACGCTT
The DNA here is from genome assembly GCA_910588695.1 of uncultured Christensenellaceae bacterium. Lineage (GTDB taxonomy): Bacteria > Bacillota > Clostridia > Christensenellales > Borkfalkiaceae > Gallimonas. The sequence goes on from CAJUOV010000002.1 coordinate 117,033, forward strand.
CGCTCGTCGGTAAAATGCTGTTGCTTCCTTTGACCGACCGTAAAATCCCCGTCGTCGCGGACGAATACGTCGATCCCGAATTCGGGACCGGCGCAGTCAAGATTACTCCCGCGCACGATCCGAACGACTTCGAAGTCGGACTTCGCAACAATCTTCTTTCGATCCGCGTGATGAACGACGACGGAACGATGAACGAAGAGGCGGGGAGATTCAGCGGGCTCGATCGTTACGAGGCGAGAAAACAGATTGTCGTCGAGATGGACAGGCTCGGACATCTCGTTAAAATTCAGCCGCATACGCACAACGTCGGGCATTGTCAACGCTGTCATTCCGTTGTGGAACCGATCGTCTCCAAACAGTGGTTTGTGAAAATGAAGCCGCTTGCAAAACCTGCGATCAATGCGGTAATGAAGAACAAGACGAAGTTTACGCCCGATCGGTTTGCCAAAATCTATTATAATTGGTTGGAGAACATCAAAGATTGGTGTATCTCCCGTCAGCTTTGGTGGGGACACCGTATCCCCGTTTGGTATTGCCGCGATTGCGGTGAGACGATCTGTGAGCGCGAGGCGCCCGAGAAATGTCCGAAATGCGGTTCGCTCCATCTCGATCAGGACGAAGACGTGCTCGATACTTGGTTTTCTTCCGCTCTTTGGCCGTTCTCTACGCTCGGCTGGCCCGATTCTACGGAGGATTTCCGTTATTTTTATCCGACGGATGTGCTTGTCACCGGTTACGATATTATACCTTTCTGGGTCATGCGTATGATGTTCTCTGGGATCGAGCAAACGGAGAAAGTACCTTTTCACGACGTACTGATCCACGGTCTCGTGCGGGACGAACAGGGCAGAAAAATGAGCAAGACGCTCGGCAACGGAATCGATCCCTTAGAGGTGATCGAAAAGTACGGCACCGATTCTCTGCGTCTTGCGCTTCTGACGGGTATCGCGCCGGGGAATGATTCTCGTTTTACGGATACGAAAGTAGAGGCGGCTCGTAATTTTATCAATAAACTATGGAATGCCGCCCGCTTCGTTCTTATAAACGTAGGCAATGCGAAGATTCCTTCGTTGCAGGAAATAAAGTTACAGCCTGCGGATCGTTGGATTATATCAAGATTAACCTCCGTGATTCGCGAAGTTACGCTTTCTTTGCAGAAATACGATCTGGGGATCGCTGCGGACAAGCTGACCGATTTCGTATGGAACGATTTCTGCGATTGGTATATCGAACTCACGAAGCCCGCTCTGTACGGCGAGGATAAAGAGAAAAAGTCGGGCGCGCTCGGAGTACTTCTCTTTGTGCTCGAAAATATCGTGAAATTATTGCATCCGTTTATTCCCTTTGTGACCGAAGAAATTTATTCATATCTTCCGAACGTGAAAGGAAGCGTTATGACGGCGGATTATCCCCGATATAATATGAAGCTCTCCTATAAAAAGGAGGCAAAGACTTTCGAGGGAATTATTGATCTGATCAAAACGATTCGCGCGGTAAAGGTGAATGTGAACTGTCCCGCTGCGAAAAAAGTACGTCTTTATCTCGTGACGGATTCAAAGCGGCTCATCGGTGTGAATCGCGGTTCGCTCATGCGGCTTGCGGGGCTATCCGGAATCGAGTTTGTGTCGAACGGCGGCGAAGTGGAGGGGAAGACGGTCTCTCAAGTCTGCGATTTGGGACAATTCTTTATTCCTCTCGGAGAAATGGTGGATATCGAAGAAGAGAAAAAACGCCTTGAAAAGGAGCTTGACCGCATTATGGGCGAAATATCCCGAGCGGGCGGAAAACTTGCGAACAATAATTTTGTTGCAAAAGCGCCGAAAAGTCTTGTCGACGCAGAGCGTGAAAAACTTGACAAATATCTCGATATGAAAGCGAAAGTCGAAAAACAGTTAAGGGAAATCGTAAACTGAAATAGAATTGTCTCCGATCGAAACGATCGGAGATTTTTTTGCTGAAATTTCTTTGGAAAATTTTCGGACAAACTGTTGACAAATTAGAAAAAATAGAGTAGAATTTAATTCGATAAGAATTTATCGAATTTAGATAGGCAGGTGAAAATATGGCGGAAAGCGAAAATCGCATTCCAAAAGCAACGGCGTCACGGCTTCCCGCCTATCTCAGTTACTTTAAGGGAGAAGCTGAAAAGGGGAGCGTTTACGTTTCTTCCGCTTCGATCGCAAGGGATATGCAACTGTCTGCGATTTCCGTGCGGAAAGATTTAGCGCTTGTTTCCGCGCCCGGCAAGCCGCGGATGGGGTTCGAGCTTTTCAGACTGATCGAAGATCTCGAAAAACTGCTCGGCTACCGGCGTTATACAAACGCGGTCGTCGTCGGCGCAGGCAGGCTCGGAAGAGCGATTCTTTGTTACGAAGGTTTCGAACTTTATGGGATTCACGTCGTGGCGGCGTTTGATAATTCTCCCGCGCAAATCGGTGCGATAGCGGGCAAGCCGATTTATCCCATGGAACGACTCTCCGAGATCGTGGCGCGGGAGGCGATTGAAAAAGCGATCGTTGCCGTGCCCAAGGAATCGGCGCGCGAAGCGTGCGACGCATTGATTGCCGCAGGGATCCGTGCGATTCTGAACTTTGCGCCCGCATATCTGACTGCTCCGGACGGAGTGCAGATCGTTTGTGTTGATTTTGCGGCGATGCTTGCTACGCTAGGCTCGCCGTCGTCAAAATAAAAAATAAAAAATTATAATGGAGGACAGTGCATGAAAGACTTCGTCGTATGCGATGAGGCGACCCTTGCCCAGATGCTCGAAAGAGTGAGGGCGGCGCAGGCAAAATTCGCAACGTACACACAGGAGCAGGTGGATAAAATTTTCTATTCCGCCGCGCTCGCTGCAAACAAGATGAGGATTCCTCTCGCCAAGATGGCTGTCGAAGAGACGGGAATGGGAATCGTTGAGGACAAGGTGATTAAAAATCATTATGCGTCCGAGTATATCTATAACGCATATAAAGATACCAAGACCTGCGGCGTGATCGAACACGACGAGAGTTTCGGGTTGACCCGTATTGCAGAGCCGATCGGCGTTCTTGCGGCGGTCATTCCTACGACCAATCCTACTTCGACTGCTATTTTCAAGTGTCTTATCTGCTTAAAGACGAGAAACGGTCTTATCATTTCTCCGCACCCGAGAGCAAAGAAGTGCACCATTGAGGCGGCAAAAATCGTTCTGGAAGCGGCTGTCGAAGCGGGCGCGCCCGAAGATATTATCGGCTGGATCGATATGCCTACCGTTCCGCTCTCCGGCATGGTCATGCACGAAGCGGATATGATTCTTGCTACGGGCGGTCCCGGTATGGTGAAAGCGGCGTATTCTTCGGGAAAACCCGCTCTCGGCGTAGGAGCGGGCAATACGCCTGCCGTCATCGATTCGTCGGCGGATATTCAGCTTGCGGCTTCGTCTATTCTTCACTCCAAAACGTTTGACAACGGCATGATCTGCGCTTCCGAGCAATCGGTCATCGTTGTCAAAGATATTTACGATGAATACAAAAAGGAATTACAGCTTCGCGGCGCATATATCCTTTCGCCCGAAGAGACCGAAAAAGTCAGAAAGACGATCATAATCAACGGCGCGTTAAACGCTAAGATCGTCGGGCAGTCCGCATGCACAATCGCGCAGCTTTCGGGTTTTACGGCTCCCGAGGGATCGAAGGTATTGGTCGGAGAAGTGGAGTCGGTCGAAATTTCCGAAGAATTTGCGCATGAAAAACTTTCTCCCGTTCTTGCAATGTACAAAGCGGAGAGCTTTGAAGATGCTGTCGCAAAAGCGGACAAACTCGTAAAAGACGGAGGGCTCGGTCATACGGCTTCTCTGTATGTCAATGTAGAAACGGGTAAAGATAAAATCGAGTTGTTCCGCAATACCATGAAAGCATGCCGTATTGTGATCAATACGCCTTCGTCGCAGGGCGGAATCGGCGATCTGTACAACTTCAAATTCCCGCCTTCGTTGACGCTCGGCTGCGGAAGCTGGGGCGGAAATTCCGTTTCGGAAAACGTCGGTGTAAAACATTTGATCAATATTAAAACGGTTGCGGAGAGGAAAGAAAATATGTTGTGGTTCAGAGCCCCCGAAAAGGTGTATTTCAAACGCGGATGCCTCGGCGTAGCGTTAAAAGAACTCGGAAAAGAGGTCTACAATAAGAAAAAAGCGTTTATCGTGACCGACTCGTTCCTGTATCAGAGCGGGTTTACGAAGAAAATCAGCGATATTCTCGACGCAGAGGGCATTACGCACACAACTTTCTTCAACGTCGCGCCCGATCCTACGCTTGCATGCGCGGAAGAGGGCGTCAAGCAGATGCGCGACTTCAAGCCGGACGTCATTATCGCGGTGGGCGGCGGTTCGCCCATGGATGCCGCAAAGATTATGTGGGTTATGTATGAGCATCCCGAGATCGACTTCCAGGATATGGCGATGCGCTTCATGGATATTCGTAAGAGAATTTATACGTTCCCGCACATGGGAGATAAAGCGCTCTTTGTTGCGATTCCCACTACGGCGGGTACGGGATCGGAAGTGACGCCTTTCGCCGTTATTACCGACGAAAAGACGGGTACCAAATATCCGCTTGCCGACTATGAACTTATGCCGGACGTTGCGATTATCGACGCCGATCTCATGATGACCATTCCCAAGGGTTTGACTTCTTGCTCGGGTATCGACGCGATGAGCCATGCTTTGGAAGCGATCGCTTCGGTCATGGCGACTGATTTTACGAACGGAATTGCGAAAGAAGCGATCAAACTCATCTTCGAGTATCTGCCGAGCGCTTATGAAAAGGGCGGACACGATGCGATTGCGCGCGAAAAGATGGCAAACGCTTCCACAATGGCGGGCATGGCATTTGCAAATGCATTCCTCGGCGTTTGTCACTCCATGGCGCACAAGCTCGGTTCCTATTGGCATATCCCTCACGGAATGGCAAACTCTCTGATGCTTGAAGAAGTGATCCGCTTCAACAGTTCGGAAACTCCTACAAAGATGGGAACTTTCCCGCAGTACGCTTATCCGCAGTGTAAAGCAAGATATGCCGACGTTGCGAAATATTGCGGTTTGAAGGGTAAAACCGACGATGAACTTGTGGAAGCGCTCGTTAAAAAGCTCAAAGAATTGCAGGCGGCAGTCGGTCAACCCAAGACGATTAAAGAGGCGCTTGGGGACAAGGTGAGCGAAGAACAGTTCCTCGAACGGCTCGACGCAATGACGGAGGACGCGTTCGATGACCAGTGCACGGGAGCGAATCCCCGCTATCCGTTGATGAGCGAAATCAAGCAGATGTATATGAACGCTTATTACGGCAGAAAATAATTATAGAAATCGAAAGGAGGCGGGGAGTTCGTTCTCCCTGCCGATTTTCATGAAAGCGAGGTTGTTATGAGAGGACTTGAAACCTCCGTCGTTAAACTCAGAAGAAAAGTATTCGTTGAAATTGCGCGCGTCGCGTTCGAATCGGAAAAAATCAATAACGACATCGAAGCGATTCCGTATAAAATAACCCCCGGCGAGCAGCCGCAATACCGTGAAAGTATTTACCGCGAACGTGCGATTGCTTCCGAACGGGTAAGACTCGCGATGGGAATGTCGTTGAATCCGTCCGACCGTCCCGCGCATATCACGAACGGACTTTCGTACAGCAATATTTCCGATAATTATTACGAACCGCCGCTTATGCAGGTGATTCCTTCGGCGTGCGATAAATGCGAGGAGAACGCATACCGCGTGAGCGATCAATGCCGCCGGTGCGTTTCACGTTATTGTGTGAATGTCTGTCCTCGCGGCGCGGTGTCGATCGACCAAAAGACGGGCAAAGCCGTCATTGACGATAATAAATGCATTAAGTGCGGAAAGTGCAAAGAAGCATGTCCATACGAGGCGATCGTTCACGTTTCTCGCCCGTGCGCAAGAGCATGCGGCGTTAAAGCGATTTCTTCCGATGCATTGGGGCGCGCTCAGATAGATCCCAATAAATGCGTCGGGTGCGGTCAGTGTATGGTGCATTGTCCGTTCGGCGCAATAGCGGATAAATCACAGATTTATCAGTTGATCCGCGCAATCAGAAACGGAGACGAAGTGGTGGCGGAAGTCGCGCCTTCGGTCGTCGGGCAATTCGGAGACGGAGTTTCGCTCTGGACAATCAAATCCGCACTGAAAGACGTCGGATTCAAAGAGGTGTTTGAAGTGGCTCAGGGCGCGGATGTCGGCGCGGCGACGGAAGCTCATCATTATGCGACAGAAGTCGCAACGGGAAAAATTCCTTTCCTTCTGACTTCGTGCTGTCCCGCATGGTCTATGCTGGCAAAAACACAGTTTCCCGAAATGATCGGCAGGGTTTCGAGCGCGCTTACGCCTATGGTCGCCACGGCGAGGTCGGTAAAACAGAAAATGCCTCGTGCACGGGTTGTTTTTATCGGTCCGTGCGCGGCGAAAAAACTCGAAGCCATGCGCAAAACTGTTCGGAGCGACGTGGATTTTGTGATTACTTTCGAAGAGCTTGCGGCAATTTTCGAAGCTAAGGGAATCGATTTTGAAACCTATGAAAAATCGGAACCCATTCACGACGCAACGGGAGCAGGCAGGGGATACGCCGTTGCGGGCGGCGTCGCGTCCGCAGTCGGTGCATGCGTCCGCGAATATTATCCCGACGTAGAGGTCAAAATCGAACATGCGGAGGGCTTGACCGACTGTAAAAAAATTCTCCTTCTGGCAAAGGCTGGAAAGATGAACGGTTGCTTGATCGAGGGAATGGCATGCCCGGGCGGTTGTGTTGCGGGTGCTGGCGTAAATGTGCCCGTAGAAAAGGCAGCGGCGGAAGTAAAAAAATTCGTAAAGGATTCAACGCAAAAATTACCGCAAAAAGACCTTTATGAGATTCATTTACCTTAATTTATGAGGTTTTGATTCGTTATTCAAAGTATTATGTCAGCCATAATATGATAAAAAACACGCTCATTGAGCGTGTTTTTTTATAGTTGATTTTTTAGAGCGGCATTACGTTGACCTGAATTTTGGCGGAAACATTTTCCATAAAGCGAATTTCCGCTTCGGCAATTCCGACATTTTTGATATTGTCTTTTAAGGATATTTTCTTTTTGTCGATCTCAAAACCGAGTTCCGATAGGGCGGAAGCGATGTGCGCCGTCGTTACCGAACCGAATACTTTACCGTTTTCTCCGGTGCGGATATGAACGTCGACCGTTTTTCCGTTTACCCGAGCGGCAAGTTCTTTCAGGGATTTTATATTTTCCGCTTTATGAAACGCATCGGCGGTGCGTTTTTGCGCCGCTTCGTTGATCCCGCCGGCAGTCGCCTGTTCGGCAAGTCCCTTTTTGAGCAGAAAATTTTTTGCGTATCCGTCCGAAACTTCGATGACGTCGCCTTTTTTTCCGCTTCCTTTTACGTCTTGTTTCAGTATGACTTTCATGGTAATCTCCTTTTTCTTATTTTATATGAACGGGCGTGTTTTGTCAACCGTATCGGTATATTTTTCATTAAATTCGCCCAAAATACAGGTAAGGAGGAACGGAAATGGCGAAACAAGTTAATTGCGGCGTTTCCTGCGGGGTTACCGATTGTAAATTCAATCAAGACGGAATGCACTGCGAACTGAATTGCATTCATGTCGGGAACACCTGCGACTGCGAGCACTGCACCTGCTGCGACAGTTATCAAAAGAGATACTGAGAAAAAAAGAGGGTTGTCCCTCTTTTTTCTGTAATTTCCGGTATATTTACCGAAAAACGGCACAAACTTTTTTACGTAGCGGATTGCCGCTTTCATATAAAGTTTTTGCTTTTTCCGAAGTGTCGGAGATTGCAAAAACGCAAGGGCGCTGTAACGGCGCCCTTCTTGATATACAAAAAGTCTAAGCGAGGCGAAAGTTTCATAGAATAATGCTATGAAATTGAAAAAAATTAAATTAGGGCGGTTATTCTCTGTAATTTCAAAAGTACTTCCGTTTGCTTTGATTGCCGCAGTTATATTTGCTACGGCGTTTTATCCGCAATCCGAGAAAAACGGAATGGGCGAAGAAATTAAACGGGTCGTCAGAGTGTGGAACGTAGATACGTTCGAGGGCGGAAAAGGTTCCCGAACGAGCTTTCTGAAACGCGCTGCCGCAAAAGCGGAAAAGAAGAGAACAGGCGTGTATTATCTTGTTTCCTCTTATACCCAAGAAGGGATCGCGCGCGCGTTCGCTGACGGTCAGCGTCCGGATGTTTTGTCATTCGGGATCGGCGTATCCGCTTATTTAGAACATTCTCTTCCGCTTCCTTATTCTTTTTCGGGAGGAGAAGCAAAGGGTGAATGTTACGCTTATCCGTGGTGCCGCGGAGAGTATTATTTATTTTCCTTGAAAGACGATTTCAGCGAGAGCGGCGAAACTGTAATTTCGTCGGGCGGGAGCAATCTTGTGGAGGTAGCGGCGGCGCTTCAAGAAATTTCCGGCACGCAAATAGATTCGCTTTCCGCTTATGTCGCTTTTCTGAACGGAAATTATCGGTATCTTTTGGGGACGCAACGGGATGTGTGCAGATTTTCCTCGCGCGGCGTGAATGTCTATCGGAAACCGCTTTCTCAATTCTGCGATCTGTATCAGTATATTTCGGTTCTGTCGGCGGAAAAGCGTGATGACTGTTTCGCCCTTGTGGAATCTCTTCTTTCGGAGGAGACGCAAAAGGAACTTGATTCGATCGGAATGCTGCCCGCCCAAGGAGGGGACGCGCTCAAAACGGTCAGCGCGTTTATGGACGGAGAATCGCTCGATTCTTTGCGCGAGGCGGCAAAGGGAGATTCTACTGTAAAAAATCTTGATAAATTTCTGAAAAACATTTGAATTCGTCAAAGAAATATGTTAAAATAACAGGAGTATCGTTTTGGACGATTTGAGCTTATTGCAACAGGCGTTTCCCGAAATCGAGACGGAATTGGATTTTCCGTTTGCCCGGCACACTACAATCGGAAGCGGCGGGATCGCTGCGATGGCGATTTCGCCTCCGAATGCCGAACGCGCGGCAGAATGCATTGATTTTTTAGAAAAAAATCAGATCCCGCATTGTTATCTCGGGGCGGGTGCGAACGTTTTACCGCAAGACGGCAGATTCGAAGGCGTTGTCGTGAGGTTCAATCGAATGAAAGAACTTCGTTTGGTTGATGATCTCATTTATGCGTCTGCGGGCGTGACGGGCGGGGAATTGCTCGCGTTTGCGCGGGCGCATTCCATAACTGGCTTTGAAGCGTTTACGGGAATACCGATGACGGTCGGCGGCGCGGTTTCCATGAACGCGGGGGTTGCGCAACGGCATATGGGCGATCTTGTTGTAAACGTTGTTGCTCATGAGAAAGGCGCGACTAAAAAATATTCTCGGGAAGAATGTTGTTTTTCTTTGAAAAACAGTATATTTTTGAATGGAGTCGCCGTTCTCGGCGCAATTTTGCGGGCTGAATTATCCGATCCTAGACATATCGAAGAACAGGTTAAGTTTTATTCGGAGCGCCGTAAACATTTACCGAAAGGCAGAAGCATGGGTTGCACGTTTGTAAATCCCGATGGTGTATCGGCGGGGGAATTGATCGAACGGTGCGGTTTGAAAGGCTTGCGGATCGGGCTTGCCCGTGTTTCGGAAGAACACGCTAATTTCATCATCAACGAGGGATCGGTTTCGGACGATATCGCAAAACTGATCGACAAAGTAAAAAACGAAGTATTAAAAAACACGGGAATCCTGTTGCGTGAGGAGATCAGGCGGATTCCTTGATTATATACATAAATGCAAAACGGAGTTGAAATGTTGCTGACGGCGGATTATCATACGCATACGCCCTATTCTCACGGAAAGGGGACGGTGCTCGAAAACGCAATGCGTGCAAAAGAACTTGGATTGAAAGAAATCGGTATTACCGATCACGGATTTTCGCATATTGTGTTCGGGGTGCGCAGAAAAAAAGTAGGCGCGCTTGTAAGAGAATGCAGAGAAGCGGAAACCGTAACAGGCGTTCGCGTTTACGCGGGGATGGAGAACAATATCAGAGGAATTTCCGGAAAGTGTGACTTTACGGAGGAGGACTATCGGAATTTCGATCTTTATCTTGCGGGAATCCACGTCTATATACACTATGACAAATTAGCCGATTGGAAGCTCGGTTGGGGTAGCTCGATTCGCGGTAAATTGGGTATCAAACCCTCGGCTTCGCTTGTGAAATATACGACGCAGGCATATCTTAACGCGATCAAAAATAATCCGATCGATGTTGTCACGCATGTCGGCTTCCGTTGTTTTTGCGATCCGGTAGAGGTCGCTAAATGTTGTCGCGATTACGGAACATATTTCGAAATCAGCGCAAAGAAAAAACATCTGACTGACGAGCAACTTGAAAAAGTCGCCGGTACGGGCGTTCGTTTCGTCATAAATTCCGACGCGCATTCGATTGACCGCATCGGAGACAGCGCGCTTGCGGAAGAACAGATTTTACGCGTCGGGATACCGCTGTCACAGATCGAAAATATCGAGGGCAGAACGCCTTCGTTCCGTTTTGCGGAATTTAAGAGAAAACACTTCTGAGGACAGGCTTTGTCAAACTTTACGCAAATTATAAAACGGGAAATTCTGAATCGGTTCCCCGAGAGCGAATGTTGTCGGCGCTCTTCTTTTTGTGCGATGATCGCTGCGGGCGGAAACGCTTCTTCTGCACGCGTAGAGTTTGCAAGCGAGAACGAGAGGATTGCGGAATATTATTTTTCGCTTGCGGAATCGCTCGGGCTGCTGCCTCGGCTTGACGGAGCCAGATATGATGCGCGAAGCGGAAAAGACCGCGTCAGATTTGTTTTGAACGAAGAAGGCGCGGCTCGCGCCAATAAAATTATACAGGATACATTTGTTCCGTCGCTGAAAGGCTGTTGCGCGGTATCTTATGTCTGCGGAGCATTCTTGGGCTGCGGAAGCTGTTCGCTTCCCTACGACGGGGCGAAGTCCGGTTATCATCTTGAATTTGCTTTTTCAGACGAGGAGCGTGCGGAAATATTCTGCGATTTACTCGAATCTATGCTTTTTTATACGCGAATGATTCGTCGGTGCGATAAATTTGTGGTGTATCTTAAAAGCAGAGAGGCGGTTTCCGATTTTCTGTCGGTCATCGGCGTGTCGACTGCGCAGAGAGAATTTGAACAGATTTCGTCTGCGCGGGATCAAAGCAATCTCATTAACCGCGTAGAAAATTGTATGGCGGGAAATGCGGATAAGTCTATGACTGCAAGCGCCGAGCAAGTTCGGAAAATACAGAGTTTCAAAGAGCGGGGCGGTTTTCCCTCTCTTTCGGAACCGTTGCGCGAACTTGCGGAAGAGAGATTGTGTAATCCTACGCTCTCTCTTCGGGAACTTGCCTTAAAGACAGGGGTGAGCAAGAGCTGTTTGAATCACAGAATGAGAAAACTCTTAGAAATTTGCGGGAGAGGCGAAGAACGGTCATGACGGATTTTGTACATTTGCATTTGCATAGCGAATACTCACTGCTCGACGGCGCGGTGAAAGTGGACGATTTGATCGATCATTGCGTAAAAAATAACATTGATACCGTGGCTGTGACCGATCACGGCAATATGTACTCTTCCTTGCGCTTTGCCGAAAAGTGCAAGAAAAATCACATTAAAGCGATCGTCGGTTGCGAGTTTTACGTGATAGAGCAAGACCCAAAGACTTATCGCGTCGATCAGAAAGCCGATCACCTCATTCTGCTTGCAAAGAACAGAGCGGGATATATCAACCTTGTTCAGCTCGATTCTTTCGCCTTTGTAGACGGTTTCTATTACCGTCCCCGTATCAATTACGAAATGCTGAAAGAACATTGCGAAGGAGTCATATGTTTATCTGCATGTCTTGCGGGGCGGATTCCCCGATTGCTCCTCGAAGGAAAGTACGATGAGGCGAAAGCGTTCGCGCTTTCCATGCGCGAGATTTTCAAAGACGATTTTTATCTTGAAATTCAGGACCACGGACTTGTCGAACAAAAACAGATTCTGCCCGACATAGTGCGGATTTCAAGGGAGACGGGTATTCAGCTTGTCGCCACGAACGACGTGCATTATCTCAAAAAAGAGGATTGGGAAATGCAGGACGTTTTGATGTGCATTGCAACGAAGCGCACGCTCGACGATCCCACGCGCATGAAAATGCAGACGCAGGAATTTTACATGAAGTCGGGCGACGAAATGGCTGCGCTCTTCCCCAACCTTCCCGAAGCGATCCGGAATACCCGTGTCATTGCGGATAAAGTTTCCGATACAGACACGCCTTTCAATTTGAAAGCGGACGGCTCTCCTATCTATGATAAATCGCTGATCCCGCTCTATACCGCGGACGACGGCACGCCGTCGCCCGAATTTTTGACGAGATTGACATGGGAAGGGCTTCCCAGACGTTATGAAGTCGTTACGGACGAAATAAAAGCGCGCGCGGAATACGAGCTCGGCGTTATCATCAAAATGGGGTTTGCCGATTATTTCCTGATCGTATGGGACTATATCAATTGGTCCCGTCTCCATGATATTCCGGTGGGACCCGGGCGAGGCTCGGGCGTAGGCAGTATCGTCGCATATTCAATCGGGATTACCGACGTCGATCCGCTTCGTTACGATTTGCTGTTCGAGCGGTTTTTGAATCCGGACCGTGTTTCCATGCCCGATTTTGACGTGGATTTCTGCACGGAGAAGCGGGAGCAGACAATCGAATATGTCCGCGACCGTTACGGAAAAGAAAATGTCGCGCAGATCGTTACGTTCGGAACGCTTGCTTCACGCGCCGTCATCAAGGACGTTGGGCGAGTTATGCGCGTTCCGTATTCCGAGACCGACCGCGTGACGAAGCTCATGGACGGAAAGTCCACGATCCGCGAACTTCTGGGTTTGAATATCGAAAAATGCCGCAACAAAGTTGCGGAGACGCAGAGCGATCCCGATAAACACGAAGAGGCGCTCAAAAAACTTGCCGATCAGGAGGGAAAGCGCAACGGAGAATTTATCGCTATTTATGAAGCGGACGAGACGCTGAAACGCGTCATCGATATGGGACTTCGTCTCGAAGGAATGCCCCGTCAGACGGGAATGCACGCTGCGGGCGTCGTGATTTGCCGTAAGCGCATTGCCGACAATGTGCCGCTTTCGAGAAACGGCGAAGATATCACCACGCAATACGATATGAAAGAGGTGGAGTCCATCGGCATGCTGAAAATGGACTTCCTTGCGCTCACGACGCTCACAGATATTAAAAAGACTTGCGATTATATCAGAGAGGATACAGGCGACGAAATAGTTTTCGGGCAGGACTGTTCGGACGCGGGAGCCTATAAGCTCATCAGCGAGGGGGATACCGACGCAGTGTTCCAGCTCGAGCAAGGCGGCATGAAACGCTTTATGAAGCAGTTGCAGCCAACCTGTCTCGAAGATTTGATCGCGGGCATTTCGCTGTATCGCCCCGGTCCTATGGATTTCATTCCCGATTATCTGAAAAATAGGAGCAATCCCGATAAAATCAAATATCTGACGCCTCTTTTGAAACCCATTCTCGAAAAAACTTACGGCGTTATCATTTATCAGGAGCAGGTCATGCAGATTTTCCAGAATCTTGCGGGCTATTCGCTCGGACAAGCGGATCTTGTGCGCCGTGCAATGGCGAAAAAACACCGTTCCGAACTGATGGCGCAGAAGGATAAATTTATCTACGGCGACATCGACAAGGGGGGGAATATCGCGGGATGTCAGGCGAAAGGTATTCCTCCCGAGGTGAGCGCGGAGTTGTTTGCGCAGATGGAGAGTTTTGCTTCGTATGCCTTCAATAAGTCCCACGCGGCGGCGTATGCCGTCGTCACTTATCAGACGGCGTTCCTGAAAAAATATTATCCCAAAGAATTTCTTGCGGGTGTGCTGAATAACCGTATTACGAAGATCGAAGAAATATCCAAATACGTTGTGTATATGAAAGAAAATTCGATCGCGGTGTATCAGCCTGACGTTAATCTTTCCAAGGCATATTTCTCCGTGCAGGGCGACGGGCTTCGGTTCGGACTCTGTGCGCTCCGCGGCGTGGGAGTCAGCGCAATGGAACTCGTAATCGAAGAACGCGAGAAAAACGGTCGGTTTAAGGATTTTTCCGATTTTATTCTCCGTTGCACTAAATTTGTCAACAAACGCATGGTGGAAGCGCTTATCATGGGCGGCGCGTTCGACGGGTTCGGGTATCATCGTTCGCAGTTCATTGCGGTTTACGAGGAGCTGATGCACCGTGTTCAGGGGATCGATAAATCCAAAGCGAGCGCACAGATGTCTCTTTTCGGCGATATTCTCGAAGAAGAAGCTCCCAAAGCGGAATTTCCGAATATACCCGAGTGGGAAAAGGGCGAATTTCTCTCCAAGGAAAAAGACGTGCTCGGCGTATATGTCAGCGGGCATCCGTTTGAAGCGTATGCGCATCTCTTCCAAGACTGTAACTTTCACTGCGGAATGATCGCCGACTATGAAGAGGACGAGGAGACGGGAGATAGAACATACGCGCAGATTCAGGCGGGTCAGCAGGTGACGATGGGCGGGATTATCGGCGCAATCAAGAAGATCAATACGCGTAAAGGCGATACCATGGCGTTTGTTACCGTAGAGGATTATTACGGAAGCATAGAATGTCTTGCATTTTCGCGCGTCTATGAACGGATCAAAGGAAGCCTAAACCGAGACGCGGTTGTGCGCATTTCCGGTAAACTCGACCTTCCTTCCGAGAAAGCGCCCGTAATCATTCTCGATAAACTCGAAGAGGTTGGCGGCGGCGAGGCGAAAGCAGCGGAAAAATCTATTTCGGAGACGAGCGAAGAGGAGCGGAAAGAGGAGACGCTTTGGATCGATGCGCGGGCGCTGTCTCAGGAAGAGTTCGAAGAACTTCTCGAAATGTTATCGAGCTATGAGGGCAACGTTAAAACCAAATTGCTCTACGGCGGAAAGCGCTATGAATTTTCGGTGCGGTTAAATCGGGCGTTTACCGCCGAACTCATGACGTTTTTGCCCGAAAAATGCGTGAAATTGGTTTAATTGCAAAAATTTTATGAAAAAGCTCTTCCATTTTTCAGGGAACTCTGCTATAATATAAAATAGCGTAATTTTGGAAGTAATCTTTACGGAGGAATATATGAAGAGAATCGGACTGTTGACGAGCGGAGGCGATGCGCCCGGAATGAACGCGGCGATCCGCGCGGTTGTGCGTACTGCCATCTATTATGGGATGGAAGTTTACGGCATCGAAAGGGGTTACGCCGGATTGATCGAAGATACCATGTATGAAATGCAGATGCGCAGCGTTTCCGACATTGTTCAGCGCGGAGGCACCAAACTCAGAACGGCGAGATGTCTTGAAATGCTTACCGCCGACGGACAGAAACAGGCGGTATCTACGCTTGAAAAGCATGGGATCGAAGGGCTCGTCGTGATCGGCGGCGACGGATCGTTCCGCGGTGCGAAATGCCTTACGGAAAATTACGGGATTCCTACGATCGGGATTCCCGGTACGATCGACAACGATCTCGAATATACCGATTACACGCTTGGATTCGATACGGCGGTCAATACATGTCTCGATATTATCAATAAATTGCGCGACACGATGACTTCCCACGAACGTATTTCTGTTGTGGAAGTAATGGGCAGACATTGCGGCGACATCGCGCTCTATGCGGGTATAACTTCAGGCGCCGAAATTATTGTCGTGCCGGAAATCGCATATGATATGGAAGATATCGTTATGAGGATCAATCGTTCCCGCGCGAACGGAAAACGCTCGAACATCATTGTGATTGCAGAAGGCGTGATGGGCGCGGATGCGTTTGTGAAACAGTTGCAGGAAGTGACGACTTACTCCGTCCGTGCGACTACGATCGGACATATTCAGCGCGGCGGTTCTCCTTCCATGGCGGACAGAATGCTGGCGGCGCAATTCGGCAACAAAGCGGTGCGGCTTCTGAAAGACGGAATCGGTAACCGGGTGGTCGGGATCCGCAAGAACGAAATTATCGATATGGATATTATAGAAGCCGTTTCTATGAAGAAAAAATTCAATTACGAATTGTATGAAACTTTGCAAATGATTTCCATGTAACGAATTTTACAAAAGAAACCCGTCGTTAGACGGGTTTTTTCATGAAAAAACCGAACAAAAAAAGAAAAATATCCGCAAAAATTTTAATTTTGGACTTGAAATTTTCCTTTTTTCGTAATATAATAATACGTGAGTGAAAAATTACAAATAATAAAAACGGTCTCGTTCGCGAGCCGTTCAGGGAGATCGAGATGATTTTAACAGTTTGTATGAGCCCGAGCGTAGACGTAACGATTGAATTGGATTCTCTGAATGTCGGAAAAGTCAATATCGTTAAAAACAAGACGCTTTCTTTTACGGGGAAAGCGATCAATGTGGCGATCGGCGTCGCGCGTCTCGGCGCGCAGGCATACGCGACGGGTTTCATGTATAACGAGAACGGCGCAATGTTCGAGAGCGCGCTCGATAAAGAGGGCGTCGGATTTTCTTTCGTCTGGAACAGCGGCAGAGTCCGTGAGAATTACAAGTGTATCGATCAGAAGTCCATGCTGACGGAAATCAACGACGTAGGCGGGCAGGTCGGCGACGGAAAACTTGTTGAACTTTTGCAAATGATCCGAAATTTTTCCTCGCGTTCGGAGGTGACGGTGATCTCCGGCGGACTTCCCCGCGGCGTGGACGCAGGCTATTACCGCGAGCTGTTCAAAGCGGTCGATTCCAATTCTTTGAAAATTGCGGACGCGGAGGGGGCTAAGTTGTTTGCTTCGCTCGAAGCGGGGATCGATCTCGTAAAGCCGAATCTCGAAGAGCTCGAAGAGACGCTCGGCAGGGAGTTCCGCGATAAAAGCGATATGCTTTCGGGTTGTCGCGAGCTTTTGGATCGGGGAGCGAAGACGGTTCTTCTCTCTCTCGGTAAAGACGGCGCCGTGATTACCAACGGAACAAAGAATTTTTATTGCAAGAGCATCAATGTCGCGGTTAATTCCACAGTCGGAGCGGGCGACGGAATGGTTGCCGCGGCAGCGGCGCAATTGCAACAGGGCGCGCCCATCGAAGAAATTCTTCGCGCGGGCGTTGCGGCGGGTACCGCGACGGTCACTACATTCGGTACTGTCTCATTTACTAAAAATAAATACGACGAGATTCTTTCCGGTCTCGAAGTGACGGAGTTTTCATGATCGAACTTTCCAAGATCAAATCCGATAAAGAAGTAGAAGCGATTATGGCGATGAGCGAAAAGCAAATAGAAGCGCTCGGGTTTACCGAGCATTCGCGTCGGCATGCGGGCATTGTCAGTAAATGGTCGGGGGACATTTTACGTTTGCTCGGTTACGATGCCGAACGTGTCAGGCTTGCCGAAATCGCAGGATATCTTCACGATATCGGGAACTGTATCAACCGCAAGGATCACGCGCAGAGCGGCGCGATCCTCTGTTATAAAATTCTGACGCGTATGGGCATGGATTCCTACGACGCCTCCGAAATTATGATGGCGATCGGCAATCACGACGAACAGTACGGGATTCCCGTTTCCGACGTGTCGTCTGCACTCATCATAGCGGATAAAGGGGACGTGCACAAGAGCCGCGTGAAAAAGCCGATCGATAATGTATATACGGCAAATATTCACGATAGGGTGAATCTCGCTGCGGAACGCTCCTATCTGAGCGTGGAAAAAGAAAGTTCGCTCATTACGTTGCATATTGAAATCGATACTTCGATTTGCTCCGTAATGGATTATTTTGAAATTTATTTCAACCGCATGAAGCTGTGCAGAAGGGCTGCGGAATTTCTTTCTTGCAGATTCTCTCTCGTGATTAACGAGACCACGCTCGTGTAACTTTCTGCGCTTTTTGTTTCACGGGCGATTTTCGACAAAATCTGCGCAAAACACAATATATTGTGGTTTACGAAAAAAATATTTCCTAAATATTGTGGCAAATGCTTGACAAGAGCCACAAGATGTAGTATGATGAACGCGTTCCCTTTCAGGGGACGTTTTTCTCGTCAAAGGTGCGGGGCAAAAAAAGGAAGGAGAGGTAGAAGATGAAAATTATCAAAAGGAACGGAACGGAAGTCGCGTTCGACGTGGCGAAAATCATCAACGCGATCAGCAAGGCAAACAACGAAGTCAGTGAGGACAACCGTCTGAGCGAAGAGCAGATTAAGCGCATTTCCGAAAAAGTGACCGCGCTCTCGGGCGATCTGAACCGTGCGGTCAATGTTGAGGAAATCCAAGATTTTGTCGAGAATCAGATCATGGACCAAAAGGCATATGCCGTTGCCCGTAAATATATTACTTACCGTTATTCCCGCGCCCTTGTCCGCCGTGCCAATACGACTGACGCGCAGATTCTTACTTTGATCGAGTGCAACAACGAAGAGGTGAAGCAGGAGAATTCGAATAAGAATCCTACCGTCAATTCCGTTCAGCGCGACTATATGGCAGGCGAGGTCAGTAAAGATATTACCCGCCGCATTCTTTTGCCTAAGGATATTGTAGATGCGCACGACGAAGGTCTCATTCATTTCCACGATGCGGATTATTTTGCGCAGCACATGCATAACTGCGACCTTGTCAACCTTGAAGACATGTTGCAGAACGGCACGGTTATTTCCGGCACGTTTATCGAAAAACCGCATTCTTTCTCTACGGCGTGCAACATCGCAACGCAGATCATTGCGCAGGTTGCTTCCAATCAATACGGAGGGCAGAGCATTTCTTTGACCCATCTTGCTCCTTTTGTCGACATCAGCCGCAAAAAGATCCGCGCCGAAGTGACGGCGGAACTCAAAGAGGTGGGGATCAGCAATAAAGAACAGATCAATATGATTGCCGAAAAGCGTTTGAAAGAGGAGATCGGTAAGGGAATTCAGACGATTCAATATCAGGTTGTGACTTTGCTTACCACAAACGGTCAGGCTCCTTTCGTAACGGTCTTTATGTATCTCGGTGAGACGAAAGATGCTCAGACCAAGAAAGACCTTGCGCTCATCATCGAAGAGACGCTCAAACAGCGGATTCGCGGCGTAAAGAACGAATCGGGGGTTTGGGTCACGCCCGCGTTTCCAAAGCTCATCTATGTGCTTGAAGAGGACAATATTAAAGAAAACAGTAAATATTGGTATCTGACGGAGTTGGCGGCAAAATGTACGGCAAAACGCATGGTGCCCGACTATATTTCCGAAAAGAAGATGCTCGAATATAAAGTGGACAAAAATGGTGAGGGGCATTGCTACACCTGCATGGGCTGCCGCAGTTTCCTGACTCCTTATGTAGACGAAAACGGAAAACCCAAGTATTACGGCAGATTCAACCAAGGGGTGGTAACGATCAACCTCGTTGACGTCGCGCTTTCGTCGGGCGGAAATACGGAGGAGTTCTGGAAGATTTTCGACGAGCGTCTCGATCTTTGCTACCGCGCGTTGATGGAGCGGCATAACCGCCTTATGGGAACTCTTTCCGATGCGGCGCCCATTCTCTGGCAATACGGCGCGCTGGCGCGTCTCAAAAAGGGAGAACCGATCGATAAATTGCTTTTCGGCGGATATTCTACGATTTCTCTCGGATATGCGGGATTGTACGAGTGTACCAAATATATGACGGGAAAATCTCATACCGACGAAGAGGCGAAGCCGTTTGCACTTGCCGTCATGCAACACATGAACGATAAATGCAAAGAGTGGAAGAAGAAAGAGAATATCGATTTTTCGCTTTACGGTACGCCGCTTGAAAGCACCACATACAAATTCTCGAAGTGTTTGCAGCGCAGATTCGGCATCATTCCCGATGTAACGGATAAGAACTATATTACGAACAGCTATCACGTTCATGTTTCGGAGCAGATCGACGCGTTTACGAAGCTGAAATTCGAGAGCGAGTTCCAGCAGCTTTCCCCCGGCGGCGCAATTTCCTATGTGGAAGTTCCCAACATGCAAGACAATATTCCCGCGGTACTTTCGGTAATTAAATATATTTATGATAATATCATGTACGCGGAGCTCAACACGAAAAGCGATTTTTGTCAGGAATGCGGTTACGACGGCGAAATCAAAATCGTGGAAGAAGACGGTAAACTTTTATGGGAGTGCCCGCACTGTCACAACCGCGATCAGTCTAAGATGAACGTCGCCCGGCGTACTTGCGGATATATCGGAACGCAATTCTGGAATCAAGGCAGAACGCAGGAAATTCAGGATAGGGTGTTACATCTCTGATTATGAATTACGCCGAAATTAAAACGACGGATATTGCGAACGGAGAGGGGGTCAGAGTATCCCTCTTCGTTTCCGGTTGCACCCATCATTGCAAAAATTGTTTTAACAGCATTGCTTGGGATTTTGATTACGGTAAGCCGTTTACGCAAGAGACGCAGGATATGATTATACGGGCGCTTGCGCCCGATTATATTGCAGGGCTGTCTCTTCTCGGCGGCGAACCGTTTGAGCCGCAGAATCAGATAGGGTTGCTTCCGTTTATTGAACGGGTAAAGAGGGAGCTTCCGAAGAAAACGATCTGGTGTTATACGGGATATACTTTCCGCTGCGACGGGGCGCTGAATGAAGAGCGGGCGAATTGCGAAGCAACGAAAAAACTGATGTCGTATATCGACGTGCTCGTGGACGGCCGTTTTGTCGAGGAATTAAAAGATATCCGTTTGAAATTCAGAGGTTCATCCAATCAACGGATCATTGATGTTAAGCGCAGTATTGGCAATGATAACGTAGTACTATATCTGACATAGTATAAAAAATAGCGGCATTTTGCCGCTATTTTTTTAGGTTTGTCCGTTTGAATCTTGACGAATTGAAAATTGTGTGTTATAATATGACGATTGAAAAGTATCGGAGGACGCATGAATAAATTACAATTACGCCGTTACGCGAAATTGCTTGCAAAAACGGGAATCAACGTAAAAAAGGGACAATGGGTCATCGTTCAGGCGGAACTCGACCAACCCGAGTTTGTGGAAATGGTCGTGGAAGAACTCTATCGCGCGGGTGCGGGGAAAGTGAGCGTCGAGTGGGCGCATCAGCCTGTTTCGGCTTTACATTATAAATATCAGGATCAAGAGACGCTTTCCGAAATGCAGAAATGGGAAATCGAAAAGTGGGAATTGAAAAAGAAAGAACTTCCTGCAATGCTCTATCTCGAGTCTTCCGATCCCGACGGTTTGAAAGGGATCGATCAGGATAAATTTACGGCGGTCCGTTCCAGCCGTTCCAAGATCATCAAGCCTTACCGCGACGAAATGGACAATAATTATCAGTGGTGCATTGCGGCGGTTCCGGGGAAAGCATGGGCGAAAAAAGTCTTTCCCCAGCTCAATGTATTGCAGGCGACGGAAAAGCTGTGGGACGCGATATTGAAAGCCTCCCGCGCAGACGGAGCGGATCCCGTGCGCGAATGGGCGAACCACAACGACGAGATCGCGCGCCGTTGCGATTATTTGAACAGACTCGGACTTGTCGCTCTCGAATATAAAGCGGCGAACGGAACGGATTTCAAAGTCGGTCTTATCGAAGATTCCTTTTTTATGGGAGGAGGAGAAGAGAGCTTAAAGGGCAGATATTTTAATCCGAATATCCCTTCTGAAGAAATTTTTATTTCACCGAAAGCGGGCGAAGCGGAAGGAATCGTGTATTCCACCAAACCGCTTTCTTATCAGGGCGAACTCATCGAAGATTTCTCTGTACGCTTTGAAAACGGAAAGGTTGTCGAAGTCAAGGCGAAAAAGAATGTCGATCTTCTTAAAAAGATGATCTCCATGGACGAAGGGGCAAAAATGCTCGGTGAATGCGCGCTCATTCCTTTCGATTCGCCGATCAATAATTCGGGCATATTGTTTTACAATACGCTTTTTGACGAAAATGCAAGTTGCCATCTTGCGCTCGGGCACGGGTTTACGAACTGCGTGAAGGGTTATGAAAATATGTCGAAAGACGCATTGACGAAGAAAGGGATCAACGACAGTCTGATTCACGTTGACTTTATGATCGGCTGCCGTGATCTCGAAGTAGTCGGCATTACAAAGCGCGGTACGCGCATTCCCATATTGACCTACGGAAATTGGGCTTTCTGAGGAGTGTAATTTATGATCGAAATCGATATTTTTTCTGGGTTTCTCGGTGCGGGAAAAACGACATTGATCAAAAAGCTGATCCGTGAGGCGTATGCAGGCGAAAAAGTCGTACTGATCGAAAACGAATTCGGCGAAATCGGCGTTGACGGCGGATTTCTCCGCGATGCGGGTATCGAGATTACCGAAATGAATTCGGGCTGTATCTGTTGCTCTTTGGTCGGCGATTTTGCCAAAGCGCTTCAAGAAGTTGCCGCAAAATTTTCTCCCGACAGAATTGTAATCGAGCCGTCTGGCGTCGGCAAACTTTCCGACGTAATCCGCGCGGTAGAACGGGCAGAAGTTCCCGAATCCCGACTTCATTCGTTTTGTACGGTGGTTGACGCAAAGAAATGTAAGGCATATTTGAGAAATTTCGGTGAATTTTTTCTCGATCAAGTGGAGAATGCAAGCTGTATCGTTCTTTCGCATACAACGGGACAGCCGGAAAAGACCGAAGAAGCGGCGCGTCTTCTTAAAGAACACACCGATGCGATGATCATCACGACCGATTGGGATCAGCTTTCGGGAAAAGAGATGTCCGAAGCGATGTCCGGTGATGATTCTTTGAATAAAGAACTTGAACAGCTTGCCGAAGAGACGGCGCACCGCCGCGGGCACGGTCACAGTCATGACGACGGCGAATGCTGCCATCATCACGATCACGAACATCACGAGTGTCATCACCACGATCATGATCATGAGCATGAACACGGACATCATCACCATCATCATGCCGACGAAGTATTTACAAGTTGGGGCAAAGAGACCTCGGCAGTCTATACCGAAGAATCGCTCCGTTCCGCGCTTGCCGCGCTCGATTCGGGCGAATACGGTCAGATTCTGCGCGCAAAAGGCATTGTAGACGGAAACGGCAAATGGTTCTATTTCGATTATGTTCCCGGAGAAGCGGATATTCGAACGGGAATTCCCGCCGTAACGGGTAGACTGTGCGTGATCGGTTGCGGGATCGACGTCGGTAAAATCGAAAAATTGTTTTGAGCGAATTATGGCAAAGGAAATTCCCGTCTATCTTTTTCTCGGGTTTCTCGATTCGGGAAAAACAAAATTCATTCAGGAAACGTTAGAAGACGAACGGTTCGATTCGGGCGAAAAAACATTGCTGCTTGTTCTCGAAGAAGGGGAGACGGAGTACGAGCCTTCCCGTTTTCGCGTAAAAAATTTCAAGATCGAGACGCTCGATAAAAAAGACGCTAACGTCGGGCGGTTGAGCGCGCTTGCTTCGGCATACGGCGCGGAACGCGTTGTAGTCGAATGCAACGGCATGATGACGCTGAATGAATTTTTTGACGCTATGCCGGAAGGGTGGCTTATCGCGCAGGTTATGGCGTTTTTCGATTCCGCAACCTTTCTCGATTATAACCGTAATATCCGTCAGCTTACTTTCGATAAGCTGCAATATGCCGACTTGGTGGTATTTAACCGTTTCAGAGAGGATTATTCCCAAGAGGAATTCCATAAGATCGTGCGCGGGGTATCGAGAAGACCCGACATTGTCTACGAATATGTCGGCGGCAGGGCGGTCTACGACGAGATTCAAGACCCGCTTCCTTTTGACGTCAACGCAGAGACGATCGAGATCGAAGATCGGGATTATGCGTTGTTTTACCGCGATCTGATGGAAAATACAGAGACTTATAACGGCAAAACCGTTCGTTTCAAAGGTCTTGTGGCAACCGATAAGAAATTAAAGAAAGGCACGATTGTTGTCGGCAGACATATTATGACCTGTTGCGAAGCGGATATTGCATACAGCGGAATCGTGATAAAACATGCTTCGCCGCTTCCTTTGAAGACGCGTGACTGGGTGACTCTCACGGCAAAGGTTTCTATCGAATACGATAAAATATATGACGGCGTAGGACCCGTTCTGAAAGCGAGTGCGCTCGAATACGCAGCACCGCCCGAACAGGAACTCGCAACTTTCTATTAATGGAAAACGGAGGAGAAAAATGAAAACATTAGTAGCGTATTATTCACTCGGAGGAAATACGAAATCGGTGGCGGAAAAAGTTGCGCGTTCCCTGCGCGCCGATGTAATTGAAATTAAAACCGTGAAAGAATATCCCGACGATTACGACGTTTTGTTAAGTCTCGGCGAGAAAGAGGTCGCAAGCGGCTACATACCCGCGCTCCGTCCCGTTGACATCGATTGGGACAAATATGAAGCGGTGCTGCTCGGCACGCCTGTTTGGTGGAGTTCGTTCGCTCCCGCAATGAAGAAATTCATTTCCAATTATAAATGGAAAGGCAGAGTCGTTTATCCTTTTGTCACGCACGACAACACGGTCGGGCATGTGCTCGGCGACTTCAAAAAAGCGCTCCGCGGCGCGCACATAGGTCCTGTTCTGAATGTGAAATTCGAGGAAAAGGAGCAGCTTACGCCGGATTCCGCATTGAAAGAGTGGGTCGCAACGATTAAAAACGGAAGGATTTAACAAGTGGAAGTTCCTTTGTTTTTAACAAAACTTTTATCCGAGCAATACGAAAAAGAAGATTTAACCAAAATTTTAACGGGGTACGCGACGCGTCGCCCCGTTACTTTTAGAGCCAATCTCTTAAAGACGACGGCAAAAGACGTGCAGTCGTATTGCGAAGCGAACGGAATTGCGCTGAGAAAAGCGCCTGTTCCGAATGCGTTTATCGCGGAGAACGCGCGCGAGAAAGAACTGATGCAGACGCCGCTCTACAAGAACGGCGATATTTACTTGCAAAGTTTATCTTCGATGTTGCCGCCTTTTTTGCTCGATCCCAAAGAAGAAAGTATTTTGGATATGACGGCGGCGCCGGGCGGAAAAACATCGCTGATTTCCGCGCTGTCGGGCGGAAAAGCATTTCTGACTGCCTGCGAAAAAGATAAGATCCGCGCCGAACGGCTTAAATACAATCTTAATAAATTATCCGTCCCGCGTGCGAGCGTGCTTGTGCAAGACGCATTGCTGCTCGATGAATATTTTCGGTTCGATAAAATTCTATTGGATGCGCCTTGTAGCGGAAGCGGCACGCTCGAAGAGGGGACAACGGTAAAAACTTCCGAAAAACTCATAGAGAACAGCGTAAGGTTGCAGGAAAAACTGTTGCGAAAAGCTCTGAAACTTCTGAAAAGCGGTTCGGTCGTTGTGTATTCGACTTGTTCGGTATTGCGTTCCGAAAACGAGATGATGATAGAAAAAGTAATGCATGACGGGATCTGCGAACTTCTTCCCTGTAATCTGCCTTTTTCGGTTCCGAAACTTCCGAGTCCGGAAAATACTCTGCTTGTTCCGCCCGACGAATTGTACGAGGGATTTTTCTGCGCGGTGTTAAGAAAGAAATAAATATTTTAAGCAAAAAAGGAAAAAAAAGACTTTATTGGTGACGATTTCGGCGAAAATGTCGAAAAATTTATGATAAAACACTTGCAAAGCGATTTTTTTGATTATATAATAGAAATGGTACGCTTATAAAATAATTAGGCGTATTATAGTCGTTTATAAAAAAATCATTGTAAGCGAGGGCAAGCGATGAAAAAGAAATTGAATTTCAAAAAAGTATTCGGAGTCGGGGCGAGCGCACTGATGGCGTTGTCGCTCGCATTCGGCATGTGTTTTTCCGATTTTTCGAGCGGGACAAAGGTAGAGATTGATAACCCGAATTCTTCGATGTCCGTCGAGGGGGGGGGTACTGATAAGGAAGTAAACGGCTTCTCTGCAAGCACGAATACATTGATTCCAGATTCTGCCACAAAGCTCAATACATATACGACGGGCGATACTTTTTGGTATACCGATTACGCTTCGGGCGTGAAACTCGGCGGCGGCGATACGAGCGTAGCCACGGACAGAATCGTAAAAACGGTAGACAATACCAAAGCGAAGGGCTCGATCGATAATCCTTGGGTCATCGATTCCAAAACAGATTGGACGAATTTTGCGGCATATGCAAAAAAATCGAGCCGTTGCGCAGGCGAGGTGTTTGTTTTGAACCGAGACCTTGATTATGAGAGCAAGGCGATCGAAAGCGTTGAAAAATTCAGCGGCTGGTTTCTCGGCGGCGGTTACACGATTTCCAACGTGAAATATAACTCTTACACCAACCTCGCGGTGGGATTGTTCTGCTATGTCTCCGGCTCGAGCGTTTATTTTTCCGATTTGACCGTGAAAAACGTGTCGGTTGTCGCAACTTATCCGCAGGGAGGCGGGCTCGTCGGCCACTCCGATGCGACGAATATTAAAATCGCGAGCGTCACCGTAACGGGTAGTTTTACTGTGAATTCGGTTGCGACGACTATACTTCCTTTGATGTGCGGCGGCGCCAATTATGTCAACTGGGGCGGAATCATGGGGCAGGCGCACGGCGCGAATACCTCAATTAACCTGTATAAATGCGCGACCGACGTCGATATTACTTGTACGGTTACGACGAATGATTGGGTCGGTCTGGGCAGTCTGATCGCTTGCGGGGACGGTGTAGGCAACGGCGGCGTTGAAGCGACGGGGAATAAAGTTGCTTCAAGCAAAGAGATCAATATTTACGACTGTTACGGGAGCGCGAATGTTGTATATAACGGAAACGCGAATGTAAATCAGTTGTGGACGGGCTTGCTCGCATTTGTCCGCGTGGTGGAAAAGGTAACCGTTCAGCGTTGTCTGAGTGTTTATAATTTGAAAGTGACGGGGTCTACGAATTATCTTGCCTCGGGACTTGTTTTGACAGAGGCGCAAAAATATCCGTCTATTTCTTCTACGGCTGATAATTACGTTTTGAAAGATATCTTCGGATACGGTAACTTTTCGCGCAACGGAACCTTATATGCAATGCCGCTTGTCGGGAAGCACAGCACGGAAACTCATACCAGCGCAAGCGTGACGAACTGTAAAATTTTTTCCGACAACGGCAAAAATTTTTATAACGATACGACAGGATCATCGTCGGGAAATTATATCGCTCAAATGGGCGCGGCGACGAACGCTTCGCCCGCTGCGAATCTCGATGCATTCAAAGAGGCGGTCAAAGGCACGCTCAACAATCCTGCCGTGTGGTCTACGGATGCGATCGATCAGATTAACGGTGTAACCGATACCCCCGATATTACCGAAATGCCTGTCGTCGTGAGCAAAACGAGAATCACTTTCTCCAATCAAGACGGCACGCTCATTGCGCTCGCGGGAGGCGGCTCTAACCCGCGCGAATATGAAATTCTGGAAGGTGGAATTACGGCTTTTCCTACGCCTGCAAGTTCGCCTACGGGTAAATCGTTCGTGGGCTGGTCACTCGATAAAACGAGCGACGCGACCGTGCACAACATCTTCCCTAAAAACCTCTACGGCAATGTTACAATGTTCCCTGTCTGGAATATGACGGGCATAAGCGTTGTAGTGGCGGCAACCGTAAAAGAGGGTAGCGCGACGCTTGTCGGCGACGCGATCACCGCGAATTACGTCGGGGAGCCGGTGGTGACCTTGAAAGCCAATATTTCCAATAAGCCCGCGCAGTGCGATCTTAGTAAATGCACGGTAACGTGGAGCTGGTATAAGAATGAGGGCGGTAACGAAGTAAAGTTGGATGAAACTTCGGATACGCTTGTTTTGACCGAACTTACAAACGCGTCTTATTACGCGAAAGTAAAAGTTGTCGCAAACGAAGAATTGTGGCGGACAGACCCGAATAACGACGTAAAATCGAACGGTTTTAATATTTCGATTGCCAAAGGCAAACTTTCGCCCGTCGGCGGGATTACGCTGATGGAAAAATTCGGCGAAGTCGGGCAGGAGAAAGACGTTTACGCTTATTGGGGTCAGCCTTTGAGCGAGCTCAAAGATAAAGTTGCCGCCAATATGCAGAATACCGCAGGTTCCGCTGTTGCAGGATCGATCACTTGGAAAACAGACAACGAAAAGGTTGACAGCGTTCAAAAGACTTATCAGGCGTTCTTCCATCCTGCGGACAGGGAACACTACGCAGACGATACGCCCATCGACGTAACGATCATGCCCACCGTTTTACAACGGATCTATGAGTTCCGTGTGAGCGAAGACGTGACAACCGCGAACATGACGTTTGCGTTCAATGAGGAATACGGCGCGACTTATACGAAAGCTCAGATCGCCGAAAAATTTGAAGAAGCATATTTCGAATGGCTGAACGGTATGTCGGCAAGCGACGGAAATTACAGCGCTATGGTCGGCAGAATGCCTTATTTCGAAGAGACAACGCCTATCACGCAGTACCGTGTTCTGCACGAGACCGCAGCTTATTTCGACGCGGCGCACGTGGCGGACGACGATTACATTATTAAAACGAAGGAAGAAAATAAAGCGCCTACCGCGGTATTAAAAATTCCCGTAGTATTCAACAGCAAAGAAAATTCTGCCAAGTTCACCGTTACGCTGTTCAAAACGGAAAAGAACGGTCAGCTTCAAACAACGACTCAGTCGCTCGGATACGGTTCTACGATCGACAAGCCTGCGAGCACCCTTTTCGTGAAAGAGGACGGAACGGCGGAAGAGAACGGAACGTGGTTTTTGACCGGTTGGTTTACAAGTCTTGCGGACGGATCGGTTCCCGCTGATAAAGCCGCTTGGGATTTCACGAACGACCGCGTGTCCGGCGCGATGTATATTACCGCAGAATGGCTGAAAGGGTATCTTAAACTTACGCAGATCGAAGCGCATGTGAACGGAAACAGAATTTTTACCGCGCGCAACGTTGCAAAGCCCTCGGAATTTATCGTTACCGGCACTTATACGGTTTACGCGAGCGAACAGGATGCAGAGAATAACAATCCTCAGACTGACGCGAGCGGAAGCCCGCAGACGGTACTTTTAACGCTTTCGCCCGATGATTATACCGTAAGAGCAAACGAAACGGGTAAATATCACGTCTATAATCCAACGATGGAAAACGGCGAAAAAGTGGGAACAGATACGGTAACCGTAAAGGCGAAGGGCGAAAACAATAAAGAAGTTAAAGCTCAGACGGTGCAGGTGAAAGTCAAACCTATGACCGTTGATATGAGCGGGATCAATTTCCCGAACCAGTCTTTCCCCGAGTCGGACGGCGAAGTGCAATTTATTAAAAAAGCCGAGATCGACTTCAAAGGACAGGACGTTTCCGCAACCGACTACGGCGGGGAAGCGAGTATCCAGTACCGCTATCACGACAACAGCGGTAAATATCTGAACACCAACGGTGGCGTATCTGCGGTCGGAACTTATTATGTACATCTTACGTTTGATTTACAAACGGACGATCTTATTATGGAACCGATCGTCGCAACCTTTACGATCACCGAAAAGGCGATCGAAGTGGTTGTCGAATGGAATACGGAGGAGCGGCACGAATACACCTTCAACGGGCAGGTTCAGCACCCCGAAGCGACGTTCCGCCGTAAAGACGATAATTCTCCCGTGACGATCACGTTCGTTTATACGGGCAGCTTCGAGCAGATGAATGCAAATGCGGAGGGCGCGTATTCTACGGTTGGCGTTTCTTTGAGGAACGCGCGTTATATGTTGGCGGCAGACGCGGCGAGCAGTATATCTTTCCGCATCACCAAGGCGATCGTGAAACTTCCCGAACTTACGAACAACAGTTTCGAGTACAGAGTAACGGAATACGATATTGCGCAGTATATTTCGGGTTACGATGCCGATATGCTCGAACATCTCGTTGACGTTCAGAACGGTAAATATGCGAACGTACCCGGAAGCGGCACGATCGTCTCGAATGTAGTTTTGCGCGATACTGCAAACAGCCAGTGGGAAGACGGCACTACAACGGCGAAATCGCTCACTTGGACGATTACGCCCAAAATTATGACGGTGCCCACTTTTACGGAAACCCTTATTTACAACGGCGAAACGTATAAGGTTGCGGAACACCTCAACTTTTACGATCCCGTGATCACGGTTTACGGGGCGGAAACGGAAGCGAGCAACGCCGGAATGTACCGCGTGAATTTGCGTCTGCCTGCCGAAAACGCAGGAAAGAACTACATTTGGGATAATTCGGAATTTAACGGAACGATTGAATGGCAGATCCGGAAAGCGGAACTCTATCTCACTTGGGACGGTTGGAGTTATCTTTATAACGGAAACACTTATTCGCCCAGAGCGGAAATTGCGTTCGGTTTGGCGGACGCCGACGCAGACCTGATCAACAGTGCAAATAAATTTATTTATACAGGCGATGCGGATAAGCGCGAGCCCGGTTCGTACAAAGTCGAAGTTCTGATCAGTCAGTCTTCCGACCTCTTCAAAAACTACACGATTGCAAAGGATTCGAGCGTATTCTATTGGGTCATCAAAGAGAATGCGAACGAAGTGGTAATCACGGTCGTATGGGATCTTCCCGCAGACGGCGGATACACATTCAACGATGCGATTCAGGCGCCGAAGGTAAAGGCTCTGTACAGCGAAAGCGGAATGGGCGCGGAAAATCTCGACGACTACGAAATTGTCTACACGGGTGACTGGAACAAGTCGAAGTGGAGAGGAAGCTACACGGTAGGAGTAGAGATCAAAGCGTTCGACGGAACGCCGATCAGAGTACGGCAGGGCGAATGCAGTTATGTGATCCGCAGAAACAACGGACAGGGCGATCCCCCGACCACCGAACCGACGGAACCCGAAAATCCCGATAATAAGGGAGACAATCCTTCGGAGGGTACGGTTTGGCTTGCGCCGCAGACGATAATTTCGGCTGTCTCGTTGGTGCTTCTCGTTGTGTTCACGATTATGACGCTCAATTATGTGTCTGTTATGAACGAAGCGAAGAAAAAGACAAAGAAGTTGGCGCAGATTTCCTATTCGTTCGCGCCTGCGGGCTTGTTGGCATTGGCGTTCGGACTTTCGTCGGGAGCATGGTGGGGCGTTGCCGCCGCGCTTGCGTCGCTTGCAATCTTTATGTGCGCGTTGATGTTTGTATATCGCGGCAAGAGCAAGAAAGCGCTGCTCGCATTGGCGGAGGAGCAGGAACGTGTTGACGAGGAAAAAGAGGCAGCGAGAGAGGCGCAGCAACAGCGCCGCGACGACGAGTTCAAGATGATGTTCGCCGCGATGCAGCAGAACTATCAGCAGCCGCAGGTCGGTTACGACGAAATGCAGAACATGATCAGTTCGGCGGTCGCGGGGTTATTGCCCACGATGCAGCAGCAAATGCAGGCGTTGCCGCCCGCGCAGTCGGAAGCGGACGATCTGCGCGCGATGATGGAACAGCAGCAGGAAATGCTGAATCAACTGATGCAGAACCAACAGACGCAGCAGGATTATGCGGCGGTAGCGCAGGACGAGTCGGTGAAAACGATATTCGACACGCAGCCCG
>CAJUOV010000003.1:0-11494 GCA_910588695.1 uncultured Christensenellaceae bacterium
CGTAAAGTTTTATAATGGTTTAGAACAGTAAAGGAACTGCTCTGAACCATTTTTCTTTACTGAAATACGGGCGGCGGCATTACGCAAAGGACGGCAATGATAATGACAGTAATCACAAAAAAAGTAGTAATTGAAAATGAGGAATTTGTACTTATTAAAGACAATTCCGCAAACGGCGTTTATTACGGAACTATCCCGTATAGCGAACTTGACGAAAACGGCAAGCTAAAAAGACAACTTAACGGCTATGATATGGCAATAGTTTTATTAAGTGATAGCGTTGAGCGTAACGAAAGTCCGCTTGTATCAGCAATAAAGGAAAGGCAACGCCGTATCCTCTTGATAGGTTTATTGCCGAGGGGCATACGAAAGAGGAAATTATACAATTCATTTTGGCAATGTAAGCAAAACGGCTGTGCTAACGGCTTGACGGGCAAATAAAAAAGACGAGGTAACGAGAATGAAAAACGGAACGGAAAAGTACATTGGCACGGTCGAATACCTTTCAAGGCTCTACGACTATTGTAACGCAAAGCTGTTTAACGGCGAGCTTGTAAAGCCTGTTATCACGGTACAGCAGGACGTGAAAAACAAAACGAATGGTTGGTGGTCGGTCGGCAAGGTTTGGAAAGAGAACGCCGAGGACGAGGGCGAACACGAATTGAATATTACGGCGCAACAGCTTAACCGTCCGTTGTACGCAACGGATAAGGATAGCATTTGCTCGACGCTCATTCATGAAATGTGTCATCAATACGCGCAAGCGAACAATATGCAAGACACTTCCCGCGCGGGTAACTATCATAACAAGCTATTCAAAAAGATTGCCGAAGAACACGGCTTACACGTTGAGTGCGTGGCAACGATCGGGTGGTCGCATACCACGTTGACGGAAAGCACGGCGGCACTTATCGCGGAATTTGTCAAAGACAACCCCGCAAGCGTGATTTACCGTGCGCCCGTGTTTAAGGGGCAATGCGTGAAAACTTCAAGCACGCGCAAATACATTTGCCCCGACTGCGGACAAACAGTTCGCGCCACGAAGTCCGTGAATATCATGTGCGCCGATTGTATGGTGTACATGACCGAAGAATAAGGCGGTGGCGACGATGTTATATTTCAAGGTTGTTACCGAATATTGCGGCGGTGAAAAAGGTTGGCGTTATTTCGGGGCGACGAGCCTATGGCGGTTGGTTCTTTCTTTGCCCGATTATGAATTGGGGCGCGTTGTTGAAATAAAGCGGGTTTCCCGTTTGCCGAAAGGTTGCGAACCGTTCAAAGTTTTTGTATAAAGTCCACCCCGCGCCGATCCTCCTGCGGCGCACAAAACAAGCGGGGTACAACCTCCACCCCGCTTTCTATCGGGAAATAGTTTAATGAAAACAAGCGCGCTTATGGTAGGTAAAACCCTATCTTTCCCGACCAACCCATAAGGGTAAACAAAATACGCGTGCCGTATGCGACAAGCGGCAAAGGATAAAATCAAATGGCAACAAAGAACATGACGGCAGTAGTAACGGAAACGCAGAACGGCAACCTTGTAATGGTGCGCGAGCCTATTAACGGCAAAGACGGCAAACAGCTCACGACGAAAGACGGCAGATTGTATTTCGCGTATATCGTGCGCGGCGTTATTCGCGGGCAGGTAAAGAAAGTTGATTTTGCCCCGAAAGACATGGGCGGTTATGAGCCGTTAGATCTGCTTTTCGATATTGCGGATAGAGCGGAACTTATCATGGAAGATAAGGTCATGGAAGATAACAACGGCAACAAGACGGCATACACGGCGTATTCCGTTCGTGTTACGGACGAAGACGGCGAAGTGTGGGAATGCGAAGTCAAGCCGCAAAGAAACAGCGACAAAGCCCTGTTGAATTTCTTGCTTATCGAACTCGGCAAACAAGCAAAGAAAGCGGCGACGGAAACGGCGGCATAATTGAAAGTGTACTTTCAAAAACAATAAATATGTGGATAACCCGCCCGTGGAAAAACGGACGGGTAAACCCATAAAAGAGAACGAGCGAGCGGGCGGGAAAGTCCCTCTCTCACTCTCTAAAAGCAACGCTCCCCGTAGGGGTGATTGCTCCCAGCAAGGGTGTTAAAAAGTTAAAATACGGGTGCCGTATCCGATAAGCGGTAAAGGCAAATATATGTCCTGTAAAAATCATGGTAAGCGTAGGTTCACCGAGCGCGAGAAACGCGCATTTTCGGCGGGCAAAGGTTACGCGGCGGCAAAAGCGGGAAAACGTGTCGCATGTAAGACGGAAAAGGAAAAGGCAAGTTTCCGCAACGGCGTGAAAGCCGTAAGGAACAGGAAAGGCGGCAAGGGCGGCGCGCGCTGTGAAAATTGCGGCTATTTCGTGGACGCGAACGGGGAAGTATTCCCCGTAAGAAAATAACGAGGTGAACGAACATGAGAAGTAGTATTGTAAAAGGAATTGTGTCGATTTTTCTTGCGGGGATTCTTGCAGCGGGCATTTGTTGCGCGGGCTTTGCATCGCGTGATGAGAACGGCAAGTGGTTCGGCAATGTAGATATTTCCACTTGGCATTGGAAAGATAATGTTGCCGAGGAATCGTCGGCAGAGGCTGTAACGATTGCGGAGGATTTGTAATGAAAAAATTTTGGGGAATATTTTGTTCCGTTCTTGCTGTCGCGCTTGCGGTAGCGATCGGCGTTGGATCTTCGGGCTTTACGAATTGGAACGTGAAAGCATGGTTTAACGGTTGGGGAAAAGGAGAGCAAACGAAAGACCCCGAAAATCCGCCCGCCGTTGATCTTGGACTACTCGGCGAGGGCATGATAATCCCCGCAGAGAGCGGCACGGAAGAAGATGACGTGCAGTTTTTAAGCGCGCTGTTACCGCGTTCCGCCTATGCGGCCAATGCCGTTTCGGAGAACGCGGAAAAGGCGTATAACGTGACCGCTACCGTTTTGCCCGACAATGAGGCGGATAATACCGCCGTAGAATGGAGCATGTCATGGAAGCGAACAACGGATTGTTGGGCGTACACGGCTACGGGTTTACGCGAAATCAGCGATTACGTAACGCTTGTAACGAACGACGAAAGCGTAGAATCAAGCAAAACCGTATCGGTTTCTTGCATTCAGTCTTTCGGTGAGCCGATCATCTTGACCGCAAAATGCAAGTATGCGCCCGAAATCAGCGATTCGATACAAATCGATTACGCCGCGCGGTTCAATCTTATGATGGGATATTTTAGCGCAACGGGAAGCCCTAATCAAGACATGGAAGGCGGGAATCCGAGAGTCTCATTTACGGGTGATTCGGAAATAACGTTTGAATTTGGAGATGTCGGCAAGTGTCATTCGATTTTTCCCTCGTCGATCATGTACACCATTGACGGGGATTACACGATTTCGGACAATTACAACTTTACATTATCATTGGAACGAAATGATCATGAACTTTATGGAGAAATCAATATCTGTGATTATCACTTCGATACGCTTTCGCACGTACAGAACCTCGGAAGCTATACAATCGAGCGGAGCGAAAGCGGTTCTCCGTACAACTCAATACAGCTTCCCTTCACGGGCGGACAAGGCGCAAAATTTAGCATGACCGTGAACGGTATCGGTTCGATTTTAACGCACGGCGGATCGCACGGATATACAAGCACGCTTAAAAATGACATCGATAAGGGCGAATATACGAGGAAAGCTGCAAGCGATTCGTTGAAATCCGTTCTTATGGCGAATAACGGAAGAATACCGCTTTGCGTAATGACGATGACAGTTACGGGCACGCGGGCGGCGTATGAATTTTCGACGAACGTATATATCACAAAAGTGCTTTACAGCACGAACATTTCGGGCGTTGAAATCAACGGCGGAAACGTTGTAACCTGAGCATTAAGGCGGTGAGCGATGAAAAAGATAATGCAAAACAGAATCTTTGCGGCGATCGTTTTGTTGTTGACACTCCTTTTCGCGATGATTGGTGGGCATAGTTATTTGCCCGCCTTAGCGGCAACTAAGTATTCGAGCGCGTTAGAAGATTTGCAAAAAGATACGTCTTTTAATGTAAACGATTATCCATATATTGCTAACGATTATTCTATTGAGCTTATACAAATTGCGGAAAGTACGGACGACGAATTGTTTGTGTATACATATCAACCTTGCCAAAAGACAACGTATCTTGTGGCAACGGACATTAACATGTCTCTTTCCGAAAGTCCGAACGGCATGAAAGTGTATCCTTTGATTTTTGTAAATTGTAGCGGTACTCTCTGTAAGTATAAAGTCAAGGGTTTGACCGTAAGTACCGAATCTGTCCGTTATTATAATATCACAAGCATTTCCCGTGAATGGAATAAAGATATTGACGACGGAACGGGTAATGATAATGTGCAAAATACCGTTCCGTATTCTGTCGGTATTTTATGGAAAGCGGTTACCGAAAACGGCGAAGTCCGTTACGGCTATAACCTAACTGAAACGATTGAAATTACGGAAATGTATGTCGATCATTTACGTTATTCGACGGGATTTCATTTTATAGGTTTTTCAAAATGCGATAGTCATTATGTTGCTTTTTCTACCGATAAAAAAATCGATAAACTAATGGAAGCTGAAGTATTTTACTTTTCTCAAAGTGTGGTTGTCGATAAAACTATGGGAATTGTTTCTTCCGAAAAGCGTGGCGAGGAAGTCTCACAAAAAGCAGTTTTGTCCGAAATCGATTCGGTTACGGTTGGCGGCGGTTTATTCGCTAAAACCTATACTTGGAATCGTATACAAAGCGTTTCCGACTTTATTGCAACGGAAAGTTTATCGGATACTACGAAAGATAGTTTGCAAAATACAAAATGGATTCTACGTTTTGCTGAAACGGATTATAGCTCTACGGGTGATTATAAGGTAAAGCAAGAGACAAGTACGGAAATTTCTCGCGTTAGGATTTTGCGGCTGAAATTTGAGACGGACGAAAAAGTGTATAATCTCGGCGTCGTCTCCGCTTCTCAAACGGGTGATAGAATTCCCGGAAACACAAATCAAAATGAATTGGACTTTGGTAAAACTTTCTTTTCGGGAAATTCCTCATGGTGGGTGTATTTGGTAGTTTTCGCTTTCGCCATGATTGTGTTGGTGGTTTTGGGTTTTGTGTTTCCTGTATTTGGAAAAGGGTTGCTTGTGGTCTTGAAATGGATCGGCATTATATTATGGCAAATAATTTCGTTACCGTTTAAGGGAATTGCCGCGCTTGTGCAGAAAATTAAAGATAAAAAAGACGGTGGTTAACCGTCTTTTTCAGGTGGTTCATCGGGTGTGTTTTGGGATAGAATTTTTGCAACTTTATTTTTACTGTTGTTGTTGAGTTTTGCAAATTGTGTTAATATTTGCAATTCTTCATTGGTTAACTTGTTATCTTTGTGCTTTTGAAGTAAATTAATTTTTACATTCATTTTATTATACATGACGATTAGGATAACCGTTAAAGCAATGATAATAAGAATTAAAATTGCAATGACAATCCATCCGCCGTTATTTAGATCAATTTCGTGTGTGTTGGTGTTCCCTGGAATGTTGTCTCCTGTCATAAAATTACCTTTCATAAAATTACCTTGTGAAAATATGAAACTATTATAACACGGGTAAAAGAAAAAATCAAGGCAATTAAGAAAAAATGATAACAATAATATTCGCCCCGCCGAGAACGGGTAAAACGTGTTTTTTAACACACATGGCAAACATGACGGCGTTTGACAGACAACGTAACCGTGCTATGCAAGCGGAAATCATGAATAAAATGGCAAACGGTTTTAACAGGTTAAAAACGATACCCTTACATTGCGTATCGGCAAATTATGATATAACTTTGCGCAAGTTCGGGTATCGTCCCCGCCTTAATCGCCGTATTAACCCCTATCGTTTGGGTTTTGCAAATCCGTTTGTTGATACGCACTTTACATTGCCGTATGAGTGCATCTGTATTACTGAGGCGCAAAAGTATTTGAACAGCCGCATGGCAATGTATTTTCCCGATTGGCAAAGCCGATTCTACGAACAGCACGGGCATGATAATCTTGACATTTGGTTTGATACACAACGCCCTATGCTCATTGACGTGAATATCCGTGAATTGTCACAGTTTATCGAGATAGTAAAACTTGATAAATGGTATGACAATTTCGGGCGTGTGTGCCGCTTACGGTGGCATATACGGCGAATTGATAACAGCGGGTTGTTTGATAAGTACATGGCGAGCGGTAAAACGGATAAATCTTGTTATACGGAAGATACCGTTACGGCAGATTATAACGTTTTTGCCTGCTATGACAGTCAAAGCTGTAAGCCAAAGTTTTACGACGGACACATGGACGAAGATTTTGACTATCAACAAGCCGAGCCAACGGGTGAAACGCTTGACGACTATGTGCGGTATTTGCAAGAGTTTGACGACGAATTACCCGATAATTTCTATGTTAAGAGGAAAGCGGCATGATAAATTACAACAAAAACAAGCTGATAAACGAATGTCTTGTAAAGTATTACGAAACGTTTTCGCATACGCTTGATACCGCCGATTATGTGCCCGAAAAGTTCAATAAGCGGATTTTGGCGTATATCTTCAAAAACATGAAACGAGCGTTTCGCAAAGTTGATCGCGAGGACAAGCGCAAGCAACGCGAGCTTTTGAAAAAGGCAAAGGCGAAAGCAAAGAAAAAAGAAAATTCCGAGGTGAAAGAAAATGACGAGAAAGAGCAACAAGTACCCGCCCCGCAAGGGGGCAACAGAGCCGAAAACAGTTAAGAAAAAGCTGAAAGAGATAACGCCGAATAGAGCTGTGGGGAAAATAGGCTTTTGCGATAATGCAACGTTGGGTATTACGGATAAATACGGCAAACCGATTAAAGGCGGGCATTATGTGTTTGTTCGTGAATTGGACGGTGTGGGAAAATGCAATGTAAATGTCGTTACTTCGTTGGAAAATAAAAATGGCGTTTATGATTTGCGTAAAATAAGTAAGGTTAAACATGGGTATTTGTATCCCGTTCCAAAGAATGACGCGGATTTCACTCAATGGTCGGCAATCAATCTTGACGGGAATATAAACGGCGTTCCCTTGTCGAAGATTAAAAATATCGGCAAGGTGAAAATGCGGAAACGATATAGGTTTTTTGTGAGTAAGTTCACAAAAAGAAAATAAAAAAATGCGGCTTGTCTTTCACCAAGCCGCTGTTGCAAATGGCAACCATTATTTGCGCTTACCTTAATCGGTTACGCTCTATGATTATTATACGCGATTGCGCGGGAAAAGTCAATACTTTTTCGGCAAAAAAATAAAATTGAAAGTACACTTTCAAAAAGGACGGTAACGGAGTGAATTTGGACGAATTAACGCCCGAAAATATTGTGGCATTTATGGACGAATATTTGCAGCAGGAAACGAAAATTGACAAGGACACAATAATCGGTTTAATGCTCTATTTCGATTACGCCCTATCTATAAAGGATAGCGAATTGCTTTCTTTTATGGTATGGCGTGTTATTGAGAATTTGGATTGTCTTTGATATACCGTTGTAAAATTTCTTTATTGTCGGCTTTGCACTTTTTTATTTCGCCATAGTGCCATTGTTTTCCGCAGGCGGGACAACGTAAGTATGGCGAATTATATGTAAGCGTCAAATCACAATACGGGCAAATTTGGTCTATAAGGTGTATCAATTCTTCAATGGGTATCATGGGGTATTATACCACAAATAAAACGAGAGGTAAAGGAAATGAAAGCAATAAAAGATATGACGCAATTTGAGTTTGCACGGCTTGAGAGCATGGTTGCCCGCTCTCTGCATACTCATAAACGTTTCATAACGATTGATACGGCAACGCCCCTTTCGGGCGATAACGCCGATTTGCGGGTGATTCTGCGCGGCGGGTTTGTATACCGTCTTGTAACGGACGGCACGCAGGTTTCACAGTTGCCCGCGAAGTAAAGCAGGCATAAGGGGGTAAGTATGAAAGCGGGATATATTTCAAGGACGGGCGAATTTTTTGAGTGTCCGCATGGTTGTGCGTCGTGGGAAGGTCATTTGTTGTTGTGTGAACGGTTGCGGCATAGCGAAGATTATTTGCTTGATTGTTGGCATTGGGTAAAATTAACGTTTGCTTTGGAAGGTGATTACATATTTCATGGTAAGGTTTTATCGTCTGAACAAGTTTTGAAAATGCGTGAATTGGGTGTAGAACCCGACCCGTGGGATATGGCATAAGGGGGTGAAACATGCGAACAGTTGACGAAAAAGTAAAGTATAATCAAGGGCAAAAAACGCCCTTTTCGTACGGGTATCTGTGGGGCGTGAAAGCGTATCGGAAATATCCGAAAGCGGATAAAGCCGAGCGCAAACGTATTCTTGCGGAAATTGACGATTACAGCAAGGACGCAAAAAACGGTAAAGGACGGTCGCGGGAATGCGCGAAAGGTTTTATGTGCGGCGTGCGTGATGCCGCGAACGAGCGGAAAACGAGGGTTAAAAATGGAAAAGAATGATACGAGGTTTATTGACGGTTGGAAAAAGCGTTTAGCGGAACGAGATAAGGGTGTTGGTAGAATTATGAACGTTTTGATAATGGCTGTTGATTTGGGAACAGATAAAGTTTTTTCGCGGGAAGAGTTGTTGACAGTCGCTCGCGTTCTTTATTTGAGCGGCGTACGGTATGTAGGAAAGTAAATAATATCAGTTAAAAGGAAGTATCCCCCGTAGGGGTGTTGTTCCCCGTAAGGGGTGATAAAAAGAGAGGTTGACAACATGAGCGAATTGGCAGTTTTCGAGGGCTACGGTAACGATTGCCCTTTCCCCTTTTTCGACGAAAAACAGTGTGCCGAGGGTTATTATAAGATTTACCACGACGGCGGGAATTACGTTGCAACGCGCGTATGGCGCAGGCATATCCGCGAACGCAAAGAACGCGAAAGCAAGCCCATAAAGCAATACACGGAAGAGGAAAAGAACGTGAAATTCAACCGCATTATGCGGAAGAAACGGCGGCTTGCAAAAAGCAAGAAAGATAAGCGTATTGCGTTGGGGCTTGATTTGGGCGTTATCCGGCGTTCGCGGTCGGCAGAGGATATCCTCTTTGATAGTCTATACTATCAGGCAACGAAAGACGGTTTGAAAGACACGAAAACGGAAAGCGCGTTTACCGACTATGTACGCGCGGGTATGTTAAAACTGTTTTCGCAGTTCGACGATCTGGACGAATACATTGAACGCAAGTGCAAAACAAAGCGGCATAATTTGGGCGTGCGAAAAAAGCGGTTTCGTCGCAAAGCACATTTGAATGAATGGAATTACTTTGTAACGTTCACATTTGACGACGAAAAGCAAACGCCCGAAAGTTTCCGCAAGCGGTTGCGCAAATGTCTTTCTAACTTGCATACGCGGCGCGGGTGGCGGTATATGGGCGTATTTGAGAACGCGCCCGAAACGGGGCGGCTACACTTCCACGGGCTTTTGTACATTCCCGACGGGGAAATGCTCGGAAGATTGACGGAAAAGAAAGATTACAGCACGGCACAAGGCAAAATGCAAACACGGCATGAAAATGACTTTTTTCAAAAGGCGTTTGGCAGAAACGATTTTACGGAGTTGAACATAATGCAATTAAAGTACGGTCATACGATTGATTATATCATTAAGTACATAGGCAAGACGGACGAAAAGATTGTGTATTCGCGCGGTATTCCGACGGAAGTTTTTATGAAATTGACGGACGAGCATATTATAACCGAGTTCACGGACTTTGTTCAAAAGTTCGTGCTGTTCGACAATGTTGTCGATTGGGAACGGGATATAATGCACTATAATCGCAAAAAGCAAATGTCGATAATCGACATACTTTGCAACCCGCCACAGTACGCGGCGTAATGGTTTAACACGCGAATACGAATAAAACACGGACTTGCGCCTATGGCTTAACATACGGCGTTTTTTGGCGTATTCCGCAGGTGTTTTTTTGCCGTTTTTAACGGCAAATATTTGTGTTGGGAAAGGCGGGTGCGCGAGGTTTACCCGCGCCCCGCCCTGCGACAAGGCAAAAAATACGGTCTGTCGGTCGGTCTGTCGGTGCAAATCGCGACACCTTGCACTCGCGCGCCGCAGGCGCGCGACTCGTTTTAGTGCAAGGTGTCGCGTAATGCTCTTTGGGTCAATTTTGGACGGAAAACGGCTTGAAATGTACGGAAAAATAGATTAAACTACGGAAAAGGACGGTTACGGAAATGAAACGGAAAGGCACGAAAGATTTAACACTTACACAACGGCGAGAATTGGAAAATTACATGAAAGCGGGTTTACACAAAAAGCGTATTGCTAAATTATTGGGCGTGTGTCTTGCGACAGTGTACAACGAACTGAAACGCGGCGAATGTATGCAAAAAGTATACAGTTATACCGATTATTGGGGCGAAAATCATTATAAGCAAGTAATTGCATATAGCGCGGATAAGGCGGAATATAATTATCGTCTGAATCAATCGGCACATGGCGCACCCCTCAAAATCGGCAATGACTTTGAGCTTGTGCGGGAAATTGAAAACCGCGTGATTCATGATAAAATAAGCCCGTGCGCCGCATTGGGGCGAATTAAGCGGGAAAAGGCTTGCCGTACTACGATAAGTAAAACGACGCTATACCGCTATATTCGTGTAGGTTACATATTCACGCGTATAACAATGAACGACGTGAAATTGAAACAGCGGCATTATCAACGGGCGACGGTTAAGCGTCCACCGAAAGGCACAAGCATAGAGAAACGCCCCGCCGAGATTTCGGCGCGGACTTCGTTCGGGCATTGGGAAATGGATTGCGTAATAGGCAAGCAAGGCACGAAAGAAACGATACTTGCATTTACCGAGCGTCTGACGCGCTTTGAAATCGTCTATAAAATGCCCGATCATAAAGCGGCAACCGTCGTTCGCTTTGTCAATAAACTTGAAAAGCGATACGGAAAGAATTTCCGCAAGCTATTCAAAAGCATTACCGTTGACAACGGCGTTGAGTTTAGCGACTTCGCAGGGCTTGAAAAATCAATTTACGGCGGCAAACGTACAAGCGTTTATTATTGCCACCCGTACACTTCATGCGAACGCGGCTCGAACGAACGGCTTAACCGTGAAATTCGCCGACTTATTCCAAAAGGAACAGACTTGTCCACCATAAGCGACAAGCGTATAAAAGCTGTTGAAACGTGGGTTAATGAATACCCGCGGGAAATCTTCGGCTATGCGACAAGCGCGGAAATGTTCAATGCTTATTTACAAGCTATTTAATAATTGAAAGTACACTTTCAATTATTGTTCAAGCCGCCGAAAGACGGCTATTTTGCTATACGGCGATTTGTGGATAATTGCAACTGAATAAAATAAAAGTACCCGTTGAAATTATCTTTCAACGGGTATTCTATCATGCTGAAAAAATTTTTTGATTTTTTCAAAAAAATTCTATAAAATTGCTTGACTTTTCG
>CAJUOV010000003.1:11594-133042 GCA_910588695.1 uncultured Christensenellaceae bacterium
TGAAAAAATTTTTTGATTTTTTCAAAAAAATTCTATAAAATTGCTTGACTTTTCGGGTTTTTTATTTTTTATCTTTTTCCTCCCCGCTGCGGGAAGCGGAGGAGCTTTGTTCTTTTTGAAAAATTTCCCGAGAGCAGAGAAAATTTTTCCGTTCGCAAGCTCCGCCATGCCCTCTGCTATATGATAGGGCATTCTCTTCCCCGCCGACATCGACATCGATCTGAGACACCCCGATTCAAGAACCCGCCGCAAAAACAGCGCGCCCTTCAACGCGTTTTCTTTCTCCGTTCCTTCCCGCATGCACCGCGCCCTCCGCGCCTTTCTTCTCGCCATGCCGAGTACCGCGGAATACAGTATTTTTCCGAAAAACGTCCGCCGTAAATCCGTGAATCGGGATTCCGTCGTGATCGGAAGTATCGGCGGCAAAGGAGAAATTTCAGAACCGCTCATCTCTTCGAAAAGCCCGTCGGTCACTTCGGCAAGGCGGACGCAAGAATAGACGTTTTGTACGTTATCGGAATACGGCGAGGCAACTTTTTCTCCCCCGATTTGCACGGAACCTGTCAAAAGAGGAAATTCCGCGTCGCGGCATATCTCCATCGCGTATTCCCCGCATTCAACGACGAAGCGGTGCATACCGACGTTATAGTAAGCAAGCTCGCTTTCGGAAAACGAAAGCATGACCTTTTTGCTCTCGCCTGCGGCAAGGTCGATCTTTGTAAAGGCGCGCAGCTCCCGTTTCGGTCTGAACACCTTGCTTTCCTGCGCAGCCGAATAGAGCTGCACGACTTCCGCGCCCGCGCGGTTTCCCGCGTTCGTCACGGTACAAGTTACGGCGATCATTCCGTCCGCATGCGCAATATGCAAATCGGAATAATCGAATTTGGTATAGGAGAGCCCGTGACCGAAGGGAAAGAGCACCTTTTTATTTGCAGTAACATAATAGCGGTAACCGACGAAAACGCTCTCTTTATAGACCTCGCGGAGGGATTTTGAAAATTGACGGTCAAACGGCACGTCGCTTTGCGAAATCACCCAGCTCTCCGCAAGCCGCCCCGAAGGAGACAGATCGCCGAAGAGAAGATTCGCCGCCGCTTCGCCGCACCTCTGTCCCGCAAGAAAAAGATCGAGGATCGCGTTTGCCCGCTCCGCAAAAGGCAGTTCGAAAGTCGAACCGCCGAACAGAACGACGACGATCGGTTTGTTTGTTTTTCCGAGTTCCCGCAAGAGGGCAAGCTGATTTTCGGGAAGGGAAAGAGTCTCACGATCCGCACCCTCGCTCTCCGCTTCATCCGACAATCCCGCAAAGACGGCAATTTTATCGCAATTTTTTGCCTTGGCGAGAGCCTCCTCGATCAGCTCTCCGCGGGGAACGCTTTCCCGTTGAAAATAACCTCTCGCAAATTCATAGTTCGCGCCGCGCACGGAAAATGCCTGAGCGGGCGAAACGGTGCGCAAAGGGTTGACCATGGAACTGCCCGCGCCCTGATAGCGCATTTTTTCGAAGAGATCGCCGACAACAAGCAACTTTTCTTCTTTGCGGAAAGGAAGACTTCCGTCGTTTTTCAGGAGCACCGCGCAGTCTTCGGCAATACGGAGAGCCAGCTCGTCGTGCGCGGTAAAATCCGCCTCCTCTCGTTGCACTTCCGCATATCGATCGACAAAGTTCAGTACGTTT
Organism: uncultured Christensenellaceae bacterium; assembly: GCA_910588695.1. Taxonomy (GTDB): domain Bacteria; phylum Bacillota; class Clostridia; order Christensenellales; family Borkfalkiaceae; genus Gallimonas. The sequence continues at coordinate 13,273 of CAJUOV010000003.1, forward strand.
TCAACCGCCGCGTCGAGCCTTTCTTGCGGAAGCGCGCCATCCGCAAGCGCGGATAAAATCCGTTCGCGGCAATAGGGCGTATCCCCCGGCATTTCGAGATCGCACCCCGCTTTCACGCCCGCGACTCTGTCGTGCGTCGCGCCCCAATCAGTCATCACCAGCCCGTCGAATCCCCACTCCCCGCGCAAAACGCCGTCGAGCAGCCATTTGTTTTCCGATGCGAACACACCGTTCACGCGGTTATACGCACACATCACGCTTGCGGGTCTGCCCTCTTTGACGGCGATCTCGAAAGATTTGAGATAGATTTCCCGCACAGCGCGGTCGTCCGCGACGCTGTCCCCAGTAAATCGGTGATTTTCGGCGTTGTTGAGCGCGAAGTGTTTTAATGAAACGCCCACCCCTTCGCTCTGCACGCCCCTGCAATATGCCGCCGCCGTCTTACCGGATAAGAGGGGATCCTCCGAAAAATATTCGAAGTTGCGCCCCGCGCGGGGATTGCGCTTGATATTCGCGGCGGGCGCAAGCAGAACGCCCACGCCGTAATGTTTACATTCTTTTGCGATCGCCTGTCCGAGCGCATAGGCGTTCTCTTCTCTCCACCCGCAGGCGAGCGCGCAGGGCGCGGGAAAACAAGTCGCCTTTTCGCTCTCTTTGATCCCGTTGTCGCCGCCCGCTTTCTGCTTGCGCAATCCGCTCGGACCGTCGGACATTTCGACGGCAGCAATGTTAAGCCTCGGAACCGCATTTGTATACATGAAGTCGCGCCCCGCAAGAAGCGCCGCTTTTTCTTCCGCCGTCAGTTGTTTGAGAAGTTCTTTTGTATTCATTCTTTTTCAAACTTCGAAAGAATATATTCGGCATACGCGCCCGCGACGTTCTTTCCCGTCGCATGTTCGAATCCGTCGAAAAAAGCGTTGGAATTGACTTCGCACACAAGCATGTTCCCTTCGTCGCCGAATAACAAATCAATGCCGCAGTAATCGAGATTCAACAAAGCTGCAACCTTTTCGCAGAGTTCTTTCTCTTCTTTTGAAAGCGTATATACAACCGCTTTGCCGCCGAGCGCGACATTGGAACGGAAATCGCCCTGCGACTCCCGCAGCATTGCGCCGAACGCTTTTTTTCCGATGACGATGACGCGCACGTCTCTTCCGTAACTCGAAGACACGAATTTCTGATAGAGATGCGGAACGAGCAACAGTTCCGCGCTCTTTTCTTTAAGCTCCGCCCTGTCGCGCACGAGATAAACTCCTTTTCCGCAGGAGCCGTAGCATTCTTTGACAACGAGAGGATAGCCGAGCGCGCTTTCGATCATGTCGAGCGACTGTTCGGAGACCGCCGCGCTCTTTTCGTAACAAAACGTCCCCGAAAGCGTGAGCGGCATGGGGATCCCGCAGTTTGCAAGGGCAAGACAAGTCGTCATCTTATCGTCGCACGCTTCGATCGCCGCATAACCGTTGAAAAGCGGAATCCCCGCTTTTTCAATTCCCTGCAACGTATACTTATCCTTGTCGAGATACACGCAAAAATCGTATCCCGTCAGTTTGCAATGCAGATTCCCGTCAACGGAAACGGCGAAAAAATCGTTTGCAAGCAAATCGGTTTGCACGCCCCGTTTTTCGAATTCCGCTCTGAGCCGCTCGCCCTGACGGTGCGCCGCCTCGATTTTTGTATAGGCGTTGACGAGGATCGCCCCCTTTAAGTTTTTGTTTCCCTTCAAAACCGCACTCCTTGTTGACAAAACAGATTTTTGTAAAAAGATACCGTCCGCTTCGTCAACCGGACACGGACGGCAATAATTCAGCGAATAAAGTTTGTACGCTCCGGAACTTCTTTTTCGGGCAGCCCGAACCGTTCCTTGCCGAGCGCGATGCTCTTCATCAAAAACGCCATGTTTTTTGCAAGCGTGCGCATCATCTGCAAGCCCTCTCTGTCCTCCACGGCTTCTCCCGCCGCCGCGCCGTGAATCCCGTTCCAATACTGTCCCGAGGCGACGGGCATTCCGCTGATCGTAAAAAATTTATTGAGCTCGTCGAATGTGGAAGTGAGTCCGCCCCGCCTTGCCGCGGCGACCGCCGCACCCACTTTCATGCTCTTGGAGAAAGGCGTGCTGTAAAAGAGCCGTTGCAGAAACGCCACAAGAGTGGCGTTTGCCGAAGCGTAATACACGGGTGAAGCGACAACAAGCCCGTCTGCTTTTTCGAATACAGGCGCGATCTCGTTCACCAAATCCGAAAAGACGCACCTGCCCGTTTTTCTGCATTGAAGACAGGCGATACAACCGCGAACCTCTCTGTTGCCGACCTGAACGGTCTCCGTTTCGATCCCCTGCGACACAAAGATTTGTTCCATCTCTTTCAGCGCAATTTCCGTATTTCCATCCTTTCTCGGACTTCCGTTCAACATTAAAACTTTCATTTCCGCCCCTTATTACAGAGAATTTCCGAGCTCGTAAGCGTCTTTCATATAGGGAGAGTTCCGCGTCGTCTCGGGCGCAGCGCAACCGAGCCCGTACACCTCTCCGACAATTTCGAAATTCAGATAGGAACATATTTTTGCGTAGTGCGCTTTGAGCGCGGAGACGACCTCCTCTTCCTTATCCGCCGCCGCGGCGATAATCGCCGACTTCATTCCCTTGTTTTTCAGCTCCTTACCGTAACCGTGAAAACGGTCGATCGCCGTTTTGAGTTGGGCTGACATTCCGAAATAATATACGGGCGTTACGAATACGACCGCATCCGCAGACAGCATCTCTTCGCGCACGACTGCGCTGTCGTCTTTCTGTACGCATTCGCCGTTTTTCTTACACTCGTCGCAACCGCTGCAATAACCGAGTTTCATGTGCGCTACGTCAAGAACGGCGACATTGTGTCCTTTGTCCCTTGCCCCACAGATAAATTCGTGCGCCAACATATTCGACGCGCCCGATTTGTGCGGACTTCCCGCTAAAACTAAAATTTTCATACGTCCCCTCATTCAGTAAATATCATGTCGAACAGGCGTTTCGAAGAGCTGTTTCACACTCTTACCGCTTGTCCCCGCTTCCGAAAGCGCCCACATAAGTTTTGCGACCGTGGCTTCCGTCGTCATATTCTTGGCTTCGAGCACGTTTCCGCAGCCTAACAACTTTCTGCCCACTTCGTACTTATCGAGCGCGCTTCCTTCCCGCTCCACCTGCGTAGTGCAGACGACCGTCTTCCCCGCCGCGAGAAACCTTTTCATGCGCCCGAAAAACTCGTCGTTGTCGTAATCGGGCAGACCGCCCGCGCCGAACGATTCGATAATGAGCGCGTCGCACCTCTCGTTCAGATAAGAAAACACTTCGGGCGAAAGACCGGGGAACATCTTCAACAGAAAAATTCTGTCGTCCATTCCGTGATAGAACCTCGGCTTCTCCGGCTTTGGATCGTTCAGAAAATATACGGGCTTCCCCTCGCGCATGAGCGCGACATCCGGATAATCGATGCTCGAAAACGCGTTGTAGCTGCGCGTTCTCGTCTTTTTGGCGCGGGTGCCCAATATTACCGCGCCGTCGAATACAATGTTCACCCCGAACGCTCCGTCGTCGGCGGCAAACGAAAACGCATCGAAGAGGTTCTTGCGAGCGTCCGTATCGCGCAGAAACACAGATTTCTGCGAGCCCGTCAGTACGACTGGCTTTGCAATATCCTGCATTAAATAAGAAAGAGCCGCCGCGGTATACGCCATCGTGTCCGTTCCGTGCGTCACGACGAACCCGTCGAACTCCGCATAGCGCTTTTCGATAATTTTTTCGATTTCCAACCAATGGCGGCTGTACACATTGGTGCTGTCGATATTGAAAGGCTGAACTTCTTCGACCCGACAAACCTCTTTGATTTCGGGCACGCATGAGAGCAGATCCTCCGCCGTAAGCGCGGGAGCAAGTCCGCCTCCCGTGCTCTTGGACGCGATCGTTCCGCCCGTTGCGATCATTAATATTTTTTTCATTCCCCTTCTCCGATCCTTTACCAACCCCCGTTTCAACCTTGAAAAACGGGGAGACGGTACGGTCTTTCCGTAACGTTCCCCGTCTCTTTTTTTCGATTTTACTCTTTTTCCTCTGCGTTCGCTTTGTTTTCTTCCGTCCGGTCTTTCATTTCGGGCGTATTCTCGGCAATGTCAATTTTCTTTTTTCCGTTCTTACCGACAAAGTACGCAATAACCGCGAATACCGCAAACGCAACGACGAATACCGCAACGCCTACGATCGCAAGGCTCGTCCCTCCGTTGTCCGTCAGGCGCTGAGAATTGAAAATCACGACGGTGTTTCCCTTATAAATAGCGGCTACGACCGATTTGAGGGTATCGCTTCTACTGTTGATTTCGCGATACTGCTTGGAAAGCGTTTCCGCGCCGTAGTCCCTGATCTTCGCCGCGATGGTTTCGTAATCTTCCAACGTCATCGTCTCGTGCGTTTTATCGTTGACTTTCAGATTGTTGATCTGCTGGCTCAGAATTGCCTGCCGCTCGCTGTAATAGGCAAGTTTGGAAGAAAGGTCAGATTCGTTCGGCATGATGATAATGTTATTCTTGTCCGAACTATCCGTTTCGTTACCGTCGCCCGCCGCGAACAATGACCCGCGGGCGGAGAAACTCTCTTTCATTTCACTGCCCGTGCCGCCGTTCATTGCCTCTTTCAAACCGACGATGATCGCTTCGTTCAGTATTCTCTCTTCCTGTAAATCCACAACGCGGTTTTTTACATCTTCTCCCGTCGTCTTGCAGTTAAAATACTCGTATCCCCTTGTGGAGAGCTGGGTCGAAATGGGAGTTCTTACATCGTCTGCAAACGTAGTCACAACGTCCGTGCGGTGACTGCCGAGCGATTTTCCGAGCACCACATGCCCCGCGTTGTACTCTTTGATCCAGATATCGTACTGCGCGGTCAAAATCGCTTTCTGTTCGTCGAGAATGCGAAGCTGATCTTTGAACGAAGCATTTTCAAACGTCGTTCCGTCGATGCTGTAACTGAGACTGTTCGCCTTGGCTTCGAAAAACGAAGTGAACGATTCGGTCAAGGCTTTGATGAACGCCTCCGCATTCACCCCTTTGAAATACGATTGTTTCAAGGTAACCGTATAAGTATATTTTGCGTTTTTATCGTCGGACTGCTTGGTTGCGGAAACGGAGATCCCTTCCTTTTTGAAAATTTTATCGAGGTCGAGAGAAGCAAAACTTTCGTCTTTCGCTTTCGCGTCCTCAACAACGCCGCGCGATATGATATCGCGGTAGTTGAACGTAGAGCCGTCGGGATATTTTCCGTCTTCGCTCATGGGATAATCGATCTCGAAATTCATGCTGCTGCTCTTTTGCACAGGATTAATCGCGAACATAAAGACCAGCACCGCCGCCAAAGCAACCACGAGCGCACCGATCAGAACGAACCAGATCTTCTTGCCGATACTCTTGAATACATCCCGCAGAGAAATCCCCTCTTCCTCCGTCGCAACCTCTTCTCTTTTAATCTCGTTCATAACTTTCCCTCAGTATGTGGAATTTATTATATAATAACACGTCCCATTCATTTCGTCAACCTATATTGCGTTTTTTATTCGATTTCACTCTTGCTCCCTTTTTCGCCGTTTATGAACTTAGAAAAACCGCCTGCAACCGCGCCGATAAAATAAGCGAACGCAAACTCGTTTCCGCCGCCGATTCCCAAAAAGTATCGAAGAACTTTTTGGAAAAAGGAGAAATCGACGTTAAAGCAAGAAAGACAGCTTTCGCTGTCTTTCTGCAAAATTCGTCGTGTTCGACGTGGAGCAGGCGACGAGAGTCGAACTCGCCGGAAGCAGCTTGGGAAGCTGCCGCCATACCGCTAGGCGACGCCTGCAATTTTATTGACAGCTATGATTATATATGGTTTATCGCAATCTGTCAAGCGCAAACGGGTGTAAAATCAAAAAACGGACGGAAGAACTTCCGTCCGTTTTCATTCAATTCTGACCGAAATTGGATTTCTGATCGTAAGCCGCCCGCACCGTCGATCCGTCTTCGAACGTAAGCTCCACGCTGTCGCCCAGTCGCAGGTTATAAAAGATCGTATCGACCTGATGCCGCCTCACGATGTTTTTGGAAACAGTCACATTTCCCTCGTCGTCGGTAACAACGATCTTCGCAAGATTTTTACCCTCTATCTCCCGCCCGAAGGGACTGCCCGAACCAACCCGGGTTATGCGCACCGTCTCGATAATATCGACGGAAAGGGTATCCGGATTAAATTCTCCTCTGCTTGCCGTCGTCTCCGTCGTTGCAAAATGCCCGTATGTCGCCGCACCCGAACCGTTCTCTTTATAATTATCGATAATACTCTGCGCCACGGAAACCGCACGGTTTGCAGGAATTGCAAACCCGAAACCCGTGATTGCGATATTCGCGCCTTGTACCGTCTCTTCCTGTCCGCCGTTGACGATCCCAACCAGCTTTCCGTCAGAATCGAACACACCGCCGCCCGAATTGCCGTGGTTGACGGGCGCGTCGATGCGCATTTCGAGCATTTCGTGATCCTGCGCGGGACTGTCTACCCGCGGCATCGTAACATATTCCGCCTCTACGGAGACAACGCCCGACACTACCGAAAGACCGCCACCGAGCGGATTGCCGACCGCATAAATTTTTTCTCCGGCAGTCACGTTGTCGGAATTGCGCATTCCGAGGTTCCCGCCGACCGACTGCACGAACGAGACGCGCTCGGAAGGAATTTCAAGCGCGAGCACCGCGATGTCGCACTCCGCCGCACCGCCCACATAAGTTGCTTTCAACGCGCTTGAACTGTTAAGATAATTCGTATCGTATTTGTCCCCATAGAGGTAAGTATAAAAATCCGTTCCGATCTTGTCGGCTCCGCTTTCCTGACTTCTGTACACCACATGATAATTGGTAATGATATACGCAACCGTATTTTCAACCGCGTAAATCACGCCCGAACCGAGCGATGCGTTTCCGGAACGGAACGCGGATGCGATCGCAACCGAAGCGCGCAGAGAGTTCGAAAGAGAAGCGGAATCGTCGTGCATCGCTTTCAGAAATTCGAGATAGGTAACGGAGGGATCGAGTTCTCCGCGGCTGATCGCCGCCTGATATTGCAAATAAGTATCCGAATGAGCGGAATCCTCGCGCGAGGTGAGCCATGCGCCCGTACTCTGCGAATAGCCGAGCGTACCGGAAACGCTGTCCGCCTTGTTTACTTTTTCGAAATCAAACCACTCGCAACCCGTGAGTGCAACCGCAACGAGCCCCGCAAAGGAAGCCGCGACAGTCAAAGACACGATCCTTTTCGCTTTCATATCAACACCTCTGTTCCGTATTTTGATTCAAACAACTTATATCTTAATAATTATACCATAAAGCGGAAGCGAAAACAAGAAAAAGAGCGGAAAATTTCCGCCCTTTTTTTGTCAAAGATCGTCTGCGTCCTGTTCGGGCTTTTCGTATTCGTTTTCCGAATTTACGCCCGTATAGCTTCCGAGACTGTCTTCTTTCGAGCGCATATCCGCGCCCTTATTGAGTTTTTTGGAACGCATCTTATTTGCAGTCCTTGGTCGATCTGCCGCACTTTCCGCCGCAGTTCTTCGTGCTCTTAGCGTTCTTGATTTCGTTGTTGTTTTCGGTGTTCTTGTTGTTCTTTACATTGTTGTTGTTCGTGTTTTTCATAAATTCTCCTTTTTGAAGGGAAGGTGAAGTTCTACTTCGCCCTGAGACGCACCGCAGAGCGGACATACGTTCCAAGCCGATTTCGAAGTGTGCATATAACCGCACTCGCTGCAAATCCACAGCATGGGACGCTCTGCGTTAAAGAGGGAGCCGTTCTTAAACGCCTCGTGAAGGTACTCGAAGATGATTCTGTGATTATCTTCCACCATTGCGACCTTCTCGAATTTGAAAGCGATTTGCTCAAACCCCTCCTCGCGCGCCGCCTTTGCAAACGCGGGATAGATGACGTCGTGTTCCTCCCGCTCGTCCTCCGCCGCAAAACGTAAACCGTCTTCGATCGAGCCCGCGTGGAAAGGATAACCCGCCTCAAAGCGGATATTGTCAACGCTTCCCGCGTTCTCCTGAATGGCTTCGAAAAATACTCTTGCGTGGTTCGTTTCGTTTTTGGCAAGCGTGCGGATGGTGTCCGCCAGCGTTTCATACCCCTGCTGCATACAAGCTCTTGCAATCAACTGATAGCGCATTCCCGCCTGACATTCTCCCGCAAACGCTCTTGCGAGATTTTTTATTGTGTTCGACTCATGGAAATTCATGCTCCGTCCTCCCTTCCACCATAGTTTGGACGAGAGCTTTCCGATTTATACGCGGCAAGTCCCTCTTTTTAATCCTTTTTTTCTGCTTTTTCTGCGGAAGACTCTTCCTGCGCAGCAGGTTCGCCGACTTCCCCGCTCTCTTCTTCCGCAAGCTCGCCGACCGTCCTGATCAGACTTTCGAGATAATCCCGTTTATCGTCCGTCTTGCCTTCGACCACGAGAATGTCGCCTTCGCGAATGAGGGTGTTCCCGTCGGGAGAGATCGTCTCCTCTCCGCGCAGAACGGAAACGACGAGCGCGCCGCTCGGCCAAAGCACGTCGCGCACCGTTCGGTTCGCCGCGTGCCCCTCCTCCGTCACGCGTACCCGCGTAAGCACTTGTTCCAAAGGGGTAATCTTATGCCGCTCCTCCAACATCTCGTCTAAGAGACGGTCGTAAATGGGCTCGGTGCGGAACACCATTCCCGTAAGGTATCCTACGGCGACTCCCAAAATCACGGGGATCAGATAAGTAAAGCTCCAAGTGAGCTCCACGACCATAACGATACCCGTAATGGGAGACTTTACGACGGTCGCAAAAAAAGTCGCCATACAGATCATGACGAGCGCGTCGGAATAGGCGGCGGACATTCCCATCTTCTGACAGAGCAGGCTCAGAAGCCCGCCCATGCCCGCGCCGATCGCCAGCATGGGCACGAACGCGCCCACGGGCACGCCCGTACCGGTATTTAAGACGGCGGCAATGAGACGGATCAGAAGAACGACGAGAATGGTAACCCAGACGGGAGAAGAAAACATGCTTTCCAAACCGCCGCCGCTGCCCAAGTCCTCGATAAAGCGGTGTCCGCCGCCGATCGAATAGCTTGAAATAAGACCGAACGCCCCTGCGAGCACAAAAGGAATGCTCACACGGAAAAGCCCCTTCGCCCGCTTCGTCAGACCGCTCTTTTCAAACAGTTTTTTGACGGCGAATACAAGATAGTAAAAAGCGACTCCCGCCAGCGCGACGATCAGAGCGGAAAAAATCACAAACAGTAAAAAAATCAGATTGAAAGGCTCTACGCCCTCAAAAGAATAATTGGAAAAGAAAGAACCGATCCCGAATCCCATCAGCGGTCTCAGAAGATTGCGGACAACGAGCGCCACAACGACGGAAGAAAAAGAACAGACGAACACCTCGGGCGTAAAACGCTTATGCGCCTCTTCAAACGCAAACGCCATACCCGTCAAAGGCGCGTTGAACGCCACGGAGATTCCTGCGCACGCGCCGCTCGTGATCTGGTATCTTCTGACGACTGCGTTGCGGCGAAGAAGATCGTTTGTGAGCGATCCGCACGCGCCGCCGATCATGATAGACGGACCCTCGCTTCCTGCGGAAAGCCCCATAAAAATCGTAAAGAGGGCGGCGGCGAACATTCCCGTGATCGCCTCGTACCACTTGAAACGGAAGAGCCCGCGCGTCGCCCCCTCCGTCTGCGGAATTCCGCTTCCTTTGACAGAGGGCAGAAAACGCATGATCCCGCCGACTACGACAGAACCTGCGACAAGGGCGAGAAACAGCAACGGAATAAAGGCGGGATTGTCGCGGAAAAAGCCGTAATATCCGTCGGCAAACTCCTCCGCAAGCGTGCAAAGCGCCGTGAAGCAGGTGATCACCGTGCCCGCAAAGAGCCCCGTCAGCGCGCCCACCGCCACGATCTGAGCCACAAGCCGCGCTTTTTTTCCGAATACTTTGATATTCTTCTTCATGATTAACTCTCCGCGAACTGCGCCTGCCAGAGCGTTCGGTAAAACCCGCCCTTTTCAAGCAATTCCGTGTGCGTGCCCTGTTCCACGATATGACCTGCGTTCATGACGAGAATGCAGTCCGCGTTTTCGATCGTGGAAAGGCGGTGCGCCACCACTAAACAGGTTCTGCCCTTCATGAGCTCGTCAAACGCCGCCTGTACTTTGCGCTCGGTGCGGGTATCGATATTGCTCGTCGCCTCGTCCAGAATGACAACGGGAGGACGGCACAGCATAATCCGCGCGATACAAAGCAGCTGCTTTTGCCCCTCCGATAGAGAACCTTCGCCGCCGAGCGCGGTATCGTATCCGTTCGGCAGCCGCATGATAAAGGAATGTGCCTTCGCGAGACGGGCGGCAGAGATCATCTCTTCCTCCGTCGCGTCCTCTCTGCCGAGCAGAAGATTTTCTCTCACCGTTCCCTTTTTCAGCCACGTCTCCTGCAAGACCATTCCGTAATTGGAGCGCAGCGACTTCCTTTTGATCTCACGAATGTCCGTTCCGTCGAGAAATATTCCTCCGCCGTTCACATCGTAAAAGCGCATCAAAAGATTGATGATCGTCGTCTTACCGCATCCGGTGGGACCGACGATCGCAATTTTTTTGCCCTGCGGCACGTTGAGATTGAGTCCTTCGATCAAAGGTCTCTCGGGATGATAGGAAAATTCCACATCTTTGAGCGTGACTTCTCCCCGCGCCCGCCCCATATCCAACGCATTCGCGTCGGACGCCTCGCTCTCTTCCTGAATAAGCGCAAAAAGGCGGGCGGCGCAGGCGAGCGCATTCTGAAATTCCGTGATCACTTCTGAAATTTCGTTAAACGGTTTTGTATATTGGTTGGCGTAAGACAGACAAGACGTAAGTCCCCCCACCGTAAAGCCGACGCCTCCCGTAGCGATTACGAGAAACGCGCCCGCAAGCGCGACTGCGGCATACACGATCGAATTGATAAAGCGGGTCACGGGATTGGTGGTAGACGAAAAGAATATCGCTTTCAGGGAACTCTTTTCATAGCGACTGTTGATCTCTTTGAATTTCTCTTCGTTCTCGTCCTCATGCGTATACGCTTTGACCGTTTTTAGGTTTCCGATCATTTCGTCGATAAACGCCGTCTGTTCGGCACGCACTTCCGACTGTTTTCTGAACATGGAATAAGTGCGGCTTGCAATGAACTTTGCCGCGAACAGAGAGAGCGGCGTGACGAGAAGCACGACGAGCGCGATCTCCCACCGCATGACGAACAGAATGACAAGCACACCGAGAATGGTACAGATTCCGGTAAAGAGCTGAGTGAATCCCAACAGCAGACCGTCGGAAAACTGCTCCGCATCGGAGATAATCACGCTCGCAATCTCGCCGTAGGCGCGGTCGTCGATATATTTCAGAGGCAGACGTTCGATTTTTTTGAACGCGTCCTTTCTCAAATCGGACAGCACATGATAGGCGATCCGATTATTCGAAAGACTCATCAGCCATTGCGAAAGCGCCGCTGCGGCGATACAGCCGCCGATTGCGTAAAAAATGCGGAAGAGCGGATCCCAGCCCACGTTCCCCGCGCCGATCATCCGATTGATCGCAAGCCCCGCAAAATAGGGCACGGCAAGAGTTGCCGCGACCTGAACGAGCGCAAGCAGAACGGTCGCCGCAAGAAAGCCCCAATACGGTTTTAAGTAGCGCATGATCCCCGCAAACGTCTTACGGGTGCTTATGTCTTTGTTTTTCTTCATGCTTTTTTCCGATATTGCGTTTCGTAGATTTCCCGATACACATTGCAGGAGGAAAGGAGTTCCTCGTGAGCGCCCATGCCCGCAACCGCGCCCTCTTCGAGCACAATGATCTTATCTGAATGCATGACCGAGCTCACCCGTTGCGAGACGACGAATACCGTCCCCCCGAGAGAAGAGACCGCTTTTCTGAGCGCCGCGTCCGTCGCATAGTCGAGCGCGGACGAAGAATCGTCGAGAATGAGAATTTCCGGTTTTTTGACGAGAGCGCGGGCGACGGAAAGTCTTTGACGCTGTCCGCCCGAAAGATTTTTTCCCTCCTGCGCAACTTCGCCGTCGAGTCCGCCCTTCGCTTTGACGACGTCCTCCGCCTGCGCGCGGCTGATCGCCTGCATCAGCTCTTCTTCGCTCGCGTCGCCCTTTCCCCACAAGAGATTGGAACGGATCGTTCCCTGAAAGAGAACGGCTTTTTGCGCAGCGACGCCGATCCGCTCGCGCAATTCCACGGCGGGAATACTCTTCACGTCTTTTCCGCCGACAAGCACCGCGCCCTCTTTCGTCTCGTAAAAACGGGGAATGAGATTGACGAGGGTCGTTTTGCCCGATCCCGTTCCGCCGAGAACGCCCACCGTCTCCCCCCGCTTGACCTTGAAATCAACTTCTTTGAGCGCAGGCGCGCCCCCTTCGCCGTAAGAAAAGGTCACGTTACGGAATTCTACGGCATAGTCGCTTTCGTCCTCTCCGCTCTCCGCGGAAACGGAAGGTTCTCCCTCCCGTTCGAGCACCTGCCCGATCCTCTTCTGGGAAGAGACTGCTTTGGTGAGCGTGACGATAAGGTTTGCGAGTTTTACAAGCTCGACGAGAATCATGGCGAGATAATTATATAACGAGATGACGTCCCCCTGCGCGAGCGCGCCGAGTTCGACTCTGCCCGCCGCGATAAACAACAGTGCGATAAGCGCAACGTTCACGAGCGCGTAGGTAATGGGACCTGTCAGCGCGGAAATTCTGCCCGCTTTTTTCTGCGAAGAACGGAGCGCCGCGCTCTTTTCCGAGAACGACGCGATCTCGTCCTCTTCTTTGCAGAACGCGCGCAAAACCCTTGCTCCCGATAAATTTTCACGCGTGGAAGTATATACTCCGTCGAGCTTTTCCTGCACTTTTTTATAAAGCGGAATGGTCGCCGCCATGACCGAGAATACGGCGAGAGACAAAAGCGGAATCACTGCGACGAACACGAGAGCGGATTGCACGTCTACAACGAACGCCATCGCCATCGCGCCGAACACGATAAAGGGAGAACGCAAAAACAGGCGGAGCGTCATATTGACCCCCGTCTGTACTTGCTGCACGTCGCTCGTCATGCGCGTGATCATGGTCGCCGTTCCCGTCTCGTCAATCTGCGCGTATGAAAAAGACTGTAATTTTACGAAAAGATTTTCTCTGAGTTTTGAAGAAACCCCCACCGCCGCGCGCGCCGCAAAGTACTGCGCGGTGAGCGAAAAAGCAAGTCCTACCGCGCCGAATGCAACGAGAAGGACGCAGCCCCATACAATATAGCTCTTATCGTTCCCGCCAATCCCGTCGTTTACGATCGCGCCGACGACGAGAGGTACCACGAGTTCAAGCGAGGCTTCGAGCAATTTGAAGAGCGGAGCCAAGATCGCCTCCGCCGTATAACTTTTCAAACAGGAAAATAGATGTTTCAAACCGCCTCCTCATACCGGCATCAAAAACAGATATAGATAATATGCGATGTAAAAACACAAAAACACGACGCCCGCGGGAATCCCCAGTCTGCGTTTATCGAAGAAAGAAAACAAAAACAACAGTACGGAAGCGCCGAACGCCACCAACGCGTCTACAAGATTCCCCGTTGAAAATTCCAGCGGATGAATGAGCGACGCAATCCCCGCGATCAGAAGCACATTGAAGATGTTGCTGCCGATAATGTTGCCGACCGCAATATCCGTCTCCCCTTTTACCGCAGCCACAACCGAAGTGACAAGTTCGGGAAGAGAGGTTCCGATCGCAACGACCGTAAGCCCGATGATGCGCTCGCTCGCGCCGAGCTTCTCGGCGATATATTTCGCACCGTCCACGAAAAGAACGCCGCCGCCGATGACCATGCCCAAACCGACGATTGCAAGAAGAATGCAGAACCACAGTTTTTCCTGCATACCGTCGTACCACAGTCCGACTTTCCCTTTGGGTTTTTTCGGTTTTTCCTCTTTCTTATCGGGACTTTCGAGGGGTTTTTGTTCAGGCGGATTCAACTTTTGCGCTTTGAGCTCCAGCCGCGCCTTGACAAGCAGAAAAGTCATATAACCGATAAATACGGCAAGCAGAACGAGTCCGTCCCACCACTGCACTTTTCCGCCCCACGCCCCCAACCCGACAAGAAGAGCTCCCGCCGCAAGTAATACGGGCAGATCGAGATAGAGCGAATTTTTCTGTACGGGAAGTTTTCTGACAAGAGAAGCGACCCCTAAAATGAGCAGGATATTGGCGATATTGCTCCCTACGACATTCCCGACGCAAATATCCGTCGTACCCTGCGCAACATCGGTGATCGAGACCGCAAGCTCGGGCGCGCTCGTTCCGAACGCCACGATCGTGAGTCCGATGACGAGAGGGGGAATTTTTGCCTTGTGCGCGATTCCCGCGCTTCCGTCCACGAACCAATCGGCGCCTTTAACGAGAAGAGCAAGTCCCAAAACGAGCAAAACGATCCACATAAACAACAACCAATCCATACGAAACCTCTCCAAGGCATTCCGCCTTAAATATTTTCGCCGAAAGTCTTGTCGTTCAAGCGAACCGCCGCGACACGAAGAGAAACTCTTCGGGGCATGTTGCCGCGCCGCAAACCTATAACAGGGGACTACTCCCTTCCGACAGATGCGCTCCATATATTACGGAGCTCTTATATTCATATATTATAGCAATCCGAAAAAATCCTGTCAAACGCTTTCCATAAGGATTTTCAAGCCGATAAGAATCAAAACCGCGCCGCCGAGAATTTCAGCCTTATCCGCAAGATAAGCGCCCGCCTTTTTTCCCGCAAGCACTGAGGCAAGCGAAAGAACAAACGTCACCGCGCCGATCACGAGCGCGGTATGAACGGGTGAAAGAGCAAGCGATCCGCTCTTTTCGAGCGCAAGCAGCGTAACACCTACCGCAAGCGCATCGACGCTCGTTGCAAACGCCTGAACGAGCAGTTTGAGCGCACCGCCCCTCTTTGCCGCACCCCGTTCGAAAGAATGCGGTCTGTGCTTTTCGAAGAGTTCTTTCAGACACTCGTAAATCATCTTTCCGCCCAAAAAAGAGAGGATCAGAAAGGAAAGAACGGGCGCGAACGAGGAAACAAACGACGAAAACATGCTTCCCGCAAGATAGCCGACCAGCGGCATAAAAAACTGAAACAGCCCGAACGCGCCCGCCGTTTCGAATGCCTTTCCGAAGTGCATTTTCGGTTCCGCCATGCCGACTGCCATACCGACCGCCACGGCGTCCATCGCAAGCGCCGCGCCCAATAAAATGATTTCCCAAACCGCCATACATTCCTCTTTTCTGCGCCGTTAACGTGCGGACGTAAATAAAAAAGACTCATGCGCAAAAACCGCCGTCGCGGTTTTGCGCATAAGTCTCGCCGTTTCAGATAACACCCGCGTATCAACGCAAGATGTGGACGTTACCGCTTTTCAAAGAAAAGCCGACTACTCCCCTATCGCACTATTATTCTATCATTTTTGCTTCGCTTTTGTCAACAACTTTTCCGCCGTAACCGTATTTTTTCCGCATCGCAAAAAAGAAAACCATCGTCGTCGAAAACGCCAGAACCTCCGCCACCGTCGCAGCGATCCAAACGCCGTCCAGTCCCATGAGGTACGCCATCAGAAGCACCGCGCCGCACTGAAACAAAAGGGAACGTAAAAGCGAAATCGCGCCCGAAACAAGTCCGTTATTGAGCGCCGTAAAGAACGCCGAACCGAACACGCTGAATCCCATTAAAAGATAGCAGGACGAATAGAGATGGATCCCCCGCCGCGTCATGAAGTAAACTTCATCCGAGGTCGCGAAAATTTTCGCGAAAGGAGAGGCAAGCGCCTCGGCAAGCACGGTGAGCGCAACGCCCAACACGATGACGATGACAAACCCCTTTCGTTTGAGGTTTCTCAGTTCCTCCTTATTGCCCGCGCCGTAGTGAAATCCGACGACGGGCGCCGCGCCCAGTGAAAAACCGAAGAAGGTGTTGAAAAATATCGTACTCATATACATGATGATGCCGTAAGCGATTACGCCGTCGTCGCCCGTGATCTTTAACAGCTCCGTATTATACAGAATACTCACGACGGAGAACGAAACGTTTGACAAGAGCTCGGAGGAGCCGTTCATACAAGCAAGCAGAAAAGATTTGAATTCGCACTTGGGCTTCGTAAGATGAAGCAAACTATTGTTTTTCTTCCGCGAGAAATAGATGATGGGCACGAGACCGCCTACAGCCTGCCCTATGAGCGTCGCGCCCGCCGCTCCCGCAAGCTGCCATCGGAACCCGAGTATAAACACCGCATCGAACACAGCATTCGTAAGTCCCGCCGCAACCGTAACGATAAATCCCAGCGTGGACTTTTCCGCCGTGATCATAAAGCTCTGAAAACCGTACTGCAACATAACGAAAGGCAACCCGCACAGACAGATGAAACCGTACAGCTCGGCTTGCTTCACCGTTTCGGGAGTAGCATCCGCACCCAGAAGGTTCGCAACAGGGCGAAGAGCCGCGATTCCCGCTCCGCCGAACAGAGCGCCCGCCACCGCGATTGCGATCACGAGGAAACTGAAATATCCGTTCGCCCGTTTTTCATCGCCCTCGCCCAAGGTCTTGGCGATGAGCGCGCTCCCACCCGAGCCGATCATCATGCCGATCGCGCTCAAAATCATTATATAGGGGAAGATCAGATTCAAACCCGCAAAAGCGGAATCTCCCACGACTTTTGATACGAAGAGACCGTCTACGATCGAATAGATAGAGGTAAAGACCGCCATCACGACAGACGGAAGAGTAAATTTTAACAGTTTTTTGTAATCGAAATGCTCGGATAATTTAATCCTTTCCCGTTTCATAACACACCGATTTCATAAAAAAAGCGCGCCCGCAAATACAACTCCGAGCGCACTCGACTTCTTTTCCGACTTTCCGACTGCGGTCGGAAGTCCTCCGAAGAACTCTTTTATTGATTCAGTATAGGGCATTATATGCAAATGCATTTTAATTGTCAAACGATTCACAAGGGTATTCTGAAAAATTTTCATAAAACCCTGAGAACTTCCCGCGCCCTTTTTACGGAACAGGGAGCGGTCTGCGCCGTACAGTTTTCCGTTTTGAGAACGATCCCCTCCCGCTCCTCGGCAATCCCGAACGGAACGATCACCTTATCGCCCGCCTTTACGGAAAACGGACTTAAATACCAACGCGGCGCGCCGTCGATTTCAACCTTTGCAAACGTGTACACTTCTCCGGCAGAAAGCACCCCGCCCGATAACGAATGAATCATAGTTATTCCCCTTTCGTCGATTTTCTTTCAAACCATTAAAAGAAAATCCGACGACTAAATTCCGTAAACTTAAAACAACGGTGCGAACACTTTTGCGATTTCCAGAATCCAGCGAAAGACGACGTTCCGCTTTGCGGATTCCTTAGTCTGCAATTCGGAAACTGCAAAAGTTTCGTCGAAATCCTCTTTCAATTCTTTCAGCGCGCTCGTTCCGAACATGAGCACGGCATCTTCGTAATGGTGCATGAGAGAGCGGTAATCGAAGTTGATCGTTCCCACGATCCCCGCCGCCCCGTCGCACAAAAAGTTCTTCGCGTGAATAAATCCGGGGGTATACTCGTAAATCTTCACGCCCGCCTTGATGAGAGCGAGATAATTGGATCGTGTGAGAGCAAAAACAATCTTTTTATCGGGAATTTTGGGCGTTACGATCCGCACGTCCACTCCGCGCTGCGCGGCAAGACAGAGCGCCTCTCTCATTCTGTAATCGATAATCAGATAGGGCGTCGTAATATAGACGTACTCCTTCGCCCCGCCTAAAAGATTCAAAAATACGTCTTCGCCGATCTGTCTGTTATAGATGGGACGGGGTCCCGTTCCGTATACCTGAACGACGCCCTCGCCTTCGGATTTTTCGTACTCGGGAATAAATTTGTTATAGTCCTCTTCGGATTTATTGTGCAGATTATACATTCCGAGAAAGAGCAGCAAAAAGCTCTTGACGCCCTCCCCTTCGAGGCGGACCGCACTGTCTTTCCAATGTCCGTAATAATGGGTCTTATTGATATATTCGTCGCCGAGATTGATCCCGCCCGTATAAGCGATCTTACCGTCGACTATCACGAATTTACGGTGGTCGCGGTAATTGTGCACATTGGTAACGACGGGCACGAAGGGATTAAACTTGACGCACTTGATTCCCGCCTTGCGCAGCGTTTTGTAATAGCGCACATGTACGCGGCTCATGCTGCCCACGTCGTCATAGATAAGACGCACCTCGACTCCCTCTTTGGCTTTACGTTTGAGAATCTCGAGAATCGCGCCCCACATCTCCCCTTTGGCAATGATGAAAAATTCCAGAAAAATATAGCGTTCCGCACGTTCCAAATCTATGAGGAGCGACTCGTAAAAACTCTCCCCGGAAGGAAAATATTTGGTCGCGGTACTTTCGTAGGCGACCGCCTCGGGCGCGGAAAGGTAGAGCGCTTCGCTGATGTTCGCGCGGACGCCCAGCTTTTCTTCGAGATACTCCTTAGACAAAGACCGTTTGATGAAAGACTGCGAATGCGCATGCAGTAATTTATAGCGTTTGAGCTGCACACGGGTTGGACGGTTATGCGAAAATACAATATAAATCGCAACGCCCAGAACGCTGAGCGATACGATACAGATTACCCACGGAAGTTTTGATTCGGGCAGCATGTCGCGGTTGACGACGTTGAGAACGGCGACGAGCTGAACAAACCAGCCGATCGCTATGAGCGGATAATAAACGTAAACGGTATAATCGGGCAAATAATGATCGAAAAGCGCGAGCGCAAGATAGACGGCGCCCACGATCAGGGCAACCTCGAAAAGAAAGATCAGGATAATGGTCAGACCGACAAACGTGAAACGGCTGAACAGTTTTTTGAGACGGCGTTTCATTTGTTTTTAATTATACCCTATGAATCCCAATGTAAACGGTGCAGACTCCCGCTTTCGGAAAGTCCTTTGAACGAATTCTGCCTGAGCCCCTCGAAGACAGCGACTGCAACCGAGTTTGAAAGATTGAGCGAACGGCTCTCTTCCCGCATGGGGATACGCACGCACTCCTCTCTGTGCCTGACCAACAATTCCTCGTCGAGTCCTCTCGTCTCTTTGCCGAATACAAGATAGTCCCCCTCGCAAAACGCCGCCTCCGTATAGGCGCGCGGCGCTTTGGTAGTAAAAAAATGAAAACAGGCGTCTTTGTCCGCCGCTGCAAACACTTCGTCGAAACTCTCGTGTACGGTAACCTTTACAAGATTCCAGTAATCGAGACCCGCGCGCTTCAACTGTTTGTCGGAAATTTCGAAACCGAGAGGTTTCACAAGGTGCAGCGCGCAGCCGGTCGCGGCGCAAGTGCGTGCGATATTACCCGTATTCTGCGGTATTTCAGGCTCTACTAAAACGATATGAAACATATTTATAAGAGTATCCCTTTTCGGTTTGTTTGTCAACAATTTGACTTTCATTTGCGGAAATTTCACAATACGCTTAGAAAGGAGCGTCCGAACGGACGCTCCTTTCTAAGCGCGTATTTTTTTCTGCGCGGATTTATCTGATGAATTTTCCGCCTTCGCTTTCGCGGATACGGTACACCTGAATTTCTTCGCCCGTCATCGCGTCGACGTATACGATAAAGCTGTCCGTCTCGGTGTAGCAGGCGATTTCATAAGCAAGCACTTCCTCGCCGTTCACAGCCACCGAAGAAAGGTGGATTTCGTAAGGAGTAAGGTCTTTGGAGATGATTTCAAGCGCCTCTCTCTCGCCCACTTCCGGATCCTCGAAATTCCGTTCGCTATGGTTGAACAGATACCCCGAAGCGTCCATTCCGACGACTCTGCCTTTCTCTTCGCACACTCTGACTCTGATCGATTCAGGATAGACGCGCACGCCGTTATGAACGCCTACATAGGTGATGTTGGCGACCATGCCCGTATCGGAAAGGAATGCCGCTTCCACATCGGTGATCCCGAGGGTAGCAAGGTATTCTCTCGCCAGAGAATCGCACGTTTCAAGGTCGAAATTCTTCTGATGGCACTCTTCATAGGTGTCGAAGAAAATGAGCTTTCCGCCGTTCTTCGTAACTTCTGCGTAAATCTCGTTGCCGTTTTCATCCGTAAGAACGTAATTGTAGAGCCCCGCGCCGTGCGCCGTTCCCTCGCCCGCCATGCGGGTATCGGCAACGTGGTAACCGTTAAAGTAATCTTTTACAAGCTGTTGAGCTTGCTCTTCGTTCACCTCGGTCTTCTTTACAAGCTGGTTTTCACCGACATTTCCCTCGCCGGAGAAAGGCGCGTCGACAGCCGTTTCGGGCTTTTTGTGCGTTCCCTGCCCCGCCTCGGAGAGCTTGTTCTGCATGTTGCCAGCGCCGCCGTTCAGGAATGCGCGGAAGTCGCTTTCGCTCATGTGCATTACAAGATCGTTGAGTTCGTTATAGAGCGTCCGATTGACTTCGTAAAGATAATTTACGGTATTGAGTTCGGTCTCGTTGAGTGTTTTGCCCGAAGCAAGCTGATTGAGAAGCCGTCTTGCATAGCTGCCCGTACGGTTAACGAAAGACGAAATGTCCGTGCTCGTCGCCGCGTCGACGGGAATACGTTCAAGCGCATTCTCCATGAGTTCGCTGTCCACAAGAAGATCGGTCAGAAGTCTGCGCTGTTCCTCTCTTCCCGAAGCGATTCTCAGCTTTGCGAGATTGTCGTCCATATCCTCGGAGACCGATACCATTTCGTACAAAGTGGAACGGTATCCGTTCGCGGCTTCGGTATCCATTTCGTTCATGCGCACCGCGCCCGCCGTGACAACGGTCGCAAGCGCAAGACATGCGGTGCCGAGCGAGATGACTGCGGCAAGCCAGCCGCCGAATCCGGGCGCGTGCTTTTTGCGCTCCGTCTTCTGTTCGCGCTTATGTTTTCTATTGTCCGCTCTGCGCGCACGCGCCGCTTCTCTTGCCTGCGCCTTTCTCTCGCGCGCCTTGTCGCGCGCTTCGCTCTTTTTGCGTCTGAGCGCGATACGCTCTTTCTTTTCGCGGGAAAGGCGCTTCTGCTTTTCCGCTTTCGATTCGTTTTTGAGCATTTCGCGGCGTGCGGATTTTTCTGCGCGCTGTTCGAGCTTTTTCTCTTTCAACGCCGCTTTTTTCTCCTGCTTTGCGCGGATACGCTCCGCTTTTTTCTCTTTGAGAGCGGCTTGCTTTTCAAGTTTCTTTTCTTTGATCGCCGCTTTCTTTTCGAGTTTCTTCTCTTTGAGTTTTGCGCGGCGCAACAGTTTTTCTTCCTTTTTGGCAGCCTTCTTTCTCGCCGCTTCCAATCTTTTCTCTGCCGCCGCTTTTTCCTTGGCTTCCGCTTTTTCGCGTTTTGCCGATTGTTTCAGTTCGCGGGGAGTGAGTTCTTTTTTAGGTTCGGAAGTTTTTGCGCTCTTCTTTGCCGTCTTTTTGGGCGCAGCCGATTTTTTAACCGTCTTTTTTGCGTTCGGCTGTTCCGTTTCATAGGCGCGCTTTTCTTCGATCTTTTCCACTTTTTTCGCCCCGCTCGATACGTTTTTTGCGATTTCCTTTTTCATGTCTCCTCCTTACTTAAATGGCAAAAACGTGTTTGCCGATAACCGTCACCGTGGGACGGCTGAAAATCCACGCGCTCGTCGCCTTGGCGGGATTGTAATAGTAAAGCGCTCCGTATGTGGGATCCCATCCGTTCATCGCGTCGCGCGCCGCATTGTACGCGGTCTGATTGGGTTCGAGATTGATCTGCCCGTCCGCAACCGCCGTAAACGCGCCCTTCTGATAGATGATTCCCGAAATCGTGTTGGGGAAGTCGGGACTTCTGAGGCGGTTCATGATGACCGCGCCGATCGCAACCTGACCCGTATAGCTCTCCCCTCTTCCCTCGGCATAAATCGCTTTTGCCATGAGATAGAGGTCGGACGAGTTATAGTTTCCGTTCGAGGACGACGGCTTTTTGTTCCCGTTCAGAATGTTATAAGAATCGTTCATGCCGAGCGCCGCATATGTCGCTTTGCCTACGATCCCGTCCGCGGTCAAGCCGTTTTTCTTTTGGAAAGAAATGACCGCTTTTCTCGTTCCGGAGCCGAAGATCCCGTCTACCGCGCCGGAGTAGTAGCCCCAATTTTTCAATCTGCGCTGAACTTCCTTGACTTCGCCGCCCGTGCTCCCCTGACGGAGAACGGCGGTCTCTACCGAAAGTTCGATCGCTGTTTCGGCTGCCTGACTCTCGCGGCTGACCGCAATCGCCGTGACGGACGCCGCGGCGGAGGCGGTAAGAGCAAGCGTCAATGCGCCGATTGCCAAAAACTTCTTCATAATTTCCTCCTATGCACAATTTGAGCAGTCGGAAAAAATTTATACGGAATTTTTCATTTCGGAATTATAAGAAGAACAAAAAAATCCGACGCGCTTTAGTCAACCGTTTGTTTTTTTATTGACGATATGATACAATTACCTTACATTTGTAACAAACATAAGGATTGTATATATGAAAGTAAGATTAACAGCAATAATTTTATCGGTTGTTATCATTGTCGCGGTTATTGCCGCATGTGGTAAAACCGACCCAGGCGAAAAGCACGTTCAGGATTTGAATTACGAGGAAAGCACGGAGGAAATATCTAATCCCGACCAGGGATTTTACCGTCCTGTATATGTCAAAATCAATGAAAACGGTGCGATGTACAATAATGACATAATAAATTCACAAACGCAGCTATATCATTTGCGTTGCGATATAAGCGCGTTTTCGGCGGCGGCAAATAACGCGGCAGACAAGCCGCTCACCGATGACGCGTTGAAAGGATTGGACGCGTTGCTTTATTGCCTTAAAGAAAACGACAAAAATGCGATCGTGAGGTTTGCTTACGATCCCGGTTTTAACGGCAGCGCCAATAAGGAGCCGGCTCTCGAAGTAATGCTGGAGCACGTGGAAAGTGTTTGTTCTGTGCTCAACCGTTATGTGAATACGGTCACCGCTATTGAAACGGGACTTATAGGCCCCTGGGGCGAAATGCATACGAGTACGGCGGCAAATCCGGAGCATATAACACCGCTTATAAACACTTTTTTAACCGCCGCTTCCGAAATACCCGTGTTGGTGCGGACGCCTGAAATGATATACAATTATATTAACGTATCCGGCGACAAGGTTGAAGAAATATCAATATCGCCCGACGAAAAGGCTTACAGATTAGGCTTGTATAACGACGGATATCTTGGCTCCGAAAGTGATCTGGGAACTTACCGTAACAGAGAGCGCGATATAAATTTTTTAAGCGCCCAAAACGCTCATTTGCCGTTCGGCGGCGAAGTTACCGTCCCCGAAAGCCCGCTCCACAATATTGAAATGTGTCTGCCCGAAATGAATAAAATTCATTTAAGTTATCTGAATACAGAGTGGGATAACAGAGTAATCGAAAAGTGGAAAAACACCTTTTATACCGAAGCTTGCGGATTAGAAAAACAATATTACGGCAAAACCGCCTTTACTTACATACAGAACCGTTTGGGATATAGATTTGTATTGAAAAACTCGGTATTGACTTATTCGTCCTCGTCTGAAAAGCTGAACGTCCGCCTTACGTTGCAAAACGCGGGATTTGGAAATTTGAACAGGAACAAGCGGGCAAAGCTGATATTTACCGACAGTACCGACGCGGCGGCGTTTATTGCGGATTATGGAGAAATTGCCGTAAAGGATGAGCTCGAATTCAATGTGA
Organism: uncultured Christensenellaceae bacterium; assembly: GCA_910588695.1. Lineage (GTDB taxonomy): Bacteria > Bacillota > Clostridia > Christensenellales > Borkfalkiaceae > Gallimonas. The sequence goes on from CAJUOV010000003.1 coordinate 37,074, forward strand.
AGCATGGTCTTGAAAGCGGAAAATACGACGTTTATCTCCGTATTTATGGGGAAGAGTTGCAAAGCACGCCTCTGTACTGTGTGAAATTTGCAAACGACGGATTGTGGAACGACGATCTTAAAGCCAATAAAATAGGCAGCTTTGAACGCATTTCCGCTTAACTGTGGAATTAAACACATATTAAAGGCTCTCGGACAATTGTCCGAGAGCCTTTTGTTATCGATTGAAAGCGCAACTCTAAAAAATTTAGTTTTTAATTCCCTATGGGAAGTGCGCTATTGCGTCGGATCTCTTTTTCGATTCGATAGGCGTTATTCGGCGCCGATCACGGACACCGCAGGATAGTCTTTTCTGAACGCCGCCATTTTCGAAGAATCCGTCTTTTGATACACCCCGCTCAGATACTCGATTTTTTCAAGTGCGGTAAACGTCATGCTCATGGGATTGTCTACCCAGTCGTTTGCTTTATAGTCCGAAATTGCCCAAGCGGTTCCTCCTGCGCCCGCTTCTCCCGCCGTAACGGTAATCGTTTTAAGAGCGGTGCAGCCGAGAAAATTATTTTTACAGCCGTCTTGGGGGCTTCCCAAGTCGGTCGCGCCCCGTTCGCCGAAGAGAAGCTGCGCGGGACCTTTCACGCTGACAAGATTCTTGCAATTCGTAAAAATGCTTCCGCTCACCGAAGCGCCGTTCGTCGCAAGATCCTCGGAATTGTCAACGGCGCGCACTCCGTCGGGTACGACGATACTCTCCAAACCAGAGCTCTGGAAAGCGTCGGTTGCGATATATTTCAGGCTTGCGGGAAGAGTGATCTGTTTAAGACCGAAACACTGTCTGAACGCGCCGAGCCCGATCGCCGTCGCGTTGGATTCGCCGAAGTTGACGTTTGCAAGTTGGCGGCAGCCCTGAAATTCGAATTTTTTAATATTTGCAGGCAGATTCACGCCCGTGATCTTTGAGGAGAACGTCCCCTCCGAGACAAACGTGTTGTTGAATATATTCGACGTAAGACTGACTTCGTAACAGCGCATCGCTTCAAGCGGTACTTCGGTCACCGTTGCGGGCAGATTGAGTACGCCCGTCTTATTGTAAGGACAGCAGATCACTTTCGTTTTGGCTTTGTCGTACAGCACGCCGTCCTCCGCAGAGAAAGCGGGGTTGTTTTCGTCTACCGTGATACTTTTCAGATTTTTTGCTCCGTAGAACGGATTGTATCCGTTATAAAAGGAAGTGTACGAAGCGGGAATATGTACCGTCTCCACCGTGGAATTGAAAAAAGGCTTATGTTCGCCCGTCGTCTGGGAGTTCGCGCTGTAATCCACGTAGATCGCCACCACGGGTTTACCGTAAGACGATACCGACGGAAGCGTAACGTTCGTATCCGTACCGTTATAGGATTTGATCTGGTGTTGCGTTCCCTCGCTGTCCACCGAATAATAATCGTAATCTTCCGGCTTTTCCTCGGGAACGTTTACCGACGGATTCCCGCCCTCGTTGCCGCCCTGATTGTCTCCCCCGTTGCCGCCTTCGTTCTCTCCGTCCGATCCGCCGTTGCCGCCGCAGGCGACAAGCGCAAACAGCGCAAATGCCGCTGTTGCCGACAGCAGTGCCTTGATCGCTTTTTTCATAATTTTTCCTCCGTGTTTCTTGATTCGGGCGTTTTACAAGCCCAAACCCATTAAAGTGCCCCCCCCCCCGTATTTTTGCAAGCGTTTTTATACGGTTTTCATAAACTCATCCGAAAAATTTTTTGACAATCTCCGCAATTTTGCTTTTATACTCCACTTTGCAGTTTCCGCCGCCGAAACAGAGCGGCGGATACACCACGCACCACCAGTTATCCCCTTCTCCCGTACCGAGTTCCATAATGAGCGCATCGTACACTCCCGCCGCAAGCGTCGCCTGTCCGTAGACCCTCGTAGGAAATTCTTCCTGCCGAATGCTTGCACGCGCGCCGTAGTAATAGCCGTTTTCTTTAAGCGTCTCGTCCGCAACGCGCGCCGCGCCGTCGAGACTGCTTCCGATTTTGCCGATCGCCTCTTCTTTGGTTTCGCACTCCGCGACAATGGGCGTGAGATAAGCGACGACTCTGTCGCGCACTTTATATTTGACTTCCTGATCCTCCGCACTGTTCGAATTTGCGCGGATATGCACTCTCAGATAAGAATTTGCGCTCGCGGGATCGGGCAGCTGTTCTTTCAGCCCTTCCGCAAAAAACGCCGCGAATCCAGCGATCAAAGCGATTAAAAACGTAATCACGATCCACTTTTTCATAAATAAAAACACTCCTTTTCGTTCGGAGTGTTTATTGCCCTGTGATTGAATTTTTATACCTGTCAGTTTTATTCTTTTCTTCGGCGCAATCCAAACAAATACATGTCGGCTTTTGCCGCCAAGACAGCTTCCCAAAAACACGAAAGTAGATTTCACAGTACCGTTCCCGTAATCACGCCTCCGCCGAGGCACTGCGTTTCGTCGTACAACACGGCGTACTGCCCCTCGGTCACGGCGCGCTGCGGTTCGTCGAAAATAATATCGATCGTATCTTTTCCCGTTCTTTTCACCGTTACCCCCTGCTCCTCCTGACGGTAGCGGAATTTCGCAAAGCACTTAAATTGATCCTGCTCGGGCGCGAAGGGAATAAAATTGAATCCCTCCGCGCTGCAACCGCGCGAATAGAGCGGACTCTCGTCGCCGTGCGAAACGTAGAGAATATTGTTTTTTACATCCTTATTCACAACGAACCATCTGCCCGTTTCCCCCTGCCTGCCGCCGAGATCGAGTCCGCGCCGCTGCCCCAACGTATAATACATGATTCCCTCGTGTTCGCCCACCTCCTCGCCGTCGGTTGAAAGAATCTTTCCGCGTTTCGCAGGAAGATACTCCTGCAAAAACTTTTTGAAGTTGCGCTCCCCGATAAAACAGATTCCCGTCGAATCCTTTTTCTGCGCCGTCGCAAGACCGTTCTGTTCTGCGATTGCGCGCACCTCGCTTTTATCGAGGTCTGCGAGCGGAAAGAGCACTCCTTCCAGCTGTTCCTGCTTAAGCTGATTCAAAAAATAGGTCTGGTCCTTGTTTTTATCGCGCGCTTTGAGCAGACGGTGCACCCCGTCACAATGGGATATGCCGCAGTAATGCCCCGTTGCAATGAATTCCGCGCCGAGTTCCTTTGCGTACTGTTTGAACGGACCGAACTTGATCTCGCGGTTGCACAAGACGTCCGGATTGGGCGTTCTTCCCGCCTTATACTCTTCAAGAAAATACGAAAAAACCCGCTCCCGATATTGCGCGGCAAAGTTTACGGTGTAATAGGGAATTTCCAAAAGACCGCACACCCGCACCACGTCGTTAAAATCCTCTTCCGCAGTGCATGCGCCGTTTTTGTCTTGCTCTTCCCAATTCTGCATGAACAAGCCGATCACACGGTAGCCTTGTTTCTTCAATAACAATGCCGCCACCGAACTGTCAACGCCGCCGCTCATTCCCACGACGACCGTCTTTTTTTCCATTCCGTCCGCACTCCGATAAATTTTTTATCATATTTTACCATAACCGTATCAAAATATAAAGCATTTTTATGAAAAATGTGCTATAATGATTTGCGTTGCGATCTTAAAGCGTTATAAACGCATTTGCGGTAACATGTGCCCGTGGTGGAATTGGATACCATTAGAGCCTCCGACGCTCTCGGTTCGGGTTCGAGCCCCGACGGACACACCACAAAGACACACGCAAAAAGAGCTTATAAAACTCCGCTGCGTGTGTCTTTTTCCATGCAAAACGTCCTTTTTGCGCAAGTTGACGCTTGCCATGACAGGATATGATTTTCTTTATCTTGCATTTCCCTGTTTCTGAGTCAGACACAACAAAAAGAGTTTAATAAAAAAGCGGACGTCCGTCCGCTTTTTTATTATCTGTTGTCGACTTTTTCGGGATACATATCATGGTGCGAAAGCCTGTCCCATGCTACCTGTTCCCACTTGGTCCCCTTTTTGCCGTAGTTGCAATAGGGGTCTATGGAAATCCCTCCGCGGGGCAGAAATTTGCCCCATACTTCGATATATGCCGGATCCAGCAAATCAATAAGGTCGTTCATAATTATATTCACGCAATCCTCGTGAAAATCACCGCGATTTCTGAACCCGAAAAGATACAGCTTCAAAGACTTGCTTTCAACCATCTTTTCGCGCGGGACGTACGAAAGATAGACCGTGGCAAAATCGGGCTGACCCGTAATGGGGCAAAGGCTTGTGAATTCGGGACAGTTGAATTTTACGAAGTAATCCCTTCCGGGGTGTTTGTTTGCAAATGTTTCCAAAACGGACGGATCGTAAGTCTGTGGATATTTAGTGTTGTTGTTCCCGAGCAGTGTAATACCTTCGTTCTGTTTCTCTCTTGGCATATTATTCTCCTTTTATTGCAGGGTCTTCTATTCCGTTGGCTTTAAATGCCGCGGCGCGGTCGCGGCAAGTAGCGCATACGCCGCAAGGTTTTTCGCCGCCCGAATAACAGCTCCAAGTATATTTATACGGAACGCCGAGTTCAAGCCCCTTTTTTACAACCTGAGATTTGTTTAAGTTTACAAACGGCGCAAGAATTCTAAGCTGTCCGCCGCTGCCCGTATAAATAGCTTCGCCCATCGCGGAATTGAACTTTTCGCTGCAATCGGGATAGGCGTTGCCCGCCGCATCGTCACTGTGCGCGCCGTAATATATCACCTCGCACCCGTGCGACAGCGCCACGCTTGCCGCCGCCGAAAGAAACAGTCCGTTTCTGAAAGGAACGTAGGTTGAAACGGGTTTGCCGCCCGTTACGGAAAGCTGTTCGGCATAACTTTGCAGGGGTATATCATTGGGCGAATCCGCCAAGAGCGAACAGTCCGAACCTTCGAATATGACCGAAAGGTCAAGCCGCTTTAAAGCAACGCCGTAAAAGTCGGCAACTTTTTGCGCGGCGTCGAGTTCTTTACTGTGGGTCTGACCGTAGTAAACGGAAAGAGCTAAAACTTCCGCCGCGCCGTATTTCTGAACCGCCAGCCCGAGACAAGTTGCGCTGTCTACGCCGCCGCTTAATAAAACAAGGGCTTTCATACTCTGTCCTCCAAAAGATTTTGCAGGGAAACATCGTCTTTGAACGCGCCGAAGAAATTTTTAGTAACCGTTTTTGACGAAACGTTTTTTATCCCGCGCGAAGTCATACAGCTGTGGCAGCCTTCTATCCTTACGCCCACGTCGGGCGATAAAGCAGCAAGCGAAATGATCTCGGCAATGTCCCGTCCCAGACGTTCCTGCAATTGCAACCGCTTTGCCGCCATATCGCAGATGCGCGCGATTTTGCTCAGTCCCAAAACTTTTCCGCGCGGAATATATGCCACGTCGACTTTCATGTCGTACATAAGCGCCATATGATGCTCGCAATAGCTGAACACGCTTATATCCTTTATGATTACCGCACCGCCCGAATTCGGGTCGGACGGAACTTCGAAAGTTTTTCCGAACATTTCCGCGATTTCGCGGTTAGTGTATTTAATTCCTTCAAACGCCTCTTCGTACATTCGCGCTACGCGGGCGGGAGTTTCGCGCAGACCTTCCCTGTCGGGATCCTCACCTATGGCGATCAATAACCCGCGGATATGTTTTTCTATTTCTTTAATATCCATACTTCCTCCTATACCCCGCGCCTATCTGGCTCCCAAATGATTTTATGCAACTGTAATTGCAGACGTACGCTGTTAAGCTTACGCTCTTTCATAAACTCCGCGATTTCTTCGGGCTTGATTTTTCCAAACACGGGGCTGAAATAAACGCGACACTTTTCTTTAAGTCCGTACCCGTTTATAATCTCTTCCGCACGCAACAAATCGTACTTATCCCCGACCACAAACTTAACCGCGTCACCTAACGTAAGATAAGAAAAGTTTTCGGTCAGCATATGATTTTCCATTCCGCTTGAAGGAAGTTTATAATCGGCGGTAACGGTGAGTCTGGGCGAAAGAGAAACAATATTTTTCAACGGCACGCTTCCGTTGGTTTCTATTTCGACTTCTGCGCCCGACGCGCTCAGAAGTTCTATAAGATATGCAATATCCGCCTGCAAAAGCGGTTCTCCGCCCGTCAAGGTAACGTTTTTTACGCCAGTCAACTTCACGTATGCAACAAGCTCTTCCGCAGAAGCAAGTTCATATTTCACGTCGGCTGTATTTGCCCAGCGAGTGTCGCAGTAGCCGCAATTAAGATTGCAACCGCAAAACCGCAGAAATACGGCAAGCTCGCCCGCGCGCGGACCTTCGCCGTTTATGCTTACAAACTTTTCGGCAACTTTAAAACAGGACATATCAATCACCGTACACTGCGCAGTTTTCGGGCGATTCGTACACTGTCACGCTGAAAACGGGCAAACCCTTGTTGCAAAGGTCGGCGTATATGTGCGCGGCAAAGTTTTCGGCAGTGGGTCTGAAATCCGTTTCAACCAATGAAAACCCTTCTTCTTTGAGCGCGGCAAGGGTTGCAGGTTTAAGGGTGTTTTTTTCGTAAATAAGCGTATGGTCAAAGCCTTCCGCAAGCTCTTTTACTGCATGTTTGAAATCGCCGAAGTCCAGAAGCATACCGCGCTTTTCGCCGCTTCCCTGCAACTTGCCGCCGCTTATCTTTACTTCCACAATCCAGTGGTGACCATGAATATTCGCACACTTGCCGTTGTATCCGTGAAGAAAATGTGCACTGTCAAAACAAGCCGAAGTTTTTAAATAATACATTTCTCTCCTTTTGCGCAAAAAAATGCAGCCGCAACAAAACGACTGCACCTAAAAAGACTATTTCCATTCAGATGCCCTGGTTTTGTTTAACGACAGGATGGCGCAAACGAACTGTCCGTTTTATTGATTATATAATACCACGCTACAACGCGTATGTCAACTCAATCAAAGCGCTTACACGCTGCTTAGTTTCAAAATGGCGGCTAATTAGGTTCAATCCCTGTGTCTGTCTGCTACCCTTTTCGGCGTTCTACTACGCTACTTATCATTCATCATTGACAAAAAGACCGATAAGAGGAATTCTTCTTATGGTCTTTTTTATTTAACATAAAGCGGGCAGAAATACTGCCCGCCTTTGAATGAGAATCGATTACTTTTTCTTTCTTGCGCTTCTCTTTGCGGAAGAGGTTTCCGCTGCGCGTTCCGATTTCGGCGTTCTGAGATCGAACCACCATACCATGAACGTACATGCGCCAAGGGCAACTACGCCGATCACGCAACAAGAGATGATTCCTGCGGCATTTACCAAATTGATGGCGGAAGCGGGTTCGCCGTAATAAAAGATGCTGATTCCTTTTGAGGCATAGCTTTTTGCGGACTCTTCCGTGACGAAACAAACTTCAAGCATATTGCCGGCTTCCAGCTCGGCTGCGGAAAGAGTGAGTTTTCCGTTTGCGTAACGGCTTGCTTCGATCGCCTTTCCGTTCAGCCGCACGCACGCCGTATGGTATCCTTTGTCGGGAGAAATGTCGTAAACAACATCTTTTTCCACCGCGGTGATCCCGCTTGCGCCGTTCGTCGTCACCGTTCCGCCCGTTCCGTTTACATAAGCGTAAACATTTTTAACGTTGCTTTCGGTCACAGCGGCGCTGGTATTCTTAACCTGAACGATCGTAAACGGACTGAAACTTGTCACTTTTGCGATGAGACCGTATTCAGTAATGATAACGGGAATCTCTTCCACTCCCGTAATGTTGCCCCGATCGTCGTGTTTATAGTGATAAATCTTAAAGGTCGTGCCCGCGTCGTTCGCGTCATATCCCTCGGGGAAGCCGAACGCCACCTGCATATAGCTGCCGTTCGGTACCTTTTGCACCACGCCGCAAATTTGAAGATTGATTTCGTAAGTCGAGGAAGTTACGATATCTTCATCTTTGATGGGCGTATCGCGTTTTAACACTTCGTCCATCTTCTCTTCCTGCTCTGCATTCGGCTTAGAAGCTACCAGCATCAACTGACTGCGCTGACTCTGCGCGTAATAATTACCGTTTTCGTCTTTGAAATCGGTGACCGACAGATCTGAATTGTCCAAAATCTGAGGTGCGCCGAAGACATTCATATACAGTCTGCCGTCGTTGAAAATCTTACTGCAAACAACGCTCTTTCCTTTGAAAGTATAGATCACGAAATCGGGTACTTTCTTGCTCTCTTCGCCAACAAGATTAACCGGAGTGAAATAATAAGACGCAAGATTGTGAATATACATTCTGCTCGGCGTAAACTTGAACGTGACCGTTCTGTCTCCGTCCCAATTAAAATCACTCAGCACCGCATGATCTTTGACCGTATCGTTTCCCCTCGAAGTGGTAAAATCCATCCCCGCAGGCTTGCCGTTTTCGGCAAGTTCGAGTTTTGTATTATAAACGATACGGATATCGTAAGACTGATCCACCTTAAGATCGCCCGTGTTGGCGGGATAAACAAGGGAAGCGCCGGGAGCCGGAATATAACTGCCGAATCCGTTGTTGTGATACGGAGCGCTGACGTCTCCGATGAAATGCTCCTGCGTCAGCGCGCTTTCGGAATACGTATATTTCAATACTTTCCCTGCGTTTTCGCCGTATTCCGGTCTGTCGGGATAAACCGCTTCGGGATTCCCTTCCACCCAAGCTCCCGAATCGGGCATAATATCCACGAGTGCGAACTGAATATATTCGATGCCGGCATGAAGACGGAACTGCGTATAATTTTCACGATCGACGGAGATCGGCGAGAAAGCGATATTAAACCCCTCGGGGTCGATCCAGCGCGTCCATTTGATTTCTTTTGTATTCTTATCCACATCGCCCGTCCGGAAGACGAAATACTTTCCGTCTTCTCTTAACGAACCCATGTTTTTATCTTCAAATGAAACGTCTACCGTAAGAATTTTCCCCGAACCGTCGGACGAGTCTTTATATTCACCCGAAATAGACATTCCGTTATCATCCGTATCGACGCCGTAATTATAGGGTTTGATCGCAGGATATTGCAATTCGTAACCGGAGGTGGAAATCACCCGATCCTCCATATGGGATTCTTGCAGTTTTTCGCCGCCGATCAAAAGGTATTCGTCTAACTGACTGCCCGTATCGTTATAAGTTACGTCTACGGCATACCACTGCCCCTCGACTTCGACATAGTTCCACATGTGAGCTTCATATTGGGCGGAACCGGTTGATTTTGCATAACCCTGAACGCATACGCAGGGAATTTCCAACCGATCCATCACCGCCTTGAATCCTTTGGCGTATCCGCCGCAGATCGCCTTGCCGTTTACGAGCGAACCGTAAGCGGTGCTGATATAAGCGGCAGCCGGCGTATCCACATTCTTTCCGTCTTTAATTTCGGTCCCGAAACTGTATTCGGTATTCTCCGATATGTATCGATTGACAAATTCGACTTGATCTTTGACATTACCCCCCCCCGCTGCCTTCGCCGCGGAAACGATTTCGCTCAATTTCGCCTCATACGTTACCACCGCGCTCTCGACCGCGGCAGGCGAATTGAAATCGCCCGTATAGAGCGTAAGAGTACGGCTCGAATCGAGATAAGCCGCATATTCCTTGCCCATCTGCCCCGCGCTGACGGAAGTCCCGAAAAGATCGACATAGAACAAATCGGGATGATCCATGATATATGCGTCGCGCCCGGCGCCGAACGCTTTTACCAGTTTGTTATCCGTACCGTTTACATATGCCGCAACGTCGGACACATCCGCATAACCGTTCGCAATGAGGTCATATTCGAGTTTACCGTCTTTGAACGCGCCGCTGTTGCCGAGCGCTTCGTAAGCCGAATAGAACTTTTTCGCTCTCTCGTCGTTATAGAGACGTTCGGAAAAATACTTGTAAGCGTGATCTTCCGCATCCGCTCCTGCCGTTTTCACGCTCAGTCCCGAACCCGCGACGGGCGTCAGCACGATCGCAGACGCAATCATTAAAGCTCCGATTTGTTTTGTGAAAGATTTCATAAAACCTCCGAATAAAAATATTTTTCAATCAGAAACTCTCGCTTATTATATCCGCATGCGAGAAAAAAAGCAACTGTTTTTCATCGATTCAGCGGTTTTCAAGCTTTTGATATAGGGTACCGAAGCACACTTTACCTTGCTTTTTCGGAAAATTTTCCGTTTGCTATTGATTTTTCGATATTTTAAGGTATAATGAAAAAGGCGGGACTAAACCGCAAATCGTATCGATAAGGGGATATATTATGGGAACGACTGCAAATAACATTCGCAATATCGCGATCGTGGGTCACAGCGGAGAAGGAAAGACGACTCTGACCGAGGCGATGCTCTTTAACGGAGGAGCGATCGAGCGCATGGGCAAAACGGATAACGGAACTACCGTTTCGGATTTCGACGCGGAGGAAATCGCAAGAAAAATGAGCGTTTCGCTCTCACTTTCTTATACGCAATGGAAGGGAGTGAAACTCAATCTCATCGACGTTCCCGGATTCTACGACTTCGAAGGGGAATTCGACGAAGCGATGCGCGCGTGCGGCGCGGCGCTCGTCGTTGCAGGTGCAAACGGCACGGTTACGGTGGGCGCCGAAAAGGCGATCAACCTCTGCCTGCGCGATAAAAAGCCCCTTGTCATTTTCATCAACGGAATGGACAAAGAGAACGCCGACTATCACAATACCGTAAAGGCGCTTCAAGAGAAATTCAGAGGCAAGATCGCCCCCATTCAGATTCCCATTATGGACGGGAACAAAATGACGGGCGTTGCCAACGCGCTCACGGGAAAAGCCTATAAATTCACGGGCACCGGTCCCGAAGAGATTCCCGTTCCCGAAGAATATAACCGCGATTTGGAGACGATGTTTTTCTCTTTGCAGGAAGCGGCGGCGGAAAACGACGACGTTCTTTTGGAAAAATACTTCGAGGACGGCGCGCTCTCCCGCGACGACACCATTCACGGAATCAGAAAAGGAATCTTCGCCATCAACGTGATCCCCGTTATGGCGGGCAGTGCGCTCCAAAACAAAGGCGTCATCAATCTGATGGACGAAATCGTCAAATATATGCCCGAAGCCGCCGAACGCCAAGCGATGCCGGCGCTCGATCTCAACAAAAACGCCGTTGTGGGAATTTCCTGCGGCGACGGACCTCTCGCCGCTCAGGTGTTCAAGACAGCGGTCGATCCTTTTGTGGGAAAAATGAACTATTTAAGGGTCAACCGCGGCACGCTCAAATCGGGTATGACCGTAAAAAATACCGTTACGGACAGCGACGAGAGAATCGGCTCGCTGTATCTCGTCAAAGGAAAAAAACTCGAAGCGGTCTCCGAGCTCGGCGCGGGAGATTTGGGCGCGGTCGCAAAACTTGCCGCGACAGGAACGGGCGACACCCTTTGCGCGCCCGAAGCGCCCGTAAGATTCGACCCTATCCCCTTCCCCAAGCCCGCCCTCTTTATGGCGGCATACGCCGCGGTGCGCGGAACGGAGGATAAAGTTTTTTCGGGACTCAACCGTCTTTCGGAAGAAGATAAGAGCTTTTTGCTCGTAAAAGACGCGGATACGGGCGAAACGCTTGCGGGAGGTTTGGGCGAAGTTCATCTCGACGTAATCCGTAAAAAACTCAAAGCGAAGTTCGGCGCCGACGCGGAATTCAAAACTCCCAAAATCGCCTACCGCGAAACCATCCGTAAAATTTCTACCGCAGAAGGAAAATACAAAAAACAGAACGGCGGGCATGGTCAGTACGGGCACTGTAAAATGCGCTTCGAACCGACGGAAAAGGATTTTGAATTTGCGGAAGAAGTCGTCGGCGGTTCCGTCCCCAAGCAATACATTCCCGCGGTCGAAAAAGGGATCGTGGAATGTCTGCCTCACGGCGTACTGGCGGGTTATCCCGTGATCCGCGTGAAAACGGTGCTCTTTGACGGAAGCTATCACGACGTAGACTCTTCGGAAGCCGCGTTCAAATCGGCGGCGGAACTTGCGTTCAACGAGGGAATGAAAAACGCCTCGCCCGTTCTATTGGAGCCACTCTCTCGGTTGAGAATTCTCGTCCCCGAATCCTTTGTCGGCGACGTATTGGGCGATCTCAACAAACGCCGCGGCAGAATCATCGGCATGGAAGCGCAGGACGAACTGCAACTCATTGTTGCAGAGGCGCCCAAGGCGGAAATTCTCACTTACGCAACGACCTTGCGAGCCATGACGCAGGGAAGGGGAAAATTTACGGAATCGTTCGCCCGCTATGAAGAAGCTCCCGCTACCGTATTGCAAAACTTAAAAAAATAATTCTTATTATTCAAGGAAAGGCTCCCGATCAACGGGAGCCTTATTTAATCATATGCGTCCGGAATTCACAGCCGTTCCCGCTCAGCGTCGCCATAACCGCGCCGAGCTCGTCCGTCCGATACACGCAGCCGGAATATGCGCAGATTCTTGCAAGCGCGGCGGAAGAAGGAATCTCTTTCCGGTTGCAACAGATCACCGACGCTTTCGGATTCAAAAGACCGAGCCATTCCGCCGAACAGCCTTCGTTCGAGCCGTGCGACGGCGCAAGAAACAAATCGATTTCGTCAAGTACGACGCGGCAATTCCCGCTGTCGAAAATTCTGTCCGATAAAGCGTATTCGGACAAAAGCAGTTTCTCCCGCCGCGCCGTAATATCGCCCGAAATCAACGCGTTCGCGCCCGCATATGACAGATACAAGAGCGCGGAAGCGTCCTCTTTATTAACCTCTTCTCCTTCTTCCGAATAGGGAGATATGCAAACGAGATAAGCGCCGCTCCCGTTTTCGATCCTGCCGTAACGGGAAAGAGGTTCCCGCTCGCATCCCTCGCGCTCGACCGCAGAAAGAAATCTTTGCCAAGCGCCCGATTCCGATCCGACTGCGGGAAGATAGACCTTTTCCACATCGAACGTTTCGAACAGAGCGGGCATTCCGCCGACGTGAACGGGATCGGAGTTCGTTGCGATCACGGAAAGAGACTTGACATCGAGCCCGCGCAGATAGCGGCAGAGCGTGTTGTCGCTTTCGAACGAACCGTTTCCCGCGTCGATCACGAGCGCTTCTCCGTCCGGAAATTCGACGATCGTAACTCCGCCCGTAAGACCGAGAAAGTGCAATCTGAGCTCATTTTGCTCTCTTTGCGAAATCGCGTAAGCGGGGAGCAAAAGCCGAAAGGGAATAAACGCAAAAAAGACGGCAAGAAACAAGAGTATGCTCGCCGTCAATGATGCTGTAATCGCTTTTCTCACAAGAGCCGCCCTGCGCGCCCTCTGTCTTAGTGTTTTCGCTTTCATCGCCCCAAAAAATCAGCAACCCATTTCGCGTTCTTCCCGAACTTGTTCCCCGTGAAAGTTATCTTCGACGGGGAGAGCCGGGAGCGACTCCGCCTCATGGAAATATTTAAGATAACTGCGGCGGCAATAGCGGATCACCCTTTCGTCGTCGACGGGTTCGCCGTCGAACGAATATGCGCCGTTGACGCGCCATGCGTTGAGCAAAGAGATGCGTACCGCGTCTTTCGGACAAAGGAAGGCGCACGCCATACATCCGACGCACTGTCCGCCGAATCTGGGCTTTCCGTCTTTGATCGAAATATTTCCGCGCGGACAGGACTTTACGCACTTTCCGCAATTAATACACAAATTTTCGTTCACGCGGAACGTCCTGCCGAGAAGAGGCATGGCGGGATGTTCGATCTTGACGATAAAACTGAATGCCCGCATCAGCGGCGTTACTTTCGCGCGCCAGCCTGTGCCCTTTTCCAGATCGTCCGCGTCCCGCAACACTTTCAGATTGCTCGCCTCCTCCATTCGCGCAGCCATGCCGTCCGGATGACGGAAGATGATATTATAGGGCATAACGTGCGGAAATTCCCCGACGACGGAATAACCCTTTTTTTTGAGCAGCCGTTCCGGTTCGATCCCCGAAGCATGGTTGAGTGCAAGCGGCTCGCCCGACGTGCGCAAAAGAAATACTTTGTCCGACGTTCCCTCCGCGCGGACGGGCAGTTTTTTCAAAAATTCGTGGATCGGCGTAGGCGCGTTGAAGCCATGCACCGGATAGCCGACGATCATTCTGTCGTACCCTTCGAACATTGGTTGGGTATCGGGATAAATGCGGATCAAATCCATAATGTGTCCGCGTCTTTCCCATTCCGCTTTTAATTTTCGGCATACGCGCTCGGTATTGCCCGTACCCGTAAAATAATATGCGACCGCTCTCATAAGTCACCCCCCCCCTTCAACGAGGCGGTTCCGTCTTCCGTCATGGAATATACGAAGTCTTCGTCTTTTCCGTGGGAATCGTACCATACCTGCGCATAGAAAGGCATCTTTTTCGCAAGACGGTCAAACCGCCAAGGCATGGGCGAACATTTCGGGCACCAATGCCCGCCGCGGAGCACGGTATAAGGATTCATCGTAAATTCATGTCCCTCGCAACACTTCCATTTTGCGGACGCATATGCGTTTCCCTCGTATCCCGAAAGATATTCTCCGCCGCGGAACTCGGCTGCGGAACGAAGATCCTCTTCCGTCCATTCGTTCTCGGCTTTGCTCTCGTCGTATCCGTGAGAGAGCAGATAGCCGTTATTTTTTGCATATTCTTCGCTGCGCAGATCGTCGTAATTTCCGAAGTCTCCCTTGGCGACGATTTTTACTTCGCTCCACTTTTCCGGAATTTTTTTATATTCCCCTGCTCCGCCGAAGTACGCCTGCACCCGCGCCGCGTCCTTTTTCTTAACCCATGCGTAGGGAGAATTTTCATGATGAAGCAGCTTTCTGAACAGAAAGAGATAGATGAGCCCCTTGGGAACAATCTTGCCCAGACGATAAATTTTATGCTTGCCCGCGATCTCCTCCCAATATTCCTTAACGCCGTCTTTCTGGAAACGGAAGAGTTCTTCGAGCTCGTTTGCATCTGCAAACCACACGCCGTGGAAATTGCGGCTCGCCATCCAGTTGGGCTTGAAGAATTTCTCGGAAGAACCGCCGATCATTTTGAAACCGTCGTTGAACGTATCGTAACCCGTTTCTCTGCCGCGGAACCCCGCGCCGATATTATAGATCTTCTTCCAGAAACCGTCGACTTCGCCCGCGCTGTCGCGCGCCAATATATTTTTAACGAGCCGTCCGCTGTCGCGCGAAGTAGACCATTCGAGGGGCGAATTGATCGCGGTATGGAACATGAGCCCGTCTTTGATATTCGCAGACATCATTTCGGGATAGAGCATCGCGGTCTGCCGCAACACCGCCCAACAATCGAGCCCCGCTTCGAGGCAATACCGTTCCCCTTCGAGCTTGTGCATGGCGTATGCGTCGAACGGACTGACGAGAAGCGGATCTCCCACTCTCGCCCAAGGATGAAGCCCGTCGCGGTTCCCGTAGAGCGCAACGGTGGAGATATGGATATACTTCGGCTGCCTTGCCTGCGCTTTTACGGCGTTCGCCATAGCAACCGCGCCCTTATAGTTACAATCTTCGCTCTCCTGAAAACTCCTGTCCGAAGCGGGCGGAATCACCGCCGCCATATGGACAACGTAATCGGCGTCTTTCACGAGTTCGAGACATGCATTTTCGTCACTGACCGATCCGCGCACGATCCGAATGCGGTTTTTATATTTCTTTTGCAGTTGCTTTGCAAGTTTATTGTTTTTCTTTTTCTCGGAAAGCAGTACTCTGACCCATTCCGTGTTTTCAAGTTCAAGCGTTTGTTTCAAGGCTTCCCGCCCCATGTTTCCGCTTGCCCCCGTCATTGCTACTTTCATATTTTCTCCTTAGTCTCAGAGAACGGCAACGCAAACCGTTCGCAATGAATTATACTAAATCTCATCGCACCTGTCAACTATGTAATAAAATATTATTACATTTTTATTCGGAATTCTTGTGAAAAATTATTTTCCCGACGCGTTTTTTCCGAAAAAATCAAAAGCTCTGCCCGATCGGGCAGAGCTTTTTGTTTTACTTACGCTTCTTCGAATTCGTTCTTGCCGACCCCGCAGAGCGGACAGGCAAAATCTTCGGGCACGTCTTCCCATTTGGTGCCGGCCGCGATGCCGTTATCGGGATCGCCCGTTTCTTCGTCATACTCGTAACCGCAGACGCTGCAAATATATTTCATAACCTACCTCCTTTTAATTTTTAATATCGGTCGCAATCTCATCCGCAAGAGAGAACAATTCATCTTTGGTTTTTTCTTTGAGAGCGGAGAGCAGCGTTACTCCCCCGCCGATCTCGCGCATGTTTTTGAGCGCAGTCAGTTTTTCGCGCATGATTTTATTTGCCTGCGGCGCCCAGCTCCCGTTTTCGATCAAAGCAAATGCTCTGTTCTGATAATTATGCGCAGCGAGATCGTTCAACAGCCGTTCCATACTCGTAAACACGCCGTTATTATAAGTGGGCGCGGCAAACACGCAATGCGAATAGCGGAACGCCTCCGCAAGACAGTACGAAAGGTCGGTATAAGAGACGTCGTATGTCTTGATCCGATTCACACCCTTTCCGGCAAGCGCGGAGGCAAGAATCTGCGCCGCATTCGCGGTATTTCCGTAAACCGACGCGTAAAACACGGCGACTCCTTTTTCTTCGGGTTCGTACCTGCTCCAAACGTCGTAGTGTTTCAGATACCAATCGAAACCCTTTCTCCAAATCGGACCGTGCAGCGGACACACCGTTTTAATCGGCAGTCCCGCCGCTTTTTTGAGAACGCTCTGTACCTGCGCGCCGTATTTTCCGACGATATTGAAGTAATATCTTCTTGCGTCGTCCAAAAACTCCCGTTCAAAATTCACTTCGTCCGCAAAGACGCTTCCGTCAAGCGCGCCGAACGTACCGAACGCGTCGGCGGAAAAGAGCGTGCCCGTCGTCACGTCGAACGAGAGCATGACCTCGGGCCAATGCACCATGGGCGCAAAGACAAAACGGAACTTATGCTTGCCCGTGTCGAGCTCGTCCCCCTCTTTCACAGTCACGATCTCGGGCAGCGGACAGCCGAAAAAATTGTTCAGCATGACCGCCGTCTTCTGGTTGAGTACGATCTTTACTTTCGGATAGCGTTTTACGATCCCGCCGAAGCTCGCCGAATGATCGGGCTCCATATGATGAATCACAAGATAGTCGAGAGTTCTCCCGCCCAACGCGCGCTCGACGTTTTCAAAAAACTGTTCGGAAACGGCGCGGTCCACGGTATCGAAAAGCACCGTTTTTTCGTCGAGCAATAAATAGGAGTTATAGCTGACGCCGCGCGGAACGGGATACGCGCTCTCGAAGAGCGGGATTCTTCTGTCGTTCGCGCCGACGTAAAACAAATCATTTCCGATCGAAACAAAGTTGTCCATATTATGATTATGACCTCTTTCCCTTCGGGATAACCTCAAAGGCACATTTTATAAATTTCTTCTACGTCTGCGGGAGTCAGCGTCTTGGGACCCGTAATCGCAGAACCTCTGCACGCATGTTCCGCCATTGCCTTGAAATGAGTCTCGTCGATCCCGAGATCGGAAAGATTCTTTTTCAAGCCGAGCGTTTCGAAGCAGAAGGTTTCAAGCGCTTTGATCGCCGCTTTCGCGCCCTCGAACTCCTCCATGCCCTCTTTCAGACCGAACACCTTGACTCCGAAACGGTAAATCTGCGGCGCCGTTTTTTCGTCGAGGATATAGGTAAGCCAGCGCGGCGCGACGATCGCAAGTCCGTGCCCGTGCGTAATGTCGTAATAGGCGGAGAGTTCGTGTTCCATTGCGTGGCAGGCGCAGTTATGCAAAGTTCCGGCATCGAGAATTCCGTTGAGCGCCATCGAGGAAGCCCACATGAGATTCGCCCTTGCCTCGTAGTTTTCGGGTTCTTTCATGGCGACGGGCGCCCATTTGACGACGGCGCGCATGACCGCCTCCTGAAACTCCGTGATGAGATCGAAGCTGTCTTCGCCCGCGAGATAGTAATTGTCGAGCACATGATTGAAAATATCGAACGCGCCGCAAGCCGTCTGATATTCGGGAAGCGTGTAGCTGTATTCGGGATTTTCGAACGCCGCTTTGGGAATGAGCGCGTCGCCGCCCAGCCCGATCTTCTCATTGGTGTCCATATTCGAGATGACCGCCCATTCGTCCATCTCCGAACCGGTCGCCGCATTCGTCAAAACCGCGATCACGGGAAGCGCCTTCCCGACCCAAGTATATGTCTTGACCAGATCCCACACTTCTCCGCTCTTTGTCACCGCAGCCGCGGCGACCCCTTTTGCGCAGTCGATCGTAGAGCCTCCGCCCACCGCGAGCACCACGTCGATTTTATTTTTTTTGCAGATCATCGCGCCCTTATTCGCAGTCGTATGGCGGGGATTGGGTTCTACGCCCGAAAGCTCGAAAAGTTTGAGTCCCTCCGCTTTGACCGCATTCACAACGGCGTCGTACAGTCCGTTTTTCTTGATCGAACCGCCGCCGTAGACGAGCAAAACCCGTTTTCCGTACTTTTTGATTTCCGCGCCCAGATAATCGAGCGCATTCTTGCCGAAATAAACTCTGTCCGTATTCTGAAAAATAAAGTCTTTCATCAAAGCACCTCTGTTTTTATTTATTATAACTTAAATCTCCTGAAATGTCAAATCTTGGAAAACAAAAAAGACCGCGCCTGCGTGCGGTCTTTTTTGTTTTATGACATTTTTACAGATTTTTCACCGAAAGCGTAAGCGCAAATTTCACTTTTTCGCTCGGAGAGAGGGTGCGATATGCAAATTTCCCGTCGAGATAGGTGGACGACGGTTCCAGACCGAGCGCGTAATCTTTGCTTGCCGCACTGCACCACTGAATAAAGCAGGGGAGCGTATCCTGCGAATAAACGAGTTCGAACGATCTGCCGAGTTTACGGTTCACCGCTTTGACGAGCGGACGGCGGTGACGGATAAAATAACAGCGTTCCTCTTCGCCCTCTTCCGGCGCAGAAAACAGCAACCTGTCTTTTATCCGTTTCTCCGCCCACGCAGTGCGGGGCAAAACCTCTTCCTCGTCCGCCTCGATCTCCACTCCCGCGTCGAGCAGAGGATAACCGAGATTTATATGATAGAGAATGCAGTACTTCTCTTCCCTTGTTCCGGCGTTCTCGAGCGTATCCTCGACGGAGACGGCGTCCGAGCCGATCGCCGTGAATATTTTCCGCGTAAAAATCAGATTTTTTCCGAACAGCTCCGTATCCGCGATTTCCGCAACGACGGTAATCCCCTCTTCGCTTCGCTCCGCGCGCAGCACTCTTGCAGGCGAATTATGAAAAGAACCGTGCAGATCGTACCCCTCTCTCGCGCCGACGCTGTCCAGTCCGCAGGTATAGAGCATACCTCCCTCGAAACGTTTGGAAAAAGAGAGGTCTCGCGCCGTAAATGCGTTCTTGCTGAGAAAGGAACAATTAACGCCGCGATCGAACAACTGCATCATATCGAGCGCCTTACTCTCGTTGAGTAAAAACCGCAGTCTTCCGTTGTAGACCTCGATCACTCTGAGACCCGATTCCCTGCCCTCCGTCAGAGTATATCTGCGCAGATAGGCGACCTGATCGAAATTCGATATTCTGCCATCCATATTACTTTCCGCTAAAAACCTTTAAGGTTGCAAGAGCATTTTCATACATCGCCTTCTGCGCTTTTAAGGCAAGATTGTGATAAAAGTCCGCGCTCTTCTCTTCAACGGCAGTTTTCGCCGCCGCATACCCGTCGTATGACATATAAGAATAATAATTGATCTTACGGATTCCGCGTCTGATGACTTCGCGGTATTCTTTATGCGAAATTCCGCTTCCGCCGTGCATGACGAGGGGCAGACCCGTCTTTTCCCGCACTTTTGTGATCACGTCCATATTGAGAACAGGCTTACTCTTATAAATTCCATGCGCGGTGCCGAACGCGATCGCAAGCGCGTCCACGCCCGTTTGCGCAATAAAGCCGCTCACAAGTTCGGGCTTGGTATATAAATCTTCGGGATTCGAAGTTACGGATTCGCCGCCGCCCTCTCTCTGGGGAAGCGCGCCGAGCTCTGCTTCCACCTGAACGCCGCGCGAATGAGCGTAATCGACGACCTCTTTCGTTCCCGCTGCGTTCTCTTCGTAAGACAGTGTGGAATAGTCTATCATCGCAGAAGTAAAACCCAGATCCATCGCCCGTTTGCAGTATGCAAAATTTTCGCCGTGATCGAGGTGCACGCACACGGGCACCTTCGCGCTCTTTGCAAGCTCGACCATGACCCGCCCGATTTTATCGAGAGGAGCGACCTCTTCGTGAATCTGCGCGTGCGCGACGATCACAGGTACGCGCAACTCTTCCGCCGCGTCCAAAACGGCGAGCAGACTTTCGAGGTTGGGCGTATTGAAACTTCCGATCGCAGTATTCGTTTTATCTGCGTAACCGCACACTTCTTTCAAACTCGCTAACATATTTATTACTCCTTATCGATATCGATTACTTCATAGTGCAAATACGTCTTAAACGCTTCCGTAAGCACTGCTTTCATGTGCCCCGCGCCAACCGTGGTGTGATGTTTGAAACCGCCCTTGGCAAGTCGGATGAGTTTATTCTGCAAGTCGGGAATTTCCGCAACGCCCCCGCATCCGAAAAACGCTTTTTCAATGGGTTCGCCCGTAAACCTTGCCTCGCTCGCATAAACTTTGAGTTTACCGTCCTCGGTGAATCCGTTGGACATGGTCATATCCATCGCCCTGATCCTGCCCTCGTTTGTACCCCAGCCCGATCCGGGGTCTCCCTTGGCAAACATCTTATGCTCGGTCACGGTACCCTTGCCGTCCATCAGACTCTGCGCCACGGGACCGCAATGGAAGAGGATCGCTTTATTTTCGTCGTCTCCGTAATTGTTGTTCCAATCCAGACAAGCGGCGGGCTGTCCGCTCGCCAACGCCAGCGCGCGCATTGTAACCGCGCTTGTCAAATCGATCTCGCACGAGCAGACGATCCCGCGATCGTTGAGCTCGGAAATCAGCACGCAGGGACAGACCCTTAATATCGTCTCCATCTCGTTCCAACAACGCAGCGTGACCGCATCCAAACGATAGGTATCGATATACTCGTCGATGACGACGGAAATCTTTGCAAGCGTGAGTTTGTTGCCTGCGGGCACGCGGGAGAAATCCGCATACTCTTCAAGACGTTTGAGCTTTGCAATCACGTTCGGATCGTCGTCCTTTTTCTTGTTTACGAAATCGATGAGTTCGGAAAGATCGAAGCTCTCTACGTTGATCCCGTAACGTTGCAGGGTCACTTCGTCGAAACGCACCGTTTTGAACGCCGTCGTCCGCGCGCCGATACAGCCTAGATTAAATCGTTTCATGCCGTTGACAACACGGCAGATCGCGGCAAAATCTTTGAGATTTTCGGCAAACGCTTCGGAGAGCGGGTGTACGACGTGCGGCTTTAACACCGTAAACGGAATTTTATATTGATAGAACACATCGGTCACAGAGAATTTTCCGCAGAAAGCGTCTCGGCGGCGGGCAAAGTCCATTTTGCCGATCTCGTCGGGATACGCCTGCATCAGAACGGGCACGCCCGCGTCTTGAAGCGCGGTCACCGCGCCGTTCTCGTCGATAAAAATAGGCATGCATAAAATAACGCCGTCGTACTCGCCCTCGTGACTTTTCAACCAATCGTGGTAGAGCCTGCCCTCTTCGCGCGTTTCGACCGCGCCGTAGCGCGTAAGTTTCTCGTCCATGACCAGATACTCGTGCCCCGCTCTCGTCACCGCTTCGATCATCTCTTTGCGCGCGCCCGTGATAAGTTCTCCGGGCATAAATCCTCTGTTTCCGAAAAATAATGCAAATTTCATATCAGAAAAACTCCTTTAATTTTTGATACAGCTTTTGATATTTTTTGTAATAGGGCGCATAAGCCGCCGCCCTCTCCTTATTCGGCGCAAATTCCTTTTTCTTCTTGACGAACACCGCAACCGCTTCGTCATAGGACTTTTTACCGATCGCGACCGCCTGCAATACGGCGCAGCCGCACAAACCTCCCTCGGGAGAACGCAACGTCGAATAGTGTATCCCCTGAACATCCGCTTTGATTTGCAGCCACTTTTCCGAGTTTGCGCCCCCGCCCGTCGCCACCGCGCTTTTAATGCCGATTCCGTAGCGCTTTGCGATCTGCGTCTCGAACTTCATCTCCATCGCCTGACCTTCCATGAGCGACTGATAGAGCCGACTGTCTGTCGCGGAAGTCGTCAACCCGATAATTGCGCCCTTTGCGCCGTTGTTCTGAAAAGGGATCGCCGATCCCGCAAAATAAGGCAGCGTATAGATGCCCGTGGGCGCTTCGGTAAAATTTTTTTCGAGATAGGAAAAGGTATTTTCCTCCTCTCCGCGGTATCCGTGCAATATCTCGTCCTTGAACCATTTGACGATGGACCCGCTCGCGTAGTTGCAGATATAGGTGCAGTAAAGCCCTTCCACCGCGAAAGGCACAATGGGAAAACCCGCTTCGCCGGCGGCGGTACCGACGGACTTCTCTTTGAATACTGCGGTAATGCATTCCACCGTACCCATGCCGTCTACCGCCTGTCCCTCTCGAACGACGCCCGCACCGAGCGCGGTGCATACCTGATCGTGACTACCGAGCACCAACACGCAGTCGCGCGGCAATCCGAACTCTTCGGCAGCGCGGGGCGTCACCTTTCCCACCACGCTGCCCGCAGGCATGGGCTCGGAAAAAAGCGATACGGGAATATCGAAGCCGTCGATTAGATCACGGTCGAACACTTTATTTTTAATATCGAACACGCCTGTCCGCGCCGCAAGCGAAAAATCGATCGCCCTCTTCCCCGTGAGAAGATAACCGAAATAATCGCCGATCAGAAACAGCTTTCGGGCAGCCTTATATACTTCGGGCTCGTGCTCCATGATCCAGAGCAGTTTATAAACGGAGTACATCGCATGCGGCATGACGCCCGTCTCGGAATAGATCTTTTCTTTTCCGAAGAGGGCGCAGGCAAGCTCTGCCTGTTCGCTCCCCCGCCCGTCTGTATAGAGCATCGGGTCTGTAAGAACATCGTCATTCCCATCCAGCAGAACAAAGGATTCCCCGAACGAAGAGAAGCAGACCGAATCGATCGCGGCAGACCGCGCCGCCTCGCGCACGAGCGATTTGACCGTCTCCGTAATGAAAGCAATGTCCGCGTAAACAAAACCGCCCGACCTTTTCAACGGACACTCCCTCACGCGGTAAAAGAGTATTTCCCCGTTCTCATCGAACACCTGCGCCTTACAACAGGTCGAACCGACGTCCAACGATAAGTAATTTTTTACTCTGTCCATAATTAAATTTTACTTGATTTTTTTCTCGCGATATAGTATTATAAAGGAAATAAATATGGTAAATTCGTATCAAATTTTACCGATATTAAGGAGAGACTTCCGTGACCGACAAACAGCAAAACGATTTGATTCGTCTTAAAAATCTGCTCCGGGATTTTTACAATCTGACGGGCATGAAAATCTGCATTTACGACGGCGAGGGCGAAGAACTCTGCTACTACCCCGAACGCTTTTCTCAGTTCTGTAAACATCTGCGCACATTTCCCGAAGCGGAGGAAAAGTGCCGCGCATGCGACAGGAACGCGCTTGCGGAATGCAAAAAGACGCAGTCTGCATTTCTGTATACCTGCCACGCGGGACTGACCGAATGTATGTCCCCCATCTGCCTGAACGACAGTATCCGCGGATTTATCGTTATCGGGCAGATCCGCGAAGACGGCTCCGTATTTGCGGGAGAAAACTTCGGCGCGGACAGGGATAACCTCAGAACGCTGTGGAATTCTCTGCCCGTGATTCCGCGCGATAAAATACTTTCGGCGGTGCACATTTCGGAAGCATGCACGGGGTATGACCAGCTGATCCGATTCGTGCGGGAGCAGAGCGAGACCCTGGGCAACCGTCTCGAAGCGTTCGTCAAAGAAAATCTCAAAGGAGATCTCGGCGTGAACGCGCTCTGCAGAAAATTCGTGCTTTCCAGACGGGAATTGTATTCGTTCGTACATGAACGCTATCACTGCACGCCCGCTCAATTCGTGCGCCTGCGCCGCCTCGCTTACGCCGCCGAACTTCTGAAAACGACCGACCTTTCCGTTGCGGAAATCGCGGACAGGTGCGGAATCGGCGACTATAATTACTTCTCGAAAATTTTCAGAAAAGTCTACAACGTAAGCGCGAGGGATTACCGGAAATAAAAAAACCGACGGAACTGATTTCCGTCGGTTTTTTCTATTCTTCCAAAAACGGACCCGATTCGTGATGAGTCGCCTGATGATCGTACATCTTATAGCGGAAACGCTTTCGAAAATCGGAGGGCGTAACCCCTACCGTATTTTTGAACTCATAGATAAAATGCTGACTGTTGCGGAAACCGGACTGTCCGCAGATCTGTTTAACGGATAGGCTCGTACTCATCAAAAGTTGTTTCGCCCGTTCCACGCGCACCGAGTTGATCGTTTTGAGAATGGTCGTTCCCGTATATTCGTGGAAAATCCGCTGCAAGTATGCCTTGCTGATGTCGATAAATTCCGCAATGTCGTCTATTTTGATATTCGACGCAAAGTGATGGGCGATATATTCCTGCGTGCGGCGGATATACCAAAGACATCCGTTCGGCTTTCCGATCGTTTTGCATTTGCCGATTTCCGCGAACAGCGTGACGAGTTTGCTCTGCGCCGCAAACGACTGTTCGAAATTATTCGTCCCGTGGAACAGTTCGTCCAAAAACACACGAAAGCTCATTTCCACGCTCTCCATGTCCGTCAGAATACAATATCCGTTCTTTTCTTCGGCGATCTGCGCCCATGCGCCCTGCCGCATAAAATTGGAATAATTGAGCGAAAACACGTCAAACACGCCGAACGGATTATACTCCGCTTTATTCCTCACCTTAAATTCCACGTTGTAGATCATGGCTTTTGTATTGTAAATGCGATGAGGCACCATCGCGTCTACGATAATAAATTCGCCCGCGGAAATTTTGTGGTTAATAAATCTTTTTTTGCCCCGTTCGTCCGTTTCGCAGACTTCAAAGAAAAACTGTCCGCTTTGACAGTACATCAGTTCGAAATACGGATGAAAATGCCGCACCATGGAAAAAGTATCATCGAACATCTTCATATAATATGAGATCGGCTCCAACGCCTCGTTTTTTAATTCTTTTAACGAAACAGTCATTTTTATCCTCTTTTTCGTAAGTTTTCTCTATTATACCGCAATATTCCCAAATTGGCAAGCCATATTCCCAAATTGGAAATTAAATTTATAAAAAAAATCGGGAGCATATCGCTCCCGATTATTTAATTGGCACGAACGATGAATTTTGCCGTAGCTCCCTTTCCCGCGTCCTGTATAAGATAAGTCAGTCTGATCCTTCCGTTCCAATCGGCGGGCGCGTCCGCAAAGGTCAGCGCGTAATTTCCGTCCGTTCCCATCGAAACAACGTCCGCCGCCGCATCGTGCGAGAACGGCGTTTGCGGATTCGCCGCGAAAGAGGCAACCGCATAGAGTTTACCCGCTTCGTAAGTTCCGTCTTCTTTGCAGTAGTCGACTCTCACGCCGAGCGCGGAATTGTCTCCCGCAACGGGGTTTCCCCACGTCTCGAATTTTACGGCAAGTCCGTTTTTGTTCTTCATGCCGTCGAGGGTGACCGCGACTGCGGATTTCCCCGTCTCTTTGCCCGCCATTCCGACATGCGCCGTAAAGCTGTTCTCGTGAATTTCCGCATAGGGGAAATTATCGCCCCGTTCGTAGTACCAATAGTCCTTGCGCACGACGTCGCCCACTTTCGCGTAGTCGTCGATGTCAGACTTGCCCGCGGGATCGTTGATTTCGATATAATACGCGGAATTGGGTTTGAGCGTCATGCGAACTTCGAGCCCTTCCGTATCGATATCGGCGCGCGCTCTCACTTTGAGGGGCGCATTCTGCGTTGTATAGCTGTAATGATCTTCGTCTACGAGATATACGTCGAGATCGCCCTTTGCAAAGGGAAGATTTTTGAACTTGACGTTGATTTTCTCTTCTTTATCCGCTTTGTTGTATACGATGAGTCCGCCGCGGTGGGAATCCACCCCCGCCATGGTGCCCAGATTCCTATTGTTGAGATCGACGTTCACTCTGTCCACGGGAAGGTGCGCGTACATCCAGAGGGCGTGGTATGCGGGATAGCGTTGCAGAGACTGACCGTCGATAAGATCGTAACTGAGTTTGCCGTTCTTTTCGCCGACGAGAGAAGCCCAGTTGACGCGGGTAACGTCGGTCGCCGCAAGCAGTTCGTCGAATGCGTAGAACATTCCGGGAAGCATTTCCACCGTCTGGTAGATCGCGTCGACGGAGGGCTCGTAAATGTTGAATTCGTTGAGGTGCTGTTGCATGGTTTCGAGCTCGGGATATTTTACTCCCTCTTCGAGATCGGCGTGCGTTCCGTTCTGATAGCCCTGTATGGAGGAACGCATTGCATTGAGATAGGAAGCGAGATTTTCGGAAGCGTCTTCTCTTCCGCTGATCTGTCCCTGCCGTCCGTAATAGTGCCAGCTGATCGCGTCCGGAAGCATGTTCTCTGCGCTCGTCCGTTCGATAAAGCGCTGAAAGTTCGTTTTGACGCCGTCGCCCGCGACCGTCGTTTTATTGACGCAGGTTTTCTGCGCGTAGGCAACGCTCATACCGACGAGCGTCGCGTCGGGATTTCCCGCGCGGATTCCCTTTGCGCCCGCAAGATAGGTGTCGATATAATCTACCCAATCACCCGCGAAAAAGCTGCCGTTGAAATCGGGTTCGTTCCAGACTTCGTGCGCGCCGAGACGGACTCCGCTGTCTTTGAAATAAGTTGCGATATTCTTGCAGAGTTCTTCCCACTTGGCGTAGTCGTCCACCCTCTTCCAGTTCGTCCCGCAGTATTCGGGCGCCGCAAAGTAAGTCACATAGGGATTTACGTGATTCTCTTTGAGTTTTTCCACGACCTGCATTGTCTGCGCATACTCCTCGGGCGAGGAGCCGTCTTTTCCGCCTCTGCCGATCTCGTAACCGAGACCGTTATAACCCATAAAAAGGTCGAACCGAAGATTTTCCGCTTTGATCTCGTCGAGCGCGGGCGTGGTATTCAGTATTTTAGCGTCTGTCGTTCCCGTCTGTTCGCCCACCCAAGCCCAGGTGGAAGTAAAGTTGTCGAATTTTTTGAGATTCTGAACGAACTGACCGTCTTTTGTCCCGAAATCGACTTCCACGTTCGCCGCCTTTCCCGACGGCGCGCATCCCGCAATAGCGGGCAGAACCAAAGAAATACCCATCAGCAACGACACCGCCTTTTGTTTGATTTTTTTCATCTCGTCCTCCCTTATTTTTTGAGAATGATCGTATTCTCTTTTTCCTCTATTTCATAGAATTTCGGCCGCTCGCTCAGATGCGGCGCGTTCGGCGCATGCAGACTCAGATAGTTCTTTCCCTTCCAACCGAAAATCATACCGTGACCTCCGTCTTCGGAATAGAGCGGTTCTGCGTTCTGTTTCCACGGTCCTCTGATCCCGTTTTCGGAAACCGCCGTACCCAAAGTATAGCCGCCCTCGCCGCAGCTGGACCACAGCATCAGAAGTTTACCGCTCTTCAACGGAAACAGAAAGGGCGCGTCCGTAATAAAATCTTTTCCGTTGTGCGTTCTGACCCAAGGCGTTTCGCTCGCGCGGAAGAGAACTTCGGGTTCTCCGATAAGTCCGTCGAAAGAATCGTTGAGCCGACCGAGACAGATTTCCCCGTCCGAACAGTCCGTCCATTCATGGCAGAACACCGCGTAGGGCACGCCGTTCTCTACAAAGAGAGTGCCGTCGAGGCAGTCCCACTCGGCGGGCGTAAAAGGTTTGGCCGTCGGCACATATCTTCCGAAAGGAGAATCGGAGACTAACGCCTGCGTCGCGCGGTGTCTTCCCTTTTTATAGAACGAAGCGAACATATAATATTTTCCGCCGTATTTGTGAATCTCCGGCGCCCAGTAATTTTCGTCCGCCCAGAAATCGTCCGTCCGTTCAAACAACCTGAACGGTCCCTCGAAATTTTCGAGATCGGTCGTGCGGTAGCCGAAAAATCCTTCCGCAAGTCCCGACCAGCACTGGCTGTCCGTCGATCCGACGAGATAGCCTACGCCTTCTTCTGTAAAGAGATAGGGATCACGCATAAAAATATCATTTAATTTCATTTTAATTTACCATCCTTTTCCAAGAGCATTACAACACCCGTCATGGAAGAATTTGCAGCCGTTGCGATCAGTCTGTTTTTCTTTTCGCGCAAGGCAATATTTCCGAACTGTTTTTTCAGGCGGAATCCTTCGGGAAGTTTTTCTTCCCTGACCGCATTCGGCGTTCCGATCATAAAGAGATAACGCAGCATTTTCCTTCCGTCCGAAGAGACGCGGTCAAGCGTCTGAACGCCGTGAATATCACGCAGCCCCGTTATATGTTCCGACGCGATCTTTACGGTGTCGCCGTCGCGCACGATCTCTTTAATCTCTTCATAGAACGCAAGTCCTTCGCGGATCGCAGAAAGCACTTTCTCCTCTCTGTCGAAAATTTTTCCGCTCAGGCATACCCTTCCGAGCATGCTCTTCACAAGGGTGAACACTGTCTCGTCGTAACCGTAGTCCTCTCTGATCGTCGCCCAGATCTGCATTTTGCGCGGCGGCATGAAGCGGTGCAGATTACAGGCGATCACCGCGCCCTCCGCGCCTTCGTGCGCATCCGAAAACGAGCACATATCCCCTAAGGCAAGCCAGCTCGCCTCGTGCCGCATTCCGCCCGAAGAGCAGATTTCGACGACGAGATCGGGAACATCGCGTTTGAGGGAACGGAAAAATTCCTGCGATGCTTCAACTTGCAGGCGAAGCCCCTCGCCGTAACTCTCCGCGCCGTCCGCGCCAAGACCGACGTTTTCGTTATAGTCGATTTTGATATAGCGGATTCCCGAATCGAGCAGCATTTTCGTTACTTTTTCGTAAAGAAACGCCCGCACCTCTTGTTTGCGCAGATCGAGCATGCACCGGTCGCCGTGCCAGATCGGCTTTCCCTTATAGGTAAGCAGCCAATCGGGGTGCTCTTTTACGATCGGCGCGATCGAACTTGCATTTTCGAATTCCATCCAGACGCCCGCGCGCATGCCGTACTCTTTGCAAAGATCGGCATACGCTTTGAGCCCGTTCGGAAAACGATCGTAATTCACATCCCAATCGCCCACGCACTCCCAATTGTTGCTCTTGCTGTACCAGCCCGCGTCCACCACAAAATAGGATACGCCGAGTTCTTTGCAGACAGGCAACAGTTTTTCGACTGTTTCGAGACTTGGCTTTCCCCATGTATAACAATACTCGTTGTAGAGCACGGGAAGCGATTCTTCGGAGGGAAGAAAGCGTTGCGTTTTCTCTTCGAAATGCACAAGCGCCGCAGCCGCCTCTTCCACCGTTCCCTTGCGGCAGGCGATAAATGCCTTTCTCGTACAAAAAACTTCGCCCGCCGCCAGCTTTTTTTCCCAGTGCCCGTAATTAAAATCCGCCAATCCGCCGCACAGGGAAATCGCATTGTATACGTTTGCGATCTCGATCTGCCAAGAAGCGGGTGCTTCCGGCTTGACCGCCCAAGTGCAGCCGTTCGTTTTGTCTTCTACCGCAACCCACGGAAGATAGCCGTTCGCGGGCATGGAACCGACCTGACCGATTTTTTCAAGCCGCATTCCGAGTCCGCTCCACGAATCTTCGAGCGCAAAACGGGCGGGCGGATCGGAGACGAGAAAACCCTCCGCACTCCAATAGTTCCGCAGTTTATGAATGAGAATCTCCGCCTCGTCGTTATACTTGACAAAGGGCGAGAGACGGGTGAGAAGAAAGGCGGGCGCGCTTTCCAAAACGATTTCGCCTTTCGAACCGTTCTCCGTTTCGCAGTAAGTTTCGATGACGCCCGTGTCCTTACGGGAACGGAAATACTGCCGAAACTTCAAACCGTCTTTCGTTTCATAAAAGGCGGTGAGAAGGGTCTCTTCCTCTCCCTCGCGGTAGTCGAATACGGGCATACCCCAACGCAAGCTGATCTCTCCGTTCCGAAGCGTTCTTCCCGCGGCGAACCCGCGCGCGAGCACGTCTCCTCCGACGGCGACTTGCACCGCGCTCTCGGGGCGCTCGTTGCCGAACGGATCCAGCCCCGTCATTTTATCGGCGCATATCTTATCCGTCATGTCAGACGGTACGACCGTCATGACTGCAACACCCTTTACATCGGCGAATACGACCGCCGTTCCGTTCATTTCAAAAATCCGATACTCCATACCTTTTCTCTCAATATTTGTATTGAATGGTGATGTTGCTCTGAGTGCTGTCAAACGAATTGTTTGCATTCAGATTGATGCAGAAGTAGAGCATATCTCCCGCTTTGACGTCCGTCTCGAATTCCATTTCGTAAGGAGTTTTTTCAAGGGGCTCGATCAACGTGCTGAAAAGATAATCGGCCTCTTCTTCGTTGAGCGTCACGTAATAGAACACGCCGTCCCCGCTCCAATCGGCGGGATTTCGCGTAACGCTGCCCGTTACCTGTACTTTGCCGTTGACCGTAGCCTTCCAGCCGATGATCGTTTCGGTATTGTTCCCGGGATGCTGTTCGGTAGGCGAATTGTAACAATAAAAATCTCTGCCGTTCCAACGCCCGCCGTCCAGATCGAACGTCATCTTGTAAATTTCGCCCATCTCGTCGCGGTACAGATAATACCAGCCGTTCCAGCCCTGTAACGAAGAAAAATCCTGCACGTTATTGTATACCCGTTCGTCTCTGCGATTGGGATCGGGATCGTTTGCGTTTCCGCCCGTTTCTCCGCAAGCGCATAACGCAAACGCCGTCGCTGCCGTTGCAAGCAATGCAGCCGCTTTCACTATCGCCTTTTTCATTTTCTGCCTCCTTTGTCCGCCTTATCTCTGCCGGACAAACTTTTCTTCTTTTTCAACGCAACGCCCGTGAGCGCAATTGCCGCAATGAGCGCGGCGCCGCCTGCGCCGAACGCGATCGATCCGTTGCAACCGTTACCCCCCCCCTCGACTTCATCGGTATAGTCCTCGTTCTCGTCGAGATCGGGTTCGGGAAGATTCACGCCCTGCAATTCGAGTTTTTGCACGGGATTCAGATACGCGGAGGGATTTTCGATCGCCTCGCCCGTCTCGCTCTCTGTGAAAATCTCGCATGCAAAAGTGATATTGTCGTAAGCGTTGCTGCCGTTTCCGCCGCAATCCGTGTAGTAGACGATAAGATCGCCCGCTTTGACGGAAAGATATCTTAACGACTTGGGAAGCGCTGCGGATGCGGGAGATTTTCCGAACGAATGCTCGAAGATCGCCTCGCCGTTCAGATAAATTTTCGCATTCAGCCCGTCGCCGCCGTCGCCCGTTTTATTGAGCGCGCCCAGAATCGAGATCACGCCGTTCTTAGGCACGACGTAAATACGCAATGCGCCGAACTTGGTTCCGGGGCTCATGTTGTCCGCGGTGATTCTGTGCCAATCGTCTACGCCGTTCCAGCACAGCTCGCCCGAGTTTTTGCTGACCCCGTAATCCATATAGGCGTACTTTTCGATACTGCCCTGCGCGTAATACCAACCGTTCTCGCCCTGTTCGGTGCCGTAGAAGCCCGTATAATCCACTTCGCGCGCGCCGATTTCTTTTGCGGCCTCCTCCCCGGGATTCGCTTCATCCTTTGTAAACTCCGCTTTCATCCACACATTGGTCGTATCGAATGCGGAAGAGAGATATTGATCGACTGCGAAATAATAGATTTCGCCGCTCTTGACCTCGATGTCGCAGCCGTTGAAATAGATCGTAAAGTTCTGCGTGAACGCTTCGTTATAAATCTCTTCGGGCTCTACGCTCAGGCTCTTGCGGTTATACGCTTTGATCCGCACGCCGTCCGAACCGCTTTCCGTCAGATCGTTTTTGAAGATCTTGCCCGTAAATTTTACCGTGCCGTTGAAGGGCGCGCGCCATGCGAGAATCACGTCGTCCCCGCCGTCGGGCGCAAACTCCTGTCTCCACCATACGCCGTTGTACTGCGCTTTTCCGCTCCAATGATTTCCCGCCGCCTGATCGGGATCCGCTTTCATCTCCGCATAGAGATTATCCGTCTTACCGTACAGAATCCAAAGATTGTTGCTTCCCTGCTCCGTAGGCGCTGCGTAATATTCGCCCTGACCCCCGAGAACGTATCCGAGCTTGTCGTTGAAAATCGACGAGGGATCGCCGTGATACTCGGGCACGATAGGCGCGGTCGAAGGAGTTTCCGTACCCGCGTTCGTTTCGTTTTTTGTGAACTCGGTTTTCATCCAGACCTTGGTCGAATCGTTCGCGGAAGTGCCGTTCTGATCAACCGAGAAGTAATAAATTTCACCGCTCGCCACTTCGATGCCGCAGCCGTTAAAGTAGATCGTAAAAACATCAGTGAACGCTTTGTTGTAAATTTCCTCCGCATCCGCTTCCAAACTCTTGCGGTTATACGCTTTGATCCGCACGCCGTCGGAACCCGACATATTGTCTTTGAAAATCTTACCCGTGAATTTCACGGTGCCGTTGAAGGGCGCCCGCCATGCGATGATCGCATCGTCTCCGCCGTCGGGACCGAATTCCTGTCTCCACCAGATATTGTTGTACTGCGCGCTGCCCTGCCAGTGGTTCCCGTTGTTCTCATTCATCATTTCGGCATAGACCCCGTCCGCCTTGCCGTAGAGCGCGTATAGGTTGTTTTCACCCCGCACGGTCGGCGCGGCATAGTATTCCGCCTGCTCGCCGAGCGTGTAATTTGGATAGTTGTTGAAGATACACTCCTCGGGGTTTTCGTCGGGCTGAGGCAGAACGCCGCCCGTCGATTCCGATCCGGGGTTCTCAGAATCTTTCGTAAAATTTGTTTTCAAATACAATTTCGCGGAATCGTTCGCGCTCGTATTGTTCTGGTCGATCGAGAAGAAGAAAATTTCTCCGCTCGTGACCGTGATCGCCTCTCCGCTGAAATATGCTTCGAAAGGATCGGTATAAGTCTGCTTATACAGTTCTGTCGCGGGATCGACGGGACTTTTGCGCGTATACGCTTTCAATACGATCCCGTCCGATCCTTCCATATTGTTTTTAGCGACTTTTCCCTGAAATTGTACCGTGCCGTTAAAAGGCGCGCGCCAAGCAAGAATCGCATCGTTTCCGCCGTCCGGTCCGAACTCCTGCCGCCAATCGATTCCGTTGTATTGCGCACCGCCCTTCCAATGATTTCCCGACGCGTCGGCATCGGGACTCGTCATTTCGAAATAGGTCCCCTCGGCTTTTCCGTAAAGCGCAAAAAAGTTGTTTTCGCCCTGTACGGTCGGCACGCAGGTATACCAATCGGTAATGCCCGTCGTGTCATAGGGTACTTCCGAGACGAAGAACGGAGTTTCGGCAAACGCCCTTTCATCGGGCGTGTTCGTTACAGTCAAGGCGGTTGCCGCCGTCGCAGTCATCAGAAACGCCGCAAAACTTGTAAAAAACGCAATGTTTTTTCTTTTTGTTTTCATGGTTCCCTCCTTATCCTTATCTATTTATTTCAAATATTTTTTTGCTTCCGCGCTGTACTCTTCGATCATCCGCTTGCCGCCCCACGTATTGAGATAAAGATTCGTAAAGCTGTTCCATGCGTTGTCAAAGGATTGGTTAAACGTGTAGAGATTGTTCCAATCGGGATTCGCGCTGTCGCTCGAACCGTAATACGAACCGTTGCTGATCATTCTCACATACTGTTCGAGCGCCTGATTCGCAATCGAGCTGTCGTAGTCCACATAGAGAGGAGTCTGCACATAGCTCACCGCATCGACCCTGCTGTATTCCGCCGCCCTGTCCATGAATTCTTTGATCATGTCGGCGTTCGACTGATAGGGACTGTAATAGCTGTACTTCCAACTCGAAAGGCTGGAAAGCGCCCATGCGGGGTCTTTCGATTCAAGCGTGTAATTGTACCCGTTCGAATCCTGCCCCATGAGGCTCACTTTTTCGCCGTTCTCCACTTTGTAGTGCTTGCCCTCCACGCCCCACGTAAAGAGATCGTTCCCCTCGTCGCTGTAAATATAGTCAAGCAGTTTCAGAGCCGCCGTGCGTTCGGTCTCGGAGAGCATGCCGTTGATGCACACGCTGCACCAGAACCCGGGGTTTCCCTTCATTCCGTAGGCGCCGTTTTCGCCCTTGGGTGGATTGATGAGGGTGAAACGCGTCTTAGCTTCCTCCGCCGTGCAATTGTTCGCGCTTCTGAAATCATCGAGAATGGTGTTATACCAGATGTTCCCGACCATCGCGCCCACCTTACCCTGCACGAAGTTTGTCTGTTTTGTCTTAGCGTCCGTCGCTATATAGTCGGGATCGAGGATCCCTTCTTTGTAGAGCTTATTGAGGAAGGCAACGCTCTTCTTGCTCCCCTCCGTGATCCAGCTCGAAGTGAGCCCGCCGTTTCCGTCATCCACCCAGCCCCAATAGGTAGAATCGTGCACGCCGTCGGGATTGGAGCTCATCGCCTCGAAAATCCAGTTGTTGAACCACATGTTGGTTTCGCTGCTCGTATAGCCGTAGGTGTCGTTACGTTCGTTATTGTCGGGATCGAATTTTGTGAACGCCCGCATAAGACGGTAAAACTCCGTAAGCGTTTCGGGAATCTTAAATTCGTACTGCGTGCGCAGAGTCTCCGTCATCTGTGTTTCGTTTGCAATGATTCCGTCCTTCACGAGAATGGACGGGAGCTTATTATTGAGATTTTCGATCCAGTCGAGACGCAGATACATGCCATGTTCGAGCGTCGTTTCGATGGGAAGCGCGTAATGCTTGCCGCCGAAATAGTCGATTCTGTCTTTGAGATAGTCGAATTTTTTGAGTCGGTTGTAGATGTTGGGATACTCCGTCTCGCTCACGTAGTCGCTGATAGGGAGCACCGCGCCGTCTTTGATCCACTTTTTGAAGTTTGCGGGACGATCCATCGCGTAACACACGAAGATGTCGGGCAAATTACCGCCGAGAAAGCTGTTGTTAAGCGCATCCTCCCAGTTATTCGAGCCCGAAGTGCGCACGTAAATGGGGTATTCCGAATCCGCATTCGCCATAATTTCTTTATAAATAGGTGAATTCTGTTTTCGCGCGGAATCCACCCCTGCAAAGTCCCAGCGGAAGATGGTCAGCTTGTGGTCGTCTTCGATCGTCTTGGGACCGAACGAACAGCCTGCAAGCATGCCGAGCGAGAGCGCGCCGGCAAGCGCGATCGGTAAAATTCTTTTTCCGAGTTTCATATCTTTTTCCTCCTTATTTTCAATCAGTCCTTAACGGAACCGATCATAACTCCTTTCACAAAATATTTTTGAACAAATGGATACACGCACAGAATGGGGATCATCGAGATGACGATCATCGCCGCCTGCTTTCCCTCTTCGAAGAGCACCCCCGGATCGATCGATCCGCCGCCCCCGATCCCCGTCGACTGACTGCTTGAAAGCACGTTTCTCAGTTCGAGCGCGAGAGGCGCCCAGTCGGGCGCGTCCTGCAGGAACAACATCGGCCAATACCAGTCGTTCCAGCGTTCCACCATATAGAAGAGCGCGATCGTCGCAATGCCCGCCTTGGAGAGCGGAATAACGAATTTGAAGAGAATGGTAAACTCTCCCGCCCCGTCCAGCTTGCACGACTCGATCATCTCCTTGGGCACCTGCGAGAAAAAGTTTCTCAGAATAATCATGTTGAACGAGTTGATCCCGAACGGTATGATCACGCTCAGAATGTTGTTCATGAGCCCGATCTCTTTAATCGTAAGGTAGAAGGGAACGAGCCCTCCGCCGAAGAACATGGTAATGAGAACGAACACAAAGAAGATTTTTCTACCCGGAAGTCCCTCTTTTGCAAGAATATACGCGCCGAGAATGGTGAGCGTCATGCTGTACGCCACGCCGACAACGGTCACTAAAAGAGACACAAGAAAGGCGTAACCGATCCGATCCTGATACAAGATGAATTTATAGGAATCGAACGTAAAGTGCTTCGGCAGCGTCATCAGAGTGGAATTGTAAAAATCCTGCTTGGTCGAGAACGAAATCAGAAACTGATCGAGAAAGGGATACAGGCATATAAACGCGAACAGCGAAAGCAAGATGATCAGCACTACGTCGAACGCTTTCACTTTTTTCTTTTTGCGCCCTTTCGGAGTTTCGCTTAATTTCTCTGTTTTTTCCGTAACTTCCATGGCCTCCTCCTTAACCGTAAATTCCCGTGCCGTTGAACTTTTTCACGATAAAGTTTGCTCCCAACAAGAGAACAAAGTTGATGATCGTTTTGAAAAGCCCCAATGCCGCGCCGCGCTCCACCAGACCCTGACTGATTCCGATGCGGTACGCATAAGTGTCGAGAATGTCGCTCACGTCGTAGATTGCGGGATTATAGAGGTTGAAAATCGAATCGAACCCCGCGTTCATGATGTTGCCCACCTGCAAAATGAACATTACGACGATGATGGGCATAATGCAGGGTAGCGTGATGTAACGCATTTTACGGAATCTGCCGCAACCGTCCAGCGTCGCCGCCTCGTACAGCTCGGGATTAACCCCCGAGATCGCCGAGATATAGATAACCGTTCCCCAGCCCGCACCCTTCCATATCTCCGCAAGAATCAGAATGGGATAAAAGTAAGCGGAGTTTGTCAAGAAATTGACACGGTCCAATCCGAGCGCCATTAAAACATTGTTGATCACTCCCCCGTTCACGCTCAGAAGCGTGTAGATCGTGGAAGAAATGATGACCCACGAAATGAAGTAAGGAAGATAGACTGCCGTCTGAATCGCTTTTTTGAATCTGAGAAATGGAACCTCGTTCAAAAGCAACGCCAGAATCACCGGCACGGGGAAACAGCATACCAATTTCAAAAGACTGATCACGACCGTATTCCGCAATGCGCGCGCAAATTCGGGAGCGTTGAAAATCCATTCGAAATGGTCGACGCCGACCCAAGGGCTCCCTAAAATTCCACGCGTCGGATAATATTCCTTAAAAGCGATTACAATACCGTACATCGGGAAATAGCAGAAAATCAGAAAAAACACAACGACGGGAATCATCATAACGTACATCTGCCAATGATTGAGGATTCTCCGCCAAAGCGTAGTTTTTCCCCGCGGCTTCCCGTTCTTAGGTTGATTGTCGGTTGCGAAGGTCTCTTCCGCCGCATCCCGCGCCTTTTCGCTCATAATTCCTCCTCTTTTCTTAATCCGTTCATATTCGCCGCCTTGGGAACAGCTCAACCCGATTGTATCTTTGGATATAGCATGCGTCAATATCGAAATAAAATCAAATGTCATTTTTTCTTAAATTATTTAAGATTTTACGAATATGAAGTTTCATTTTTCAAAAATTTTTACAAATATATAAGAGGTTCGGTTTTTTGCCGAACCTCTTTTACGATGTATTTTTAGGATTTTCGTTTCAAATGCCAGCGCCAAGAGGAGAAGTCGGAAAGTTTGGGCAACAACAGTCCGGCGTTATATAGCGCTTTCCCGCTCGCTTCGATTTTTAACTCTTCGATCTCATAGACCGCGCTTTCGTCCAATCCGCTCAGATATACATATTGGTTGTAATCGCACGGTATTCCGTGTATCCGCTCCCCTACTACATACGCCTCGCTCTTATCTTTGCTCACTACCATTTCGCAGAAATAATTCTTCTCATACGGACTCTTCAATCGGTACAGATCGCCTTTCAAGATCAGTTCGTCCGTCCGTTTATAGCTTTCTACCTGTTTCTTTGTAAGCGCTTTTTCCTCGTCCGTCATTTTGGACAGGTCGAGTTCATACCCGAAGGCACCGAGACTTGCGATATTCCCCCGCGTGTCAAACGGCGTGATTCTCTGTGTCTGGTGGTTGGGACATACCGATACATGACAGCTCATGCTCGAAAGCGGATAACACAAAGACGTACCCCATTGGATCTTCGTGCGTTCGTATCCGTCCGTGTCGTCGCTCGTCCAGATCTGCGGAAAGTAATACAGCATGCCAGCGTCGAATCTTCCCCCTCCGCTCGCGCAGCCCTCGAAGAATACGTTCGGGAACGCGCTCATCAGTCGCTGCGCCAAATCGTATACCCCTAAGATATAGCGGTGCATAAACTCCCCCTGACGGTGCGCGGGCAGCGCCGCCGAATATACTTCCGAGATATTCCGGTTCATATCCCATTTTACATAGGATATTTCGTTCTCTTTCAGCACTTTTGAAACTACGCCGTATATATGATCCACCACTTCTTTGCGCGTAAAATCCAACACAAGCTGCTGACGGCTGCGGCAGGGCTCCACTCCCTCTTTGCGGATCGCCCAATCGGGATGCGCTCGGTATAACTCGCTGTCCTCGTTCACCATTTCCGGTTCGAACCACAATCCGAATTTCAAACCGTTTTTCTTGCAACGATCAATCAGCGCCTTTAAGCCGCCCTTCAACTTTTTCTCGTTTACAGTCCAATCCCCTAAGCCCGACCAATCGCTGTCGCGCTTCCCGAACCAGCCGTCGTCCAATACGAACGTATCGATCCCGAGCTTTGACGCTTCGTCGATAATCGGATACAGTTTTTCTTCCGTAAAATCGAAATAGGTCGCTTCCCAGTTGTTCACTACGATCGGACGGCGTTTGTATACGTGAGCGGGATTGATTACCCGTTCGCGCAGAAAGTCGTGTATCCCGCGGGACATTCCGCCCAAACCTTCATTCGAATATGTAAGCAGCGCCTGCGGCGTTACGAACTCTTCTCCGCCCGCAAGCTCCCAACCGAATCCCGTGTCGCATATTCCGCCCTGCAAGGTAAGCGCTCCGTTTTTGCACCACTCCGCCGTCAACGCATACGAGCCGCTGTACATAAGCTGTACCCCCACGCACTCCCCGCTCTCTTCCGTACAGTTCTCTTTCAGGATCCCCATAAAGCAGTTGGTATTATGCGAAGTGCAGCCCATGAGCGACTGCAAGCGCGTAACCCCGTGCGCGATCGGCGCGATTTCGGGATTGCGCTCCTGTCCCCACGTCCCCGCTAGTCGAAGCATATTATACTTCCCGTTCGGGAGCTGCGCGCGGAAGGAAAACGCCCTTTTCAGCATGATCGGCTCCGCTCCCGTATTGCGGATCACGGCGTTCCGCACCAAAACGTTCGTATCGTCCGATACGGTATAATACAAATCCACGGCGATGTCCGAGAAATCGTCTTTCAGCGTGATCACCAGCGTTTCGTCGCCCTTCCGTACATGCGGCATTCCCGCTATCTTCGGCGCGCCCTTTTCCACGCGGTAGCTTTGATAGCGCAACCGCGACATGCTCGCGCCGTCTTTCCGCTCGAAAATGCCCGTCGGTTCACGGTAATCTCCACGCCCGTAAAATCCGTACTCTGAAAGCATTCTGTCGAACGCCATGTCCATGTTCATATCCGCATGCGGCGCCGTTGTTTCCCCGATTTCGATCAGATATTTCAGATCGGCTTCCGTCACCCTGCCCCCGTAATGCAGTTGCTGCAAAAATCCCGTCTCCGTTACTCGCAGCGCATAACTGTATTTCTTTCCATGCATCAAAAAGTTCTTGCCGTTTGCCTCTATCATATTTTCCTCCTTTTCCGATAGACCGCCGTCTCAAACGGCGAATAACGTCCGTTCGCACTGCGTTTTTGTCCGTTGCCGAACAGATACTCCCACTCGGGCAACCCCGCAATTTCCGATTCCCCGTCAAAGTTGACGACAACGAGAATCTCGTCTCCTCCGCAAACGCGTTTATATGCAAAGTACCCGTCTTTTTCGGTACAGTCCTCGAACGAACCGAATCTGATTGCCTCGCTCTCTTTTCTCAGCGCAAGCGTCTTTTGATAAAAAGCGAATACCGATTTTTCGCTTTCCCTGTCCTGTTCGAGATTGACTTCCCCGCCGCGCGTATGAAGATTCGACCAAGTCCGCTCCGCCGAGGAAAAGCCGTAATTCTTATCGTTTGTCCAGCAGAGAGGACGGCGCGTATTGTCGCGGCTGCCGAAATTGATTCGTCCGATCAATTCCTCTTCGCTCAATTTGTCCTTATGCGCATCGTAGTAATTAATCGTCTCTACATCGCAAAAATCGGTTATAGACGGATAATGCGGATCGGGCGTTCCCCATTCCTGTCCCTGATAAATAAACGGAATCCCCTTTAACAGATAGAACATTGCGCAATACGCCGTGGCGCACTCGTAGCGGAATTGTAAATCATTCCCCGCGCGGGAGATATAGTGCGCGTTATCGTGATTGTCGGTAAAGAGCGTATAGAGCAGATTTTTGCGTTCGCAGATATTCTGCCACTTGACGAGCGTTTTTCTCAGATCGTTCAGATTCAGATCGGCTTTTACGAATTTATCCTCCGTTTTGCCGATGCAAAAATGATCGAACTGAAAGATACAAGTCAGTTCTTTTCGGTCTTCGCCGCAAATATCCGCGATCTCGTTCTCCCCGTAAGAGCACTCGCCCACGGTAAAAACGTGTTTGACCTCTTCCCGTCCGAACAATTCTTTGACGTATTCGTGCAGCCGATCGCCGTCGCAAATTTTCCCCTTTGCAAAATCCTTGGAAATAAAATTGAGAACGTCGCAACGGAATCCGTCCACACCCATTCCGACCCAGTAATCGACGACGGCGCACATTTCTTCACGCACTTTCGGATTTTCCCAATTCAGATCGGGCTGTCCCACAGCAAAAGAATGCAGATAATATTCTTCCGTCTCTTCGTTGTACTCCCACGCGGAACCGCCGAAACAGGACTGCCAATCGTTGGGAATCTCGTCGCGCCAGATATAATAGTCATGGAAAGGATTTTCGCGCGAAGAACGCGCTTCTTTGAACCACACATGTTCGCTCGAAGTATGGTTTGCGACAAAATCCATGATAAGTTTGATCCCGCGCGCGTGCATTTCGGAAATCATGCGTTTCCAGTCGTCGAGCGTGCCGAACTCGTCCATGATGTCGCGGTAATCGGATATATCGTAACCGTTGTCGCAATTCGGGCTTTTATAACAGGGAGAGAGCCAAACGGCGTTCACTCCCAACATTTTCAGATAATCGAGTTTTGCGGTAATTCCGTTCAGATCCCCGATCCCGTCGCCGTTTCCGTCGCAGAAGCTGCGCGGATAAATCTGATACACGATCCAATCGAGATAGTCTCTCCGTGGCATGCCGAATTTCCTTATAATTGTTTTATTTTCACGGTTTACGCAACCGCATTGCCGTCGTTTTCCGTACCCGTTCCGATCGGCAAATTCCGCGCTCAATCGCGCAGGCATATCTTATCACAACCGTATTGCAGCGTCAAGTAAATATCTTAAATTATCCTAAAAAAAGCAAAGAAAAACGTCGATAAAATTCGGTGCTTTTCACTCCATCCGTTCATGCGGCAACGGCGTTCGAATTGATCGATTCGATAATTTTGCGGATTTCATACCATACGTTCACATCCCGAAAAATATCGACGATGCTTCCGCGATCGGTAAACGGAGTTCCCTGTAACACAGACAAATCTTTCATCAGCCCGTTCTGAACAAAAAATTCGATGATCTGATTGACAAAATAAATCTGTTTTCCGTCAAACCTGCTTTCGTTCAGATATTCCGCAAAAGCAGCTTTTAGAGAGGCAATGTCAAGCCCTACGGTTTCCCGCACAAACTCGCCGAGCGGTTTTTTTCCGAAATTATTTTCGTAATCCTCCTTTGTGCCCAAGTCGCCCCATAGAACCTTTTCCAGATCGGCAACGTCGCCCGCAGTCAACGGTTCATTGTTTCTGAGCTTGAAGATTGCCGGCGCGCCCTGATTTTCGCGCACGTAACGCTCTGCTCTGATTCTGTAATTTTTTACGGCTTCGCCGTCGTATTCCGTGTCTTTCCATTCGACAGACAAAATTTCGTCGGTAAAATCCGTTGTGTAGGTCTGTTTGTTTTTCGGGATAAATTTTATAAGATCGCGCAGGTTTTCGCGGATCTTTTCGAATTCGTTGACATCCGCCTCTTCGAGATACTCCTCTTTCAAAATTTTTTCAATGAATTCGGTCTGTACCATGATCTGCGGCACGTTTGCGATTTTGGAGAGCGCATTTACCTTTTTCATGAGATCGCTTCTCGCCCTCGCATAAGCGTTTCCGACCAAATACGCAAGCTCGATCCCG
The DNA here is from genome assembly GCA_910588695.1 of uncultured Christensenellaceae bacterium. Classification (GTDB taxonomy): domain Bacteria; phylum Bacillota; class Clostridia; order Christensenellales; family Borkfalkiaceae; genus Gallimonas. The sequence continues at coordinate 79,256 of CAJUOV010000003.1, forward strand.
TACATCAACGCGTCGAAGCGAGCCGCCGACACCTCGCCGCCGTCGGGCAGGATTAGCGGAGCGATATGTTCGGCAATCACAAGCGTGTCTTCATAAGACAGCGGTTCGTATGCCGATTCCAAAGCATATTTTTCGATCTCTTTCAAATGCAACTTGACAGCAAAATTGTTTTTATCGAGTTCGGCAATCTTGTCTATCATTTCGCCGATCAGACGCTTGCGCAAAGCAATCAACTCATTCGTCTGAAAAGAGATATGCTGCAATTTATAGACGATCTGCGTTTTCAAATTGAAAATCGCCGTTTGCAATGCAATCTGCTCGTTCCTCTCCCGCCCTTTATTCTCTTTGAAAAAGTCTGTGACTCCGCAGAAATCGAACACAAAAAATTTTTGTTTGTCCGCCCCGTCCAAAAGCGCGGGACACAGTCGCGTGCCGCGTCCGATCATCTGCCAAAACTTCGCTTTCGATAAAACGGGCTTAAAAATCACAAGGTTCAATATCTCGGGAATGTCGATCCCCGTATCGAGCATATCGACGGAAATCGCAATCTGCGGCAGTTTGTTCGGATCGGAAAACTCGTCTATTGCGTTCTGCGAATAATTCAGATAGTTGTCGATCACTTTTGCGTACCCGTTCAGATGTGGATATTCGCGGTTGAATATTTCAAAAATCAATTCCGCATGCTTATGATTCTTTGCAAAAATAATCGTCTTTCCGATCTTCTGCCCGTAATCGATTTTCAGAGAATTCTGCATTACGCACCGCAACGCCTTCGAGATCGTATCCTCGTTGAATATCCTCGACGATGTGGTGGACAAATTTCAAAAGGTTATCGACGCGAAGTACAACATTAATCAAGAAAACAAACTCGACACGCTACTCCACGAAGCATTTGAAGCCTTTGAGAAAGTGTTTTTCGCCCTATGGATATAATAATTTTGTCCACCAGCTATACAAGTGGTGGACAATGCGTGGGCAAAAAGAAAAAGCGTGGACAACGCCACACTATATATTGTGTTTAACTATGCTATTTTAACTATATATTGTGAATTTAGCGTTAATAAGTGATTGTGTTTCCTAATCATGATTTTCTCCTGTCGCTGTTCCAAACGTATTTCGTGTATCTTCCGCCGCCGATCTTCTCTATATCGCCCTTCGCCGCCAGATCGGCGAGCGTCCGCTGAACGGTGATTTCCGATATATCGGGACACTGTTCTTTGATCTCGGACTTCGTCACCGTGCCGAGCCTGGTCTTTATAATCTCGGCAATGCGCTGCGGTTTCGCGGGCGGCTTCGTCACCCGAATATTTACACGATCGTTGAAATCCCGATACGCCGCCAATAACGCTCCGAGCGTATAGCGAATAAACGGCAGATAGTCGTTCTCGTTTTCATGCCAGCCCTGCGAGCTTTCGCAGAGCGCTTCGTTATACTCTTTTTTCGTCTCTTCGATCTTTTTTTCGAGACTGATATATTTTCCCACGCGGTAACCCGCGCGATAGAATAAAAGCAAAGTCAGAAGCCTGCTCATTCTGCCGTTTCCGTCGCTGAACGGATGAATACAGAGAAAATCGAGTATAAATATCGGAATCAGCAAAAGCGGATGTACGGCGTAATTCTCCGCCGCCCGATTGAAAGCCGCGCACGCTTCTTCCATGGCTTCGGGCGCTCTCCATGCCTCAACCGACTCGAAACAGCCAAAATTTTCCGTTTCGCCATTAACCGTGATCATGTCGTCCCCCGATTTATACTTTCCGCCGTACTCTTTGCCGCTGTACGAATACAAATCTTTGTGAAGTTGAAGAATATAGGCGGGTTTTACGGGGATATACTCGAAATTTTCATGAATGGTGTTCAAGACGTTGCGGTAACCCGCTATTTCTTTTTCGCTGAGGTTCTTCGGATTGGTCTTGTCGAACACAAGCTGTTTCAACCGCTCGTCGCCCGTACAGATGCCCGCGATCTTATTCGACGCCTCCGCGCTCTGAATTTTTGCAATATCCAAAAGCGCGGTCAGCGTATCCGCCTGCGCATGCAGATAGAGATTCTGCTCCCCCTTGTATTCCTGAATCGCAGCTACCAATTCAAGCAATTCTTCGGAAATCTTCAGTTTGATATTTTTATAATCGAACGTGTGCAATCCAGACCTCAATTATATCATTTTTTGAATTTTGATATAATTATAACGCCTGACAGTTAATTTGTCAAGCGTTATAGTTTGTTATGATTCAATTGTGATATTTTATAATTCCGCCTCGGTGCAATCAGCGTGTGAGCCGATCCAAAGCACTCCGCACGCAAGCGGAAAACCGTTCGATGTATCCCGCAACGTAATCGGCAATATCGAGCGACCTGTCTTTGACAAGCGGCGTTAAATCCATTGCATAGTTGAGCATGGTATACCTGTCGCACGCATGACTTTGAGAAAAAGTCGCATTGGCGAGACGGCGTCCTTCGCAGGCGAGATCATAGCGTTTTCCGCCCGCGATCTGACTTTGGAACGTACCCGAAAGAGCGCGGGAAAATTCAAGATCGTCCCCGCAGTCGAGAATGATTTTTTCTTCGTCGCACAACCAGTCGAGATCGCGCCATACCTCGCAGCCGTAAACTTTTTCGGGAAGTTCGCCGTCCGGCAACCGCCGCAACGCCCTGATCGTTTTGACCGCGACGCCCGCATGCGTTATATGTTTGTCGGCAAGATTGTGCGTATATACCAATCTCGGTCTTTCTTCGCGCAAAATACAGGCAAGCTCCGTTTCGATCTTCTCGTCCCCTCCGTCCTTGACTTGAGCGGAAGAATAATCCAACAGATACTGTACGCCGTAGCCGCCCAACCGCGCCGCCTCTTTCTGTTCCCCGAAGCGCACTTTTTTCATCTCCTCGTCCGAATACGCGGCATATGCGCCGCTGCGGGGACTGCCCGCCCCGTCCGTTACAACCACGCTGCCGAAACAAAGATTTTTCTTTCGATAACACGCGGCAATCGGAGAATATGCCATAAACTCGGTATCGTCCTGATGCGCGGCGATACAAAGATGCGTGATCCGCTTCTTCCCGCCGGGATAAAAAACCTCTCTCATAATTTACCTGCCGCCTCCCGATCTGCGATCAAGATACAGTTCGGATGCAACTGCAATACGCTTGCGGGCACTTCTTCCGTCACTCCGCCGCAAACCGTATTATAAACCGCGTCCGCCTTGTTTTCTCCGCTTGCAAGAATCAAAACCTGCTTTGCCTGCATGATCTGCCTGATCCCCATTGTATACGCCCTGTTCGGAACTTCGGAAATATCCTTAAACAGTCTTGCATTATCTTTAATCGTATTCGGGGTCAAATCAACGACATGCGTGTCGCTCCCGAACGGCGTGCCTGGCTCGTTGAACGCAATATGTCCGTTGCTTCCCAATCCCAACAGCTGAATATCCCGCGGCAGATTTTCAAGCAGTTTATTATAACGTTCGCACTCCGCTTCAGCGTTTTGCGCCGTCCCGTTTTCGATATACGTATTCTCTGCCTCTATATCCAGACCCTTGAACAGATTTTCCCGCATAAAGTACGCATAGCTTTGCGGATGATCTTGAGATAAACCTATATACTCGTCTAAATTCACCGCCCTGATGTGCGCGTAACTCGTTCTGTTCTCTCTGTGATCCTCCGTCATGCTGCGGTACAAGCCCAACGGCGTCGTACCGGTCGCAAGCCCCAAAACGGCATAAGGATTTTCATTTACTGCCATTTTCATGATCTCGAACGCTTTTGCGCTCAAACTCCGGTAATCTTCCGTAACGATAATTTTCATCGGTAATTGCTCCTTAACGCAATGCAGCGCGCCCGCAGTAAAAGGCATAGGCGCCTACCATGCCCGCGTCGTTGCCGAGTACAGACAACTCGATTTCGTAACGATCGCTCTTTTGCAAATCTTTGAACCAACTCTCCCCGTCGTCCGAAACTCCGCCGCCCAAAACGATGATCCGACAGGGATACCGTTCGCAGACGAGATCGCACGACCTGCGTAAGTTTTTGAGCCACTCCCCGACCGCGGAACAAACCTCTTCGTCTCCGCCGCCGTAGCGTTCCCACAGCTCGCGTTTGGAACAGAAAATTCCGCGTTGACGCAACAGTCTTGTCAGCGCGGATCCGCTCGCATACTGTTCGATACAACCGCGTCTGCCGCAGGTGCAGAGCAGCCCTCCCCTTTCGAGCTCGAGATGCCCGAGAGAAAGAAGTTTCCCTCCGTCTACGGGTTGCCCGTCTTTGATCACCCCGCCTCCAACGCCCGTGCCGAGCGTGAGCATAGCGACGTTATCGCTTTCGAATCCGCGCGCGTAACACTCTCCGAAAAGCGCCGCCTGCCCGTCGTTCAGACAGACAAACGGTTTACGCGTCCGTTCGGAAAAAAATTTTCCGAGATCGAAACCGGTATATTCCGGAAGAAGCTCGGTCGCGTAGACGACTCTTTGATATTCGCTGTCGATTTCGCCCGCGCTCGAAAGCGCGATCCCTTCGTATTCCTCTTCCGAAAATTGCGAAAGCAAACGGCAGAACGTTTTTTTGATCCCGCGGATTCCGTCGGATACGTCCGTCTCTGCCGAGGCGCGTTTCAGAATTTTACCGCCGCGGACGATCGCGCCTTTCAAGCCCGTTCCGCCGAGATCCAAACAGAGTACGTCAGGAACGCGCATTGACTTCGAACTCCGTTTCAAACATTCTGTTCCAAGGCATTTTGCAACCGTTGATCTTGTACTTTCTGACAAGCGAGGGCATGAGCGCGCCGAGATAGTCCTGCGTCTCGCTGCGCACCAGCTCCGAAATCTCCCTTTCTTTATCGCCGAGATTGCGGTATGCGCAACCGTATTCGTTCAGTCGGCTCGCCGCATACAGACGGCTGTGCGCGCAGAAGCCCACGTCCTCGTAATAGCGAAGCGCGAGAAAGCGTTTCATTCCCTCCGTCTTGCCGAATACGGCGGAAAGCGCCGCGGCGCTGATAACCGTACCGAGCGTATTTCCGGAAGTGTTCCATCCGCCGTATGTCAGTACGTCGAGCGATATACCCGCGTTCTCCAAGAGCGCGGCGAGTTTGAGATCGCCGCCGTTCCCGTATGCCACGTCCGCAACGGCAACCTTATTTCCCGCGCGGATTTCCCGCACGATACGGTTTACGAAGTCGGATAATCTTCTGTCTTTATTATAGACGGCATCGCCGCTTTCCTGTTCGGGCGCTTCGAGCTGCGTCTCCTCGACGCCGTTGACCGCAAGAATAAAATCCGAATGCTCTCCCTTATCGGCAAGGCGGCAGCCCGCCGCCGCGATCTGCGAACGCAGAGACTGACCGAGTTCCCTGTCCTCGAATTTCGGCACCATCTGCGGCACGCCTTCGGTATTAAATAAAAGTTCGATCGAAGGGCATTCGCCGCGGTCTTTGAGCACCGCGCGGCAGATCAGGGTCATGCCGACCTCGTCCGCTCCGGGATAACTCTGTACAAGATGCTCTTTCCCGCTTTTCTGCACGTAACTGTAAATTCGCTGCTGATCTTCTTTAATAAACCCGTAGAGCGAACTGTCGTCCTGCGGGATCACGAGATATTCGACAACATCGCCCAATAAGTCCACCGTGCGAAGATTCATCTCCGCGTTAAGTCTGCGCCGCGCAAGATAATCGTCAAGCACGCCCGCCGTCTTTTCTTCGTATTCTTTGATCTTATCCTCGTCTACGGGAAGCCCGAGCTTGCGCTTGTGGTACGCCTCGCCCAACAAAAAGATTTCCCGCCCGCAATCCTCGTAATAGTCGGGTTCTTCCTCCGATGAAGAATACTGCGGACAGCGCATCATAAGCTGAAACGCGTAGATTTTGAGCGCGGGATTTCGCGCTTTCATTTCGCCGAGAACGGCGAGTCTGTCGCATAGCTCTTCCGAGGTGAAACGGTGCAGTCTGCCGTAGAGCAACCCGCCGTACAAAAGCATATCCACGCTGATGACGGCAATATCCGCTTCGGTTGCATGAGAGAGCAGAAAAGTTTTGATATATTCGGGATCGGCGGGCGTCTTCATCTTACCGAGGCGCTCGCGCTCAGGCATCAACAGCCTGTATTCGGGATTGTCCCGCATGAGTTCGAGAGGAAACAGATAATTGCAAGGTCTCTCGTCTAACGGGAGCATGAGTACGTTTTTCTTAGTTTTCATAATTTACCAAACAGTTCGCTAAATCGTTGTGTGATATTTTTGGGTCGGGTGACCGCGCTGCCGATCACGACGGCGTAGGGATCGGCTTCGAGTACGCGGGCAAGCTGCCCGCGTTCCCAGATTCCTCCCTCCGCGATGAGCTTACCGCAGACGAGCCGTTTTTTCAGTTCGTACAGAAACTCGTAATCGGGAAGGGAAACCCCTTCCGTTGCGGGAGTGTATCCGCGCATAGTCGTGCCGATAAAATCGAACCCGAGCGAATCCGCCTCGATCGCGCTTTCAAGCGTGTCGCAGTCCGCCATCAACAAAACCGAAGGATCGCGTTCCCTTGCGAATCGCACGAGCTCTTCCGTGGTTTCGCCGTTCGGGCGCGCCCGTCCCGTTACATCCATAGCGACGACGTCCGCCCCGCTTGCGATCACTTCTTCGATCTCTCTGCGCGTGGGAGTGATATAAACTCCGCTGTGTTCGTAGACGCGCTTGACAAGCCCGATCACGGGTACGGAGACCTCCTCTTTGATCGCCGGAATTTCTTCCGCAAGCGCGCGGATCCCAACCGCGCCGCCCGCTACCGCCGCGCGCGCCATATAGCGCATGAGCCCGAGTCCGTACAGGGGCTCGCCCTCCGCCGCCTGACAGGATACGATCAGCCCGCGAGTCGGCGTCAAGTGAGTTTTGTTCATATTATCCTCTTAAAAACGCAATGTTGTCGATCGCTATATCGGTCACGCCGTAATAGGTACAGCCCAGCGTGAGAGAATTGAAGATCATATCCGACCAATCGTTTTCTCCCGTCAATTCGTTGAAGTAGATCACGACATGCGTTGTTTGTCCGCCCTTGACGGCAACCGTCGTCTCCTTCGCATTTGCCCACCGCTGTAATTTGACGATGAGATTCACGTCGACGGTTGCCGTGACGACGAACGAAATCGCATAGCAGTTCTGATAGTCGTCCGCAGAACCGAGTCCGCCCGCCGCCGCGAAATTGTATTGCAATCCGTTCCAGCCGCTTTCCGTAGTCACTTTCATCGCGCCGTTTTCGAGCGCGACCGCGCAACCGTTCGGATGCCATGCCGCAGACAGCGCAGTGTCGTCCGCATACGACGAGAAATCGTCGATCACGACCGTATCCGGCGTATAGTTTTCCGCCGTAAAGAATTGCAAATCGTCGATCGTAGCGGTAAAACCCGTATCGTATTGGGTTACGAACACGCGCAGATAGTTGATCTTTGCCTTATTGAGCGCGCCCGAGCTGCCGTCGGCAAGCGTCATTGCGTCGTACATGACAACGATCTTTTCGATGTTATTCTGCGCGCTGCTGTACACAGGTCTCGTAATCGTGTACACGTTAAGCCACGATCCGATCTGAATGATGAGGGAAGGATTGCCCGCGCTCGATCTTAAACGAACCGCAAACGAGAACCCGATCGTATTTTCAAAATTATACTTGGTAAAGTACGCGCTGTTCACTTCGAAATCGAACACGCCGTCTGCGGAAAATTTCGCGCTCTTCGATCCCGAAAGCGGGTTCTCCGTTTCCAACGCAAGAGTTCCGCCGTTGACGTTAGCAAACGTTGAAATATTGTCCGCCGTCATCTCCTCGAAATTTTCGATCATGCCAGCCGTATGATCGGGCGGCACAAATTCCTCTTCGGAGAACGTGACGTCGTCGATATAAACAGTCGCGCCGCTCTTGCCGATAAATCCGATTACGAGCTGTCGGATGAGCTTAACGCCCCCTTCCGTGCCCGCGCGGGGAACAAGATCGGCAACGTTAACGCCCGCCTCGTCGCCGTCGACTGAGACAAGAACATTTTCCTTTTCGAATACGCCGCCGACGGAAGTTTCAAGCTGTACGACATAGGTACCCGCGCTCGCCTTGAAACGGATCGAACCCATTTCGGTAAAATCGTAATTGGGCAGATTCAGACGCGCGGTCGCCCAGCCGCCCGACGGCACGAGCCTCAACGCTTTGCCCGCGGAATAGGGACTGTCGGCAAGCGCGTTTTCGCTCATGTATTCGAACGTCCACTTCTTCCCCATCGCCTCGTCGTCCGCATATCCGTCGAAGTTGTCGAACACCCCCGCGGGTGCGTTCAGGCTCGTGCCGATCTCGCCGCGGGTATCCGTCGTATAGTTCTCGTCCGAGCCGATCGAAATATCGTCGATGACGATTTTGGAATTACTGCCTCCCGTAAAGAAAAGCCAAAAGCGGGTGATTCCCGCAAGGTCCCAGATTCCGTCGCCGCCGCCGATATCGTCGAAAGCCGAGAAGGGAATGCTCACGTAGCACGGTTCGGGATTGTTGACGGAGAACGTCGCCGCCCAGGATTGATAGCCGCGCTTGCCGATTCTCACTTCGACGTTCAATCCGTTGCCGTCGCCCTGCACGTGCATTCTGATTCCCCTTGCGCCGCTCCAAACTTTTTTGTCGGAGGGCAGTTTGCAAAGAACTCCCGCCCAGCCGCGGTCGCCTGCGGCGTATACGATCTCCATCGCCTTGGAGCCGTTCACCCCGCTTTCGATGAGGTTCACGCCGATCTCGTTACCGTCGACGTGGCGCGGGAACTCCTCGCGGAGCGCCTCGCTGTTTTCAAAGGATTCGAAATCGTAGAGAGTGCGCGCCGCCGTATAATCGGGCGCATCGGTGCTGTGTGCCTCCGCCGTTGTGAACGTAACGCTCTGACTGCACAGCGCAACCGTTTTGTCCGCTTCCTCCCTGACCGCGGTCACTCTGAGATAGTACTGCGCGGCATGGGAGAGCGCGTTGCCCACCGTGTATGAAAGTTCGCTCGTCACGCCTTCGCGCACGACGCTCTCGTATTCTTTGTCCGAGGCGATTTCAACGTGATAGCTCGTTGCGTTCGCCGCCTGCGTCCAGCTGATTTCGGGACAGGTCGTAACGTTCTCCGCATGATCGGCGGGAGTCAGAATTTCGAAACTTTCCTCTCCGCATGCGGTGAGCGTACCCGCAAGAATCGCCGTAAACAGCGCGCCGACCGCGCAAGCCGCCTGTATTTTCTTTTTCATAATTTCCCCTCTCCTTATTTTTTATCGATGATAAACGCCAGATCGCGCGACCATGCCGAAAGCGTAAGCGTAAGTTTTCCGTCCGCCGCCGTCGCCTCGTAAGTATTCGTTACGACGCCCGTCTGCGGATCGAACACCTTGACCGTATACGTCCCGTCCGAAAGAGCGACGTCGAGCGACATCCCCTCGATCGTACCGGGATTGCGGTTGCTGTAATTATAACGCGTATCGAAGAAATAAACGTAAGCCGCATCGTCCGAAAGATAACCGAGCGCGCGCATGTAACCCGCAACCGTCGGATTGGTATGTCGCACGGTGTAGTCTCCGTAGTCCAAGAGGTCCATGCTCACAAAGTTTTCGGGCAGCAATTTGAAGTATTCGATCGCGGGCGTTAAATTCTTGTAATAGTCATGTTGATTGACCTGCGTCCACCAGAAGAACATTCCGCCCGTCGCGCCGCCGCCCATGGGCGCCGTAAACGCCATCTGACGCATGACGAGCCCTTCGGGATCGGCGAGATAGTTCGTTTCTCCCGAAAGACCGCTCGCGCCCGTTTCGCCGATCAGCACGGGTTTGCGGAAAGTCTCCCAGACGTTCCGCGTGACGTCCGCCGCGCTCGTCGCGTAGGCGCTGCCCCAAACGTAGCTGTGAATGCTGCAAAAATCGATCGACTTCGCCGAGAACACCTGATCGACGAACAGGAACGCGGAACTCACCGACACGAGGTGATCGAAGGGATCGACCGCATGCATATATCCGCCGATCTCCTCCGCCCATGCCTTGGCAACGTATTCGTCGTAGTCCGTTCCGTCTTCGTTCATAGCGGCGTGACCGATCTCGTTCATGATCTCCCAGCTCTGAATGTTGCGCGAATATCCCCAGCGCGCCACATAGTAGCGGTAGAGTTTTTTGGTATCCACTTTGGCTCGGGCGTCCGTCCAGAACTGTTCGGGTCTTTCGAGATATCCGCCGTTCTGAACGTTGTACGGGCTCGAATCCCAGCTGCGGAATTCCTCGTCGTGGTTGGGATTTTCGTAATTCATGTAGTGCACCGCCATGAACGGCACCTGCAAATAGAGACCGTACTCTTCCGCCATTTCAAGGATCAGGTCGAATTGATAGGCTTTGTCCTGACGCTGGTCGAAGCCGAGGATTCCGCCCTCCGTTCCCTGCACCCCGTGCCCGAGGTAGGTGAGCCACACGCGGGCGAAGTTCATGCCCGCCGCCGCCATTTTCGGGAAGTACACGTCGTAGTCGTAAGAGCCGCGTTTGGCGTCTACGCTGTACGCAAGATTCATTCCCTGCGCAACGTAGGGCGTGCCGTCTTCGAATACGAAATTGCGCTTCTGCGTCTCTTCGACGCGGATAATGCCGCGGTTCATCTCTTCGTCCTCATTCTCGGTCACGGTCACGGAAGAGGTGTACGTCGCTCTCTTCACCCCGTCGCTCTCCACAACTACGCGGTAGAGCCATTCGCCCGTCTCGCCGAAACGGTAACGGAGTTTGAAGCCCGCCCAATTTTGCTTGGTCATCACTTCGGCGCCGTTCAGTTCGTTCGGGTTGTAATTTGCAAGTTCTCGGCTCTTGAAATCCGCCATGACAGCATAACGGTTGGCGTTCTCGCTGTTTTCCACGCGCAGATCGCACATATATACATCGCCCGTAGTTTCGTTTCCGCGCGTCTGCACGTATCCGCTGTACATACTGTTGAGCGGCAAACTCGTCGCGCCGCCCGACGGGATATTAAAAGTAAAATCTTCCCATTTGAAGACATACTTCTTCCATTCCGTCGAAAGCGCGGGAAGAGCGATATAGCCCTCGCCCGCTTGCTGATACAGACACAAGTACAGTCCAGTCGTCTGCAAATTCGAACCCGCTCTCAACCAGATCGAAACGCTGTCGTGAAGATTGGTGATCGCACTCTTGTCCCCGAGGATCGCGCCCGCATTGGAATACGTGCCGGAAGGTGAAGAAAAACGCGCCAAGCCGACGGGCGTTTTGACCCCGTCTATTTCGTCGATCTTTCCCACGAGCGAAACGTCGCCCTGCGCGACGTAGCCGTCGAGCGGAAAATCTGCCGTCTCGTCGAGCGCGTCAAACGACCGCTCGTAATCCTGATACCAGAACGCGGGCATCTCCGTCAGTTTGCCCGAGGGAGAGACGAACTGCCCATACACGTTCACTTCGTCGGGATCGTACTTGTTTCCCTCCGCGTCCACGTCGAGATCGAGCTCGAATTTCTCGTTCGCCGTATGAGACGAAGTCTCCGCCTCGGTTACCCCGCCGAGGTCGGCACCCCCCCCCGCGAGTTTTTTCACGGTGTTCTTTTCAGCCGAACGGATCTCTTTCACCGTTCGGTCGAGCGCGTCGTAAGGCGTATTGCCCTGCGGCGCGTTGCACGCGCAAAACGACAGGCAAGCAAGAACCGCCATTCCCGCACAGATTGCTTTTTTCATATATTTTCCTCCTTTATCGAACCTTATTTCAGCTCGGCGACGTAGATGCCTTTATCCATCCACTTTTGCAGAGCCACATAAATGACGAGGGTAGGGATCATCGAGATCACCACTCCCGTGAGCAGCATGAGATAACTGTTCTGATCGGGCGCCTGAAAAAACATGAGCGCCACGGGCACGGTATAGCGCGACTCGCTTCTCAAATAGATGAGCGGTCCCATACTGTCCTTCCAACTCGACAGAAACGAAGAGATCGCTACAACCACAAGGACCGCCGCCGATTGCGGAAGTATGATCCGCCACCACACCGTAAAGCGGTTTGCGCCGTCGATGCGCGCCGCCTCGTCCATCTCGCGCGGAATTCCGCGCATGAACTGCGAAACAAGCAGAATGCTCGACGCGCTGCCGAATATCTGCGGCACGAGAATGGGGAGATAAGTATCCACCCAGCCGTAGGCGTTGAACATCAGGAACTGCGGAATAAAACAGACCTGCGCGGGCAGAAACATGGTGAGAAGCATGATAAGAAACACCGTCTGTTTGCCTTTGAAGCGAAACCGCGAAAATCCGTAAGCGATGAACGCGCTGCTCACGACGTTGAGAATCACCCCCGCCGCGGCGAGCCAGATACTGTTGAGCAAATACCGCCAGAACGAAAGTTCCACGAACACATAGGTATAGCGCGACCACTGCGGGTTTTTGGAAAAAAACGGAGAGGGCTGGGCGTAATACTCCGCATTGGTCTTTAACGAAGAGAGCACGAGCCAGAGAAAAGGCAGCAATATCATGAGCGCGAGCAATACGGTCATCACGAGCAGAATCACGTCGCTCGGCTGGATATTGCGCAGACGCTTTCTTTTTTTCTTTTCAACCGCTTCCATCAATCCACCTCGAAATAGCCCGTCTTGCGCACAAAGAAGTAAAGTCCCGCGCCGATCATGGAGGTCAGAAGAAAGATAAGCCAGCCGATCGCGCTTGCAAATCCCATCTGAAAATCTTTGAACCCCTTGTTATAGAGAAAGTAAACGAGAGTCGCCAGACTGTTGTCGATCCCCATGCCGAGGCTCGACCCTGCGCCGCCGATACTCGCGAGCCCCACCGCGATGTCAAACACCTGCATTCCGAAGATGAGACCCATGATAATCTGATAGATGATGACGGGACGCATACAGGGAATACAGATTCTGAGAAACACCGTAAAGTTGCCCGCCCCGTCGATCTCGGCGGCTTCGTAAATGGATTTGTCGATATTCTTCACTCCCGCGAGAAACACGATCATCGCGCCGCCGATCCCCCAAAAAGACATGAGCACCATGACCCAGACGCCCTGCCATCTGGTAAACAGCCATTCCTGCGGTCCCTGACCGAACGCCGCGCGCAGCTGGTTGACGAGTGCGAACTCACTGCTTCCGAAGATGGGACCCATCATCATGGCAAACGCGATTCCGATGAGCATGCACGGCATATAAATCACCGTGCGCAGAGCGGTATTCAAACGGCTGGGTTTGGAGATCGCCCAGGCAACCGAAAGTCCCAGAACCAGATTGATGACTGCCGTCAGCACCGTATAGATCACCGTATTTCCGAGCGCGGTGTAAAAGGTCGCGCCGTCGAAGGTGGTCGGATTTAATAGCGCAGCAAAATTGTCGAACCCTACGAATACGGGCTTGGAGAACATGTTCCAATCGTGAAAGGACATATAGAGGGAAACCGCCATGGGCACAACGGTCAAAAGAACGAAACCGAAGATCCACGGGGCGATAAACAACCACCCTACCCGCTCCTGCGCCGAAAAATTCAGTTTTTTCCGCTTCTTCGCCTCCGACTTTTTCCCGATCCGAATCATAACTGATTCTCCCCTTTCTTCATCTCCTCACAGAATTGCGTAGCTGTTATATTGCCGTCGAGCAGGCGTTTGAGCACTCCTCCGAAATATGTCTGGAATCCCGTGCTCATTGCGGGAGGGACAAAGATATTGTCGATTCCCACTCCGTAAGCGCGGTACAGTTCGGGCGCCCAATTTACCGAATCGGTCATCACTTCTTCAAACGCCTCGGCGTTGGTGGGCAGATCGGCGAATTTCGCATAAGCGAGCTGCGCCTCTTTGGAGAGCATCCAATTCATAACGCGGTACGCCGCTTTTTTGGAACTGCTGAACTTGGGCATAACGAGCGTATTGAAGTCCGCGAGCACCGTGTCGCGTCCGCCGTCCGCTTTCAGACAGGGAATCGCGGAGACCGAATAACCCGCATCGATCACGCTCTTGCATTCGCCGGGGTTGCAGAATCCCGCGACAACCCGTCCGGACAAAATAGCGCTGTCGGGAGAGCCGTAACCGCCCGAAAGATTTTCGCTCAAAGGCACTACGTAGCCGCTCTTGGCAAAGTCGACAAAGTTCTGCACCGCCGCCACGCCCTCGGGCGTGTTGCAGCCGACGCTCTTTCCGTCGGGCGTGACGATGGGAGCGCCCGCGCTTGCGCAGAAGAGCGTTACGGCGTCCGTCAGGGTAATATTGATTCCCCTGTCGCGTTCGGCGCCGTCGGCGGCTGTTTTGAGAAGCTCCACCATCTCGCTCCCCGTATAAGCGGTCGCGCGATCCCAGGGAACTTCGACGCCCGCCGTTTCGAAATCGGCGTTGTTGACAACGGGCACGCGCGACACCATGCCCAAAGGCAGCCCCACGAATTTGTCGCCCTGCTTTAATCCGTGCACCGTCGAGAGAAGCGATGAACGGGCGGCGGAAAGTTCCTCTACCGCGCCCAGATCTTCGAACACCTCAATGTCCGAATAAGGCTTCCATCCCCAGTTGTTCATAAATATAATATCCGCTGCCTTCGAACTCAGAAGATCGGTACGCAGTCTGTCGAAGTGCGCCGTATAGGGTACGAACTCCCACTCGATCGCAATATCCGGATTTTCTTCGGTAAACTCTTTCGTCCAGTTACGGAAGGTTTCCTTTTCCCATTCGAGCGCCCAGCGCGCGATGCGAACGGTGTTTTCGTCCTGCGCGCCGCACCCTGCGCTCATCACTCCCACGGATACGGTCATCGCCGCCGCAAGCGCGATCGTAAATAATTTTTTTCCTTTCATCAATGTTTCCTCCCTTTATTTTCTCTGATCAAGTCTCTGTAAAAATAGCCCGAATCTTTGATCGTCCGCCGCTGCGTCGCGTAATCGACGTACACCAAGCCGAACCGTTCGCCGTAACCGTCTGCCCACTCGAAGTTGTCGAGAAGAGACCACGCGAAATAACCGCGGATATCCGCGCCCTCGTCGATCGAACGCTTTAATTCTTTCAGATATTTTTTATAAAAATCGATACGGGCGGAATCGTGCACTTTTCCGTCTTCGTGAATCCAATCGTTGCAGCATATCCCGTTCTCCGTAATATAGATCGGCATGCGGTATCGCTCGTAGAGACACTTGGTCACAAACCAGATCGCCCGCGGACAGACGAGCCAATTCAAAGCGTTTTTCGGGAATCCGAGGGGCAGCGGCGCGTGACTCGCCCCGCCTTTTCCGTCGCTTACCACGGGCGAACCCGAATAACAGTTCTGTCCGTGGAATTCGATCTTCTGCGAGATGAGCGCGGAGTCCTCTCTGCTCATAACGGGCATCAAGTCACCGAAGCGTTCGTAACTTTCTTTGGGATAATCGCCGAAATAGATGGGATCGTCCCAATGCACGATATTGGTGAGCCAATTCTCCTCGCCCTCTTTCAGGGAAAGGATCACCCGCTTCGCCGCTTGAATATCTTGGGGGGAATCGGTGAGCGGGTAATCCGCGTCGGCAGCCATCGCAACGCCGATCCGCGCGGACGAAACTGTTTGACGAAGCGCCGAAACGCCCGCGCCGTGCGCGCGCAATACGTTGTGAATCGCAAGAAGTATCTCTTTCGTGCTCAATTTGAAACCGGGAGCATGCGTCCCGAAACGGTATCCGTAGGGAATAAAGCACTGCGGTTCGTTAAAAGTAATAAAATTTTTAATGCGGTCGCCGAGCCGCTTTCCGACACTCTCGGCGTAATGAAAAAACCAATCCGCGCTTTTCGGATTCAGCCAGCCGCCTTGCTCGTGCAGGGCAAGCGGAAGATCCCAATGAAACAGGGTCGCATAGGGCGTGATTCCGTTGCCGAGCAACTCGTCCGTCAGCCGGTCGTAAAAATCAAGTCCTTTTTCGTTCACCGCACCCGCGCCGTCCGGAATCACGCGAGGCCAAGAGATCGAAAACCGATAGTTATCGACTCCGAGCTCCTTCATGATCGCAACGTCTTCGCGGTAGCGGTGATAATGATCGCACGCAACGCTCCCGTCGCTTCCGTCGCGGATCGCGCCCTTTTTCGCGCAGAAATCGTCCCATACGCTCTCGCCGCGCGTGTCTTTTGCTCCTTCGATCTGAAACGCCGCCGTCGCAACGCCCCATTCGAATCCGTCGGGAAATTTCAAATCATTCATTGCGTATCCCCTTTGAAAAGTCAATTAAAGAATAACACTATTTTTTTATTTTGTCTTTGGCGTTCAGCGTCGTGTTAGTTGTCCCGTATTGCAGTAAACAGAGCAATTTGAAATAATTTTTTCAAAAAAACAGCTTCCCGCATTGTCAAAAGGCGCAAGATAAGGTATAATAAGATCATGAAAAAGTCAGTAGACGCCAAACGGTTTTTCATCGACTACAAATATTACGTCAAACCGAGATATCTCGAACGGCTCACGCTCATTCAGATGGGAGAGCGGTTTTGCAGCAGCGAAGCGGGATACCCCGAACACGAACAGATTTGCTTCGAGATCACCTATGTGTACAACGGCGCGGCGGTCAATACGATCAACGGCAAACCGTACCGCATGCCCGCGGGCACCTTTAATTTTTCTTATCCCGCGCAGAAGCACAGCATTTTTGCGGAAGGCGGAGACATGCGCTATTTCTTTCTGGGCTTTGTACCGGATGAATCGCATCCGCTCTATTCGGAATTGAAACGGCTTGCAAGCTCAAACGAACCCATATACGCCGCCGATACGTTTCATACGCATTCCGCATTTCTCGACGCGATTCTGAATCTCGAAACGGAAAACCATCTTTCGGATTTTGTACTCGTCAACTGTATCAATCAGATTTTGTGTAATTTCCTGCGTTCCTATTATCGGGAGCCCAACTACGTACTCAAATACGACGGCGCGACGGAAATCATTCTCTTCAATATCCTCTCCTATCTCGACGAAAATTTTCTTGAATTTCACAATCTGAACGCGCTTGCCGATAAGCTCGGATATTCCGCCTCTCACCTGAGCCATGTTTTTACCGCGGCAATGCAAAAGTCCCCCACCGCCTACGTTCTGAACAAAAAACTCGAATACGCCGTTCAGCTCTTAAAAGAGGACAACGTACCGCCTACAGAGATCGCCCGCCTTACCGGTTACGATTCCATTCACTCCTTTTCCAAAGCGTTCAAAAAACGCTACGGGCTCTCTCCGTTGCACTATAAGAGCGAAAAAAAATAAGAAAAAACCCCGACGGGAGTCGGGGTTTTCGGTTCTTTTCATAATGTTATTCGTTTTCTTGAATGCTGACGTCGAAGTTCAGACGTTTGAATTCGCCCGCTTGCTTATCCTCCGTTCTGCGGGCGATTTTTTCAAGCAACAGATCGACTGCGGCATCGACGATTTTCTTTTTATCCGACGCTACCGTAACAAAGGAAGTCGGCACGGGATACTCCGCATGAATATTATCGTAACCGACGACAAGAATATCTTCGGGAACGCGGATTCCCTTTTTGTGCAGACAGGAGATACAGCGCAGCGCCATAATATCGTTGAAACAGAAAATCGCGTCGGAATTTTTTTCGACCAGTTCGTCCACCAAGGGTTCGATATAGTCCTCTTCCATATACACGGTATGATCGGCTTGATATGTATATCCGTGCGCGGCAAGTCCCTGAACAAGTCCGTTAAGACGGCGCTGCGAACATTCCACGGATCGGGAAGTGCCGAGGTAGCTGACGTTCTTCCGCTGTTTTTTCATGATGTATTCGCCTACAAGATAGCCGCCGCGAAAGTCGTCGGTAGAGACGGAATCCACTTCGAGTTCCTTGTTCTGACGCCCGAGCAACACCGTCTCGATGCGGTTCTTTTTAAGAACTTCGAGTACTTTCGGCTGGGGTTCGATAAATGTGATGATCCCGTCTACCTGTCTGCCCAAGATGTTGCTCAGATCTTCTGTTCTGATTTTATTGTAAATTCCCGCAAAAATGATAACGTCGTAACCGAACCGATTGAGACGGTTGAACAGTAAATCGGTCATGATCATGTAGTAAGGGTTGACCAGCGTATCGAAAACGATCGCCACCATTTTAGACTGACCGTATCTCAAACTCGTGGCGACACGGTTCGGGACATACCCCATTCTGTCCGCGACTTGAAGGATTTCTTTGCGGCATCGCTCGCTGATTCCGCCTGCGCCGCGGATCGCCTTGGAAACCGTATTGACGGTCACACCCAATTCGTCTGCAATGTCGCAGAGCCGAATGTTCTTCATAGTACTCTCCAAAATTCAATAAACTGTTATTTATTATAACAATTCCCGCTCTTACTGTCAATCTGTTTACCGTTTGCGTCCCGTAACGGCACGTGACTAGAACAACCTCTTTTTCGGTTTTTTCGTCTTATATCAAAAATCCGCAGACCTGCGAGCAACCCGCGCCCGAAAAGCAGTTCTTTTTTTTCGTTGCGCAAGCGTCAATCTTTCATGCCCGAAGTCGCGATCCCTTCGATCACCTTCTCCTGCGTGAGCATGAAAAGAATGAGCACGGGGATCGCCGAGGTGATCGCCGCGGTCATGGTAAGCCCTAAATCATAATTATACGAACCCTGCATCAAACTGAGCCCTACCGGGAGAGTCATCATGATCATATCTTCCGCGCCCATTATGATCTGCGGCCACATATAGTCGTTCCAATTGCCGAGGAACGCGAACAATCCCGCTACCATGAATGCCGAAGACGAGAGCGGAAGCACGATTCTGAGAAAAACCGTGAGCTGCCCCGCGCCCTCCACTTCCGCCGCCTCCACGAGCGACTTGGGAATTCCGAGAAAAAACTGTCTCATAAGAAAGAGCCCGAACACGCCCGCCGCCCCGGGAACAATGAGCGCAAGCGGGGAACCCACCCAATTAAACGAAACCATCATGTTGTACATGGGCACAAGGTTGATCACGCTCGGAATCATCATGGTTGCCAGCACGCAGGTAAAGAGCACGTCTCTTCCCTTGAAACGGAGCATACCGAACGCGTAAGCCGCAAGCGATACGACGACAAGGTGCAGAATCGTATACAACGCCGCCGTGTAAATACTGTTCCAAAGCCACATAAGAACGGGAAACTGCTCGGATTCGGCAAACAGTCTCGCGTAGCGCGAAAATGTAATTTCTCTCGGAATAAAACTGAGCAGGTGCGCATCGATATCCGCATCCGTCTTGAATGAAGTTACAAATCCCCACACGAGCGGCAAAAGCCATAGAACGGTGATCGGAATAAGAATTGCCATAGAGATCACACGCCCCTTTTGCAGGCGGAATTTCCGTTTTTTTACGCTCTTGTCCGCGCAGACTTCCGTCATGTCAATCCCCCTTCCTTTTCGATAATCGATTCTGAACGATGCTGATCGCGATCATGATGATTCCCATGCACACGGACATTGCGGAAGCAACGCCGGGGTTGGCGTTTGCGCCCATGCCGATGCTGCGGATCCGCATCATCAAAACGGTAGTGGTAAAATTGCCGTCGATCACGGGTCCGCCGTTCGTTAAAAGCTGAGGCTGACCGTAGATGTTAAAAGAAGCGATCATGGTCATTAAAAGACAGAGCACGATCTGATTTGAAATTTCCGGAAGCGTGATATGCCAGAACGAACGGAACGCGCCCGCTCCGTCGAGCCTCGCCGCCTCGTACAGCGAACGATCCACGTTCTTCATACCCGCACTGAAAATGACCATATTCGTACCGATCGTCCACCACAGCGTAACGATCAGAATGGCGATCCACGCCCACGGCTGCGCGTTCAGCCAGTTGGGTCCGCCGATCCCGACTTTTTTCAAAAACTCATTGATCACGCCGCCGTTCGTATAAAACTGCCATGACCATATGATGACGACGGTCGAAATGGAGAGAACGGTAGGCGCGAAAAGGGCAAAGCGGAAGAAGCGGAATCCGTAGGGTTTGCGATCGAGAAGCCCCGCAAGCAAAAGAGGCAATACGATCAGAAGCGGAACGGAAATCGCAACAAACAAAAGCGTGTTTTTCAAACCGTTCCAAAAATAAGAAAAGTAGATGCTCTCGCTGTTAAAAAGAATCTTAATATAGTTTGCAAATCCCGCGAAAGAGGTTCGGCTTGCGTCAAACATATTCCAGTTGAAGAAACTGATCGCAATCCCGAATACAAACGGAAAGATCACGAACATGCAGAAAATAATGCCGAAAGGAAGTAAAAACGCGATCGGCACCAGCGCCTTTTTCAGACGGAGCGAACGGCTGCCTTTTACAGCTTCTTTTACGGCGCAAGTCTGTTTCATTGTTTAACCCTCGATCAGTTCTTTCGCTTCTTTGACAAGTTTAATCCCTTCCGTCTCGGCGTCTGCAAGCAGCGCGGCAAGGTCGTCTTGTCTGGTCTGCATTGCGGTGACGATGCGCGAATAGATGGGCGTATACGCTTCAAAATAATAGGGCGAACTTACTCCGATCGCAAAATTTTCGACTGCGCCGAAATCATGAACGAACGGAAGCGCGCGGTATGCCTCGCTTTCTCTCGCCTTTTGGCTCGCAGGGATCTGCCCCGCCGTCGCCCATGTATCGGCATGCTTTGTCATGTACGAAATAAATTCCATCGCCGCCTTTTGCTTTTCTTCGTCCGCTCTCCTCTGTTTGGGCAGAACGAACGTATGCGCGCGAACCCCGATCGTTGGCGATTCCTCGTTGAACATATACGAAAGCGGAATTACGCCGTAGTCAACGCTTGAAGATTTCAGATTATTCAACATCCATACGCCGTTGATGTGAAAGAGCGCTTTGCCGTTACGGAACTGCATCAGATCCTGATCGTTGCCGAGACTGGTGGGCGAAAGTCCGTGTTCGTGAACAAGATCGGTCAGCGCTTTTAACGCATTTTCCCCCGCTTCTGTGTTGAAACCCGGTTGATCGCCGTCTTTCACCTCTGCGCCGCCGAACTGATAAAGCGCGTTTGTATAGGTATAATCGCTCGGGAAGCCCGCCGCGATCGGCAAACCCCAAACTTTTCCGTCTGAATTGTCCGCCTTTTTGGCGCATGCAATGAGCTCGGAGCGGTTCGTCGGAATTTCACAGCCGTATTGCGCAAGTAGCGTTTTATTGTAGTAAATTCCCAGAGGATGCATGTCGAAAGGAACGGCATAGGTTTTGTCGCCGAATTTGAGCGAAGAGACGATGTTTTCGGGAAAGTCCGCCATGTCGATCTCTTCGCTTGCAATAAGATCGTCCAGGGAATACAAGAGCCCTTGATTCGCATAGCTCTGCACGCGGTAAGAATGCATAATCGCAACGTCCGGTCCGCGGTTGATGGGAATATTGAGTTCGAGGTTTTCGTAATATACGTCTTCGCTCGAAAATTGTTCCGTCACAAAAATCTTTCCCTGATATTCTTTATTGAACGCGTCGACCATCTGGCGCATGACCGCGCCGTCCGCTCCCGTCAAAAGGTTCCAATAACTCAAATCGACGTTCGCTCCCGAGCCGCCCTTTCCCCCGCATCCCGTCAGGGCTACGGTTGCGGCAAGCGAAAGCGCGCCCGCGACATAAATTGCTTTTTTCATTGTTTATTCAACCTCCGATCCGACTTTTGTGATTGTGACGGAATCGAACGTTACGTCGATATTCGCAGCCGTCGCGTTTATTTTACCGAGAAGAATTGATACTCTGATACTGTTGTAATCCTTATCCGCGGTAAAGTCTATCGTGAAAGTCTGGTATTCCGTCGTAAGATCCACGTATTTCGTCGCGCCGTCGACATAATCCTGCGTCTTGACGTCCATTACGTCGAGACGGATTCTGCGCGCCGCGCTGGATTTAACGGTAACGCTCAGGCGGTAGCTCTCTCCCGCTTTGAACTTTACGACATCCTGCTGATATAACTGAATATGATGTTCCGCATCGCTCGGATTGATCACCTTCACGGTGAGCTCGCCCGCGGCGAAATTC
Source organism: uncultured Christensenellaceae bacterium (assembly GCA_910588695.1). Classification (GTDB taxonomy): domain Bacteria; phylum Bacillota; class Clostridia; order Christensenellales; family Borkfalkiaceae; genus Gallimonas. Next base: position 101,138 of record CAJUOV010000003.1, read on the forward strand.
TCCGTATACTCTACCTCTCCCGTGCCCTGCGTCTGCATCACTTCGAGATTCCACCCCGTCAGTCCCGCCGTAAAATCGGGATTGATGAGGTCGTATTCATTTTCCCGTTCGAAAGTCAGTCTTACATTCCGCAATACGGAAGCGGAATTTCCGTCCGCGTCCGTCGCACTGTATTCGAGCAAATAAGTGCATTCTTTCTTTGAAAACGCGGGAACGATTCCCGATACCGAATATTCGAGCGCGTTGCCGTTTTTATCCGTACAGGTTACGCCCGCACGCGCGTCGAACGAATGACTGCCGCTCACAAGTTTTAACTCTTCAACTCCCGCAAATACGGGAGCGTTCCCGTTGTCCGCAAGTTTTTCGATATATACGTTGTCGATAAAAACGCTGTGTTCGCCCTCGTCCCCCGGAAGTTGCCATCCGAGATAGATCACCGCCTTCGTATCCATTACGTCCGCGTCGGAAGTGTAAGTGAGCGAATATTTCTGCCAGTCTTCGGTGAGCTTAACTGCCTTTGTGCCGACCTGCATCATACGGTTTTCGTTGTTGACTTCTTCGAATCCCGCCGAAACCGAATGACCCGTCGCGCTCTTCGCGTCAAAAGTGAAGCGGTAAGTAACGCCCTTTGTCAGATACAGATTCTTTTGGTAAAATTGTAAACTCCACCACTGGTTGCCCGAGTTCTGAATCGAAAACGTCGCCTCTTCGTTTTTGACGGCATAGGTGCCTTTGCCGCTCGACGTATCGAATTTCCACGGCTTATAGGTCGCTCTGTTGTCAAACTTTCCGCCGCCCACGTTGTGCGCAACAGCAACGGAAATTCTGCGTTCTTTCGTAAAATAATCCCCGTTCTGATTCATGACTTCGTATTCCACGGTATACCTTCCCGTGTATTCGCTGTCGAAATTATCGTCGGCAGTCACTTCGAGCGTATCCGTAATATCCACGCCGTCATAGCGTACCCGAATCCCTTCGGTAAGATCGAAATTGTCGCCGCGGGCGATCGACATATCGTCGCAGCCTTCCCACACGATCCCTTTTTCTTGCTCCTGATTCCCGGGGTCGCTTTGATTGCACCCTGCAAAGATAAAAAGACTTGCAAGGATTGCCGTGATAGAAATGATTAGTCCTTTTTTCATAATTGCTCCTTGATTGGCTGTCTTTCCCCGCCGAAGCGGGGAAAGACCGATTGCATGCATTCAGTTTCAGTCGCCGTCTTTCTCGTCTGCGGAAAGATTGATTTCAGCCGCATCGGATCTGCGGAACGGAAGCGCTTCTACCGCATAATTCGCAGGCTCCTGCTCCGTTTCCGGAAGCACGATTTCCGCGCGTTGAAGTCCCGAAACTCTGATCGTACAATTTTCTCCGCCCATCGCAAGCTGCGTATTTCCCATATCGCGTACATAAGAATGCTTCAGTTCTCCGTCGATCCACAGATAGGAAACCCCGTCCTTATAGCCGACTTTGAGATTGATCGTTACGTTATCTTCGCTTGACTTCCATTCCTTGATCGGTGTCCAACCGTTCCATCCGCCGTTCGTCTGAACGTCCATGAAAATGCAGATCGTCGTATCGGTTCTGCGTTCGACCGCGAAACGCACGCAATTCTGCTCGTCTTGAAAGATAGGGAACACCGCCTGCGAAAGCCCGCCGCTGTTGTAGCTGGAAAGATTGACCGTAAAGCTCGCCGCCCAATCGGTACCGCCTACGGGCAGTCCGTCCGCATAGGGGAATGCTCTTCCGTAGCCTCTGGAAGTTTTTTCGTATACTCCCGCAGTCTCCGTCTCCGCAAAAATGTTGTCGCTTACAAGGTCGGCATAGATATGGTCGCCGAACGCGCGCGTCGTCTCGGCAAGGTAATCGGCGTATTTCTCGTCGGTATTCCCGTAATCGCGCACCATTTCAAGCGTCAGCGCGCAGTTCGCCGCGCCTACGCCGATGTGAGCGTCATCGCCCAATCCGATATCGACTTTTCCGCAATATGCTTTATCGATAAATATATAGGCGGCTCCTCCCTCCGACATAACGGCGATCTCCACGTCGGAATAATCGAAGGTTCTCAGCGTTTCGGCATGCCCGTATGAATTTTCGCCGTCCATATATTCGCTGGTCAACGTGTAGGTGTCGTCCGCATTCGCAGTATAGACAAACCGCACGGCTTTTGTCGCACTCTCTTTTACGACAACGTCGAAATAGGAATTCTCCTCGGTCTCCGTCATCGCGGCGTTGCCCGTCAAAAGTTTTCCGTTTCCTTTCAGCGCGCCCGACGCGCCGTAATAGTAGGAAGCGCCATACTCCCCTTTCGTCTTTTCGTATACGCCGTTATCGATTGCTTTGAATACGTTTTCTCCCTCGTCGAGCGCCGCGTGCTTGCCGAACGGATTTTTGAAAATAACGTTGACTTTGAAGGTTACCTCATGGTGCGCCGTCTTGGCGGTAACCGTCGTCGAAGTGTTTCCCGTATTTCCCTTTACGCTGTTTCCCGTGATCGTGATGTTTTTCCCCTGGAACGAATATGTGATTTCGCCTTTTCCCGCCTCTGTGGAAAACTCGGGCGTAATCGTCGCGTTCTCGCGGTAATACACGGTTACGTCTGCAATCGAAAGAGATCCGTAATCCGTCTGCGAATTATCGGTATTACCCCCCCCGTTCCTCCGCCGTTTCCCTGATCGCCTCCGCAGGCTGCGAAGCAAGCAAGACCCAGCGTCAAAACCAGACCGGATGCCAGCGCGATAATTGTCTTTTTCATAACTGCCTCCCTTAACATGATTTAATATTTTTCAATCGGCGGAAATTTTTCCGCTTTCTCGACTTGTAAAAAACCCTTACGGGCAAGAACTATTTCGATTGGATGTGAGGAACTGCGATCCGTTCATAAGACGCTTTGTATCCGTCTACATAGGGGAATCCGTCTTCGTCCCAGAGCAGTTTATCGATAAAGAGCGAACGGCGCGGCGAAGAGCCGTAATTTCCGAGAACGTACTTCGTCTCGTAACCGTGATAAACAATCCACCAATCTCCGCCGTCGTCTCGGATCGCGCAGTTGTGTCCCGGTCCCATAACTTCTTCGGAACCCTTGATTACCAACTCGCCCAACGTTCCGCGGTTCAAGAGCAAATCTCCGTCTCTGTCTTCCCACGGCCCGAGCGGCGAGCGGGAGCGGACGACGTTGACATAATAAGTGCTCTGAATCCCCAAACAGCAATGCCCGAGCGAAAGAAAGAGATAGTAATATCCGTCTCTCTCGATCATGTATGCGGCTTCGAAATCGGATAAATTCGAATTGCCGCCGATCAACTGCGGCTTTGCCCCCTCTTTGATTTTCAGACCTGTGGAATCGAGCTCGATCATATAGAGCCCGAAGAAACTGCCCCAGATCATATACACGCTGTCTTCGTATAAAAACGTATAACTGTCGATCGAATTTTTTACGCCCGAAGTTTCGCTGCTCAAAATCATACCGCGATCGCGCCACGGTCCTTCGGGCGAGTCTGCCGTACAAACGCCGATCCCGGGATTTCCGTCGTCCCAGACGGAAAGCGAATAATACAGGTTATATACATTGCCGATTTTAACAATATCGGGCGCCCAGGTTCCGCTTTGACTGCTGCCCCAGCTCGGTTTTGTTTCGGCGGAAAACACGTCACCGACATACTCCCATTCGACGAGATTTTCAGATTTGAGAATGGGAAGGTATCCGATCCTGTCCTCTCCGCCGTAATTGCCGTAGTCCTCCGTCGCGTAGGCGTAAAAGGTTCCGTCGTCTCCGCGGATAATACAGGGATCGGCGAATACGGGCGAAAATACCGGATTGATAAAATCCGTCTGTCCGCCTTCGGAATTCGGAGCACAGGCAAAAAATGCTGTTGAAGTGAGTAGCGCTGTCAGAACACAGCACGTTTTCAAAAACTTTTTCATAGTCAATCTTCGATATAGGGCGCGACCGTTTCTCCCGCCGAAGCGAAATGATTCTTCGTATGCGGCCAACCGCCGTCCCAGTAAATTTTGTCGATACACAGCGCGCGGCGGTTTGTTCCCGTATCTTCGACCGTTCCGCGCTTCGTAAGGTCATATGCGTGATACACGATCCAATCGTCGCCGCTGTCGTCTTTGATCATCGCGTTATGACCGCAGCCGACAAAGTCCGGACCGTTGCGGATGACGTTCGTGCCGAGACCGCGATCGCTTCCGAGCATCGCTTTGCCGTCCTCTCCGTAATAGGGACCGAACGGGGAAGTCGCGCGGTAACACTGCACGTAATAATTGGTATCCAATCCCTCGCAGCAATTCCCGTATGAAACCATCAGATACCAGTACTCCTCATGCTGAATCAGCCACGATCCCTCGTATGCGCAATGATCTTTTGTTCCGCCGATCTGCGTCGCCTTCGCGCCCTCTTTGATTGTAAGTCCGTCCGCCGACAGTTCGATCCAGAAAATTCCGTAATAACTTCCCCAGATCATGTAAACCCCGCCTTCGTAGACAAAAGTAAACGAATCGATGCTTTGTTTCACGCCCGTATTCTGATAGCTCACGATTTCTCCGTGATCCGTCCACGGTCCCGTAGGCGAAGGCGCGGTACACACCCCCACGCTCGAAAATTCCCAGTTGTCCCATGTAGCGGCAGAATAATAGAGATTGTAAGTATCGCCGATCTTTACAATGTCGGGCGCCCACAGACCGCGCCCTTTCGCCCATTGAGGAAAGGTTCTTGCCGAAAACACATCGCCGACATATTCCCAATCCGCGAGGTTTTTGGAACGGATCGTCGGAATATATGCCACCCGAAGAGGTTTTTGCTCGCCGTCCCAGCGGCTGGTGTCCGACGTGCCGTAGGCGTAAAAGTAACCGTCGTCGCCGCGTATGATCGTAGGATCGGCAAACACGGGTTCGAATACGGGATTGGTGTAGTAGGTAATATCGGGCGGAGAGGGCGGATTCGGCGTCGAACCGTCTCCGTTGCCGCCGCCGTTCCCTCCTCCGTTTCCGCCGCCTGCGCCGCCGCAGCCTGCGAGAAGGAACAGTAACCCGCAACATAACACGCTTGCAATCTTTTTACGCATAATTTCCTCCTGTTTTTATCAGAAAAAAGCGTCTTTTATCAATTTGCCCTTTTCTGTGCTTTTTCATTTCAAACAAAACTAAGGTTTACGTTAACTTTCTAAAAATAATAAACCGCACAGCACGCACGGAATGTTTTCAAAAAAAGAGTTGACGTTAACCTTTTTTTGTATTATAATATAAGAAAGTACACTTGTCAATACCTTTCCAAAAAATTTATGAAAAAATTTTCAATGCTTCTTTGCCCGCTTTTTTTTGTTTTCTGCCTACTGTTCGGCGCATGCCGGAACACAAACGCCGTCTATTCGATCTACGCAGACGGCGAATATGAAAGCACGCTTTCCGAACGGAACGCCTATCTTCTCTCCGATCCCGATCGCGTCAAAGAAAAGATCGAAAGCGAAAAGAATCTTGTACTCGTTCTGATCGGCGCAGCTTGGTGCCCCTATTGCGCAAGCGACGTAGGACCCATCGACGAACGATTCAGACAAAGTACGCTTTTTACAGAACTCGAAAAGATATATTATATCGATGCTGACGACTCACAGCGCTCTACCGAGACGATCATGGAATTCAACCGCGCCTACGGCTGGAATATGCGCACGCGCATCCCCTGCCTGATGGCGGTTCGGGAACAGACCCTCGTCGCTGTGATCACCGATGAAACTTTCACTGCAATCGAAGACCGAACGGAACGGATCGACGCTTTTTTCTCTTTTATCGAACAATCCGTTGATTCAAAATGATTTCCGACGGAAAATAAGTTTCGGCATTGCTTTCAACAAAATTTACTGCGATAAGAAAAGCGGCAAGGACTTCGAGCGCGAACAGTAAATAAAGATGATCAAAAAAATAAAGACGGGCGATCTGCTCGTCATAAAGTCTATTGACAGATTGGGGCGCAACTACGACGCGATTATCATAGAATGGAAACGCATCACAAAAGACGTCGGCGCGGATATTCTCGTGCTCGATATGCGCACTTACAAAAATTTGATCGGACGATTGATTGCCGATATTGTGTTGCAGCTTCTTTCGTTTGTCGCCGCTCACCTTTCCCGCTCAATCTCCTATTCCGAAGCTCTGCGCCTTACCAATCTCCGCCCTACTACTTTTTATCGGTATGTAAAAAGCTATTATAATTAAAGTCTTTTTAATTTCGTAAGTTCAAATTTTTTTTGTTAAAATACATTAAAAGACAGTATTTATAATTGGAACACTAAACTCAAATGCCAAATTTTAGCATATATCATGTCGTCTCAAACACAATATTTCTAATAATCTTATTCGTCTGATACATGTATATCTCATCCCAGTAGTTTTAATATATTTTCCCGCACGTTATTTTCAAATCGCCGAATATAACCCGCAACATAGTCGGCAATATCGAGCGATTTACCTTTGATAAGCGGCGTTAAATCCATGGCGTAGTTGAGCATGGAATAGGTGTCGCAGGCATGGCTTTCACTGAATGTCGCGTTCGCAAGCCTGCGCCCCTCTGCCGCCAAGTCGTAACGCTTACCGCCGACAATCTGACTGTCGAACACGGACGATAACGCACGCGATAAATTAGGGTGCGCACTGCAATCCAAATACATTTTCTCGTCGTCGTTCAACCAATCCAGATTGCGCCAAACCTCGCATCCATACACCTTTTCAGGAAGTTCGTCCGTGTTCAGTTGTCGTAACGCTTGAATCGCCTTTAATGCCGTCGCCACGTGCGTTTCGTGCTTATCCGCAAGATTATGTAGATAGACGTATTTCGGCTTTGTTTCCTTGTATATTTCTTTTAGCTCTATTATGATTTCCGTATCGCTTTTATCCTTGACCTGTTTGGAGGAATATCCGAGCAAAAGCTGCGCGCCGTATTCGCCGAGCATCGCCGCCTTTTTCTGTTCTTCGATTCGGATTGCTTTCATCTGCTCGTCCGTGTATTTTGCATACAATCCGTTTCTCGGGCTGCCCGCGCCGTCCGTTACAACAACTCCGCAGAACAACTTGTCTTTTGCTCCGAAACATTCTGCAATGGGCGCATACGCCATAAATTCGATGTCGTCCTGATGCGCGGCAATGCACAAATGCGTCGTGCGTTCTAGCGCTTGCTTCTCTTCCGTTCCGTCCGGAATATAAACCGTTCTCATAATCTGCTTGCCGCCTCCCTGTCCGCAATCAGAATACAATTCGGGTGCAGCTGTAACACGCTTGCAGGGACTTCTTCCGTCACTTTTCCGTGTACCATGTTATAAACCGCATCCGCCTTGTTTTTACTGCTTGCCAAAATGAGTATTTGCTTTGCCCGCATGATTTGTTTTATGCCCATGGTAAACGCCTTCTTCGGCACGTCGCTTATATCGGAAAATAAACGGGCATTGTCTTTAATGGTATTTTCGGTCAAATCGACGACGTGCGTTGCGCTCCCGAACGGCGTATTCGGTTCGTTAAAAGCAATATGCCCGTTGCTCCCGAGCCCCAACAACTGAATATCCCGCGGCATTTCTTCAAGTAGCTTATTGTACCGCCCACACTCCGCTTGCTCGTCCTGCGCCGTGCCGTTCTCGATATAAGTATTACTTGCCTCAATATCCAAATGACGGAACAGATTTTCACGCATAAAATAAGCATAGCTCTGCGGATGGTCTTTGGACAATCCCTTATATTCATCCAAATTCACCGTGCGGATATGTGCATAGCTTGTCCCGTGCGAATTGTAATCCTCAATCATGTAACGGTACAATCCCAAAGGCGTTGTGCCCGTGGCAAGTCCCAACACGGCATAAGGGTTACTTACCACAGTCTCTTTCATTACCTCGAACGCCTTCGCGCTCAGTTCTTCGTAGTCTTTTGTAATTATAATTTTCATCTTTTTTCCCTTCTTATTAAAAACTACTCCTCGTCATAGCGTTCTATCGATAAAATAAATTGATTATTCGTCATAATCTCGTTAAGCGTTTGCGAAGAATATTCTTTATCCGTGCTTATGATCGCATGGTACACGGTAGCATCCCCGTCGCGTGTAATCGTGAGACGGTTAAAGTGCTCCGTAGAAAACAACTCCTTAATCAATGCCGCGCCTACGCATACAATCGTGTGCGTACGGATACCCGCCTCTTTATAGCGCAGCTTCCGCTCGAAGCCAATCGCAAATCCGAGCACAACCGCCACCATTATCCCGATTAAATATTTTAATTCCTGCAATATAATTTCTGTCATATCATAATTTCTGTCATATCAATGTTCCATGACGCGATAAATGCGTTCGGCGATTTCCGCCATACCCCGATCCCCCGGGTGCGCGGCAACACCCTGATGCCGAAACTTCCCGATTGCCTTCATTTCGGCACAACTGCCTAAATCGTTGAGTTGCACGAAAGCATATCCGTTTTCTTCGGCAAATTCCCGAACGAAGCGGTCAAACGGTTCGTATTCCCAGAATAGGTCGGTTAAAATAACCTTTGCTTTGCCCTTGAAATATCCGACCATGCTACGGTAACAGGATATAAAAGCATTCAGGTTTTCTGCCAATTGCGCATTTTCGCCCAGCCGCACGACGACGATATCCGCGCCGAATTTCTTCGCCTGCCCGTAGCGGGTTTCGAGCAACGTAACATCACGGGTCCTCTCCCACTCGCTCAAATTCGCAACGCAGTAAGAAACTTTCTTTCCGTCCTTTTGCAAACGGGATACAAGCCGATGAACGTAATCGTTTTCCCTGCAAGACGCCGCCATGCCCCAATCGCCGAACCAGCCGATATCTTCGGCTTTGCCGTGCCGGGTAATGGAGTTGCCCAAAAACAGAATCTTCATATCGGCGTTTTCCGCAAACCGAAAGAAAACGTGATCGCCGTCTTTTATCTGCCCGAAGGCGGGCACGTCGTTTTTGATAAAATCGTCTGAAATTCTCATTGCAGTAACATCTCTAAAACGGGAAGGTTATGACTTAAAAAGCCCGCGTGCATAAACGGCTCGCCGGTATCGGGGTGATAGCTTTCGAACAAGTCCCCGTGCTCCTTTAAGGCTTTCTCCAAAAGACGCACCGTAGCCGTTCTCATTCTCTCCGCGAGCTCGCTTTTCCCGTAGCGAACGAGACCTTTATAGACGCAGTAGTTTGCGACCGTCCAAATTGCGCCCAGCCAATTCGAAGGGTTGCCCTTACTTTTAACCAAGCTGTACATCTTTTCGTTTTTGGCAAGCGTTCTGATGCCGTATTCAGCAAATAAATCGTCGTTATCCATAAGATGCGCGCACATTCTTTCCGCCCGTTCCCCGTTGCATATTCCTGCGTACATGGGCAGAAAGCACGCCCAAAACCGAATTTTAAGAGGCATCGTTTTCCAATGCGGCACAAGTCCCGAATGGAGCGCAACGCCCTTCACCTCGCACTCCGTCCTATGAAATCCGATATCCTGCGAGTAATAGAGCCCGTCCCGTTCGTCCCACATCTCCGCGTTGACGGCGGCTTTGAGTATTTCCGCCTTCTCCCTCGCCTCGGCGGCGCGCCCGTCGTTCAACTTGTCCAACAGCTTCGCAAGCGCGACGTATTCGAGATAGACGAAACAATTCAGAAAGATATCGGCGCCGCTTTTCGGCGGGCGGAAGAACACAGTGGGATTGTTGTCGATGCCGATCATGATATCGTCCGTCCAGAAAAACAGTCCCGAATTTTTATCGTACTGACGGGTTTCGAAATAGCGCATATATTTTACGAGCTTTTTGATATCGAAGCGATCGAAATCCCCTACGAATTCGCATGCGTTCAAAGCGGACTGACAAAGAAAAGGCAGGTGCTGATTGAGCGGCACGCCTTTTTTGTGGCGATCGTGAAAAAAGCCCTCGAACAGTCCCTCGCCCGATACCATTATGGGCGTGAATCCGTCCTCCTCCTGCGCATCGAGAAAATCGAATACCGAGCCGCAGATATGCTCCTTTGCGGTTTTTCGCGAAATTCCAGCGCGCGCCATCTCGGCTTCGCCGAACGACCCGAACGCTTTGACGAGCGCGAGCGCCACCCAATAGGAATCCCACCCCCACAGCTCGTTCGTATAGCCCGTTCCCGGGACGAGAAAAGGATATCGCAGATTCTTTGCGGGAGCCTTAAAAACGTTTTTTAAGTGAGTCAGTATATAATTTTTAATCATGGTCCTCTATGATTTTCGGCTTTCCTTTTTCGACGAGCAATTTCCGTCTTAGACACACGTCGGCGCTACATGCGCCTACGAGAATTTCGTATACGCCGTCCGTAATCCCCCAACAATCCTTCAACGACGACCAATGCGCCCTCTCAGCGGCAAACAGTTACCGTCACTTTGAGCGATACGGTATACAACCCCACGCCGTCCGTTTCGTTCGCCGTTATGCTGTATTCTATTAATCCTTTGCCCGTAACTGCAAACATTTTGTAATTCTCCGCGTGTTTTATCTCAAAACTTAACGACATAGCCGTCGTAGGATACGGTGATACCGGTGCCCGCAAATATCTTTTCCGTTTCTTCGTGCGTGCCGGTGTGGTTGTGCGTGATGTGCGTGATCATAAATTTCGTAGCCGCGTCGCACATGCCCTTTTGCAATAAATATTCTTTGAGCTTTTTGTTCTCTTCAAAGTTCATGTGCCCTTTATAGTAGTTGATTCCCATTGTCGCGTCCATAACGACGCAGTCGAACTTTTTGCCGTAGCCGCCGAGATATTCCAACGTTTCATCGTAGGGATAGCCGCTGTCCACGAAATACAAAAGCGCGCTTTTTCCGTCGTCTATCACGTAATTGAGCGCGTCCTCCTCGAACGCGTGGCATGCCTTTATGGGCGTAATCTTGTATTCGCCCGCCCGGAACGGCTCGAAGGCGCGCACCTCGTGCAAAACGATCCCGTCGCGGATTTTCTTGCCGATCGGAAAAAGCGCGAACGTGCCCTCGAATTTGCGCGTTACGTCGCTGTTGCCGTAAATATTCAGCTTTTCCGCCGCCATGTTGTGCGCAAAGCCGTCGCCGCGCGTTTCGAGTATTTCGGGCACATAGTGGTCGGCGTGCGTATGCGTAACGAGTAAGTGCTCCACATGCCCCAAGCTAAAACCGTAACTGAGGCAGTGCGCGTGCGTCGCTGCCGGCAGATCTATCAGCAGCTTGCCGTCCACAAGCGATTGACTGAGCGAGCGCAAGCTTTTGCCGCCCGCTTTGCGTGCCGCCTTGCAATGCTCGCACTCACAAAACAATGCGGGATATCCCTCTCCGCCGCCGCTTCCCAAAATTTTCAGTTCCATATTTTCCCTTCCTCCCAAGTTTGATTTTTTATGCTCTTTCTACACAAGCGGAACGGTTTCGCGAATATAAGCCCGACTCGTTTTCAAATTTTATCTATGGAAAATTTCAGTTTGCACAAATCTGCATCCGCCGAACTGCCGCCTACCATGATTTCGAACTCGCCCGGCTCGGTCACACGCTCTTCCCGCGCGTTCACAAACGAAAAATCGGCGAAAGTAAACGCAAACTCTATTTCTCTGCTTTCGCCCGCTTGCAGCTGTATTTTACGAAAAGCGATCAGCCGCTTTACGGGTGTAATCACACTGCTCACAAGGTCACGGAAATATACTTGCACCGTTTCGGCGCCGTCGCGTTTTCCCGTGTTTTTCACTCTCACGCGCAAGGTGAGCGTTTTTTCGTCGAAAGAAATATCCGCATAGGAAAACGACGTGTATGACAATCCGTGACCGAAACAGTACAGCGGCGCAGCGGGCATATCCACGTAACTGCGGCAGTGCCAACCGGGCAACACGTTATAGTAGCACGGCTGTTGTCCTACATGGCGCGGAAACGATACGGGCAGTTTGCCTCTCGGATTTATATCGCCGAATATGACTTTTGCGAGCGCCCTTCCACCGAACATGCCACCGTTAAAATTTGTCAAAACTGCATTGCTTGTATCATCGATTTCGGGAATGCAAAGCGGCTTCGTTGCAACAAGCACGCTTACGATCGGCTTATTCGTCCGGCACAGCTGTGCGAATAATTTCTTCTGCGCTTTCGTCAACGATACGTCCGCACGATCACACCTCTCCGCCGCAAGATGAATATTATCTCCGCAGGCGAATAGAATCATATCGCACTTCTTTGCTGTCTCCACCGCGCTTGCGATTTGGCTTTCGTCGTCCGATTCGATGTCGCAACCCCTTTCATATAGAACGTTGCACCCGTACCGTTTCCCCATCTCCCGCACGCCTTCGAGCAATGTGCAGTAAGGACGGTGCGGCGGCTCTTCGTAATTCGGCAGCGGGTGAGAAAAATACGTCCAATCCCCGTACTGACAGCGGATATCGTCCGCGCTCTGCCCGACGACGAGAATATTTTTATATCTCTCCCCGATCGGCAAAACCCCGCAGTTCTTCAATAATACGACGCTCTCCTCCGCGATTTCTTCGGCAAGGCGCAGATGATCTTCGCACCCGAGATAACTCTCGTCCGCCTGCTTAAAAGGATCGTCCAATAAGCCGAAACGCATTTTTACGGTCAAAATCCTCTCCACCGCTTCATTGAGTAATTCTTCTTGTACTTCTCCGCTCCGCACAAATTCAATGATCGCGTCGTAAAACTCGGGCGCGTTCATCATCATGTCGTTGCCACTCTCCAATGCTTGCCTCGACGCTTCTTTTTCGTTTGCGGCGGTGTGCTGATCACGAATCAGGTGTTCCACGTTCTGCCAATCGGTGACGACAAAGCCGTTAAATCCGAGCTGCTCTTTGAGTATTTCGCGCAGTAATTTTTGATCCGAAGTGCAAGGCGTGCCGTCTATGCTGCCGTACGCCGTCATGATACTTGCACACCCCGCCCTCACCGCTTTCTCAAACGGCGGCAAAAACGTATCCTTTATCTTACGATAAGTCACGGAAGTATCGTAACTGTCGCGCCCGCCCGTCGCTTCCCCGTAGCCGATATAGTGTTTTACGCAAGCCATAACGGAAGTATCTGCGGCGTTGTCTTCGCCCTGGTAACCCTCTACCATTGCCGCGCCGAGCTCTCCTGTAAGATACGCATCTTCTCCGAATGTTTCATCCACTCTGCCCCAACGCACGTCGCGTCCGAGGCACAGCACGGGCGAAAACGTTTGGTGCAATCCGTCCGCCGAAATTTCTTTTGCCGTAGCCGCCGCCATGCGCTTAACAAGAGCGGGATCGAACGAACACGCCATAGACAGTTGTGTGGGAAATATCGTCGCTTTACGGTTAAGGCAATGCCCGTGCACCGCGTCTATACCGAACAAAAGCGGAATGCGCGCGCCGCTTTCTATCGCTATCTTTTGCAATTCGCGCGCATGATCGCCGAACACGTGCAAAAAAGATCCTGCGCCGCGCTTCGCCCATTCGATCGCTTTCTCCCGTCCCACTTGCGCGTACGGGATTTGCACGAGTTGCGCCGCCTTTTGTTCAAGCGTCATGCTTTTTATGATTTCTTGTATCGAACGCATATTTTTTACCCCGATATTCCCGCAGTAAAGCTGACCGACCACCCGTTAAACCGAATATGTTTGCGCGAAAACTCCTTTGCTCCGCTCATATCCATACGCTGTTCGTCGAGCTCGGCTACCGTATCGGTTTTTCCGCAAAGATATTCCCCGAGCGTTTTTCGGCAACTTTCTATCCTGCCGCACAAACCGCCCAACCGTGCGTCTTGCACTTCAAAGCCCTGCGGTTTATTTTCGGCAAGCCAAGCCGACCGAAACACCGCATGAAATTTGCGCACAAGCCGCAGGAGCTTTTTATAATCGTCTTCCGCTATTCTTTCAATGACGTCTCTGTTCCCCGCCGCATACGCGTCGTGCGTTTTGTTGCCGAGATTTGCCTTAACCGCAAGCACGCGGCAAAGCGCGGCGGCGGACGCAAACATATATCCCCATTTTTTATGCTTTGCGAATTTTTGCAATCGCTCAGCATACTGCGCGTACAGTTCGCCGTCACTTTCCTTTACCGTGCAATCGAATATGCCCATTAACAAATCGTTGTAAAACAGATACTTGCTCGGATTGCAAAGGTCGCTTAAATTCCCTTCGAGTGCGTCGGGCAAATCGAGCGACATAAAATCCTTCCACGACATTTTCGCTATACTCATAAATCTTGAGCGAAGCCACTTTTCGTCACTGTCGTGTCCGTACACGTTTTCGGCGGCGGCGACCATGCTCGGAAGCGCCGAAAAGAGCGGACACTCCGCGCCGTTATCGCCCCACATGGTAAAAAACGCCTCGTTGATACCGTTCTTACGCGCACTGCGCAGCGCAGCGTTTGTAGCCGCCAAGGCAAACCCGTTGTGCGGCGTAAAACCGCACCAACTCCAAAACCCGCCCGCAAATACCGTAGGCGCGGAAAATTCTTTATGAGCGCGGAACATATCGTCATATCGGCTTTCGTCCGTCGAGTAATAGTCCCAATAGACGAGTTTTACGTTTTTCGGCACTTTGGCGCGCACTTCTTCGGGTACGGAGCCGCCGCGGGCAAGATATTCGCCGCCGAACGCCAATCTGAAAAACATATCGCTCCACATCATCGGCGTAAAGCCGTATTTTTCCGCCAATTCCGCCACTCGTTCGAGATGACGGCACAGGATATCGAACCTATTTTCGTAGCCGTGCTTGTCGAGATATTTGCCGAGTCCCAACATATGCGCTTCGTCCATGCCGATATTGATATTCCCGGAACGGAAACAAACGCGCATGGCGGCAAATATTTTTTCGATAAACTCGTAGGTTTTTTCTTCGCCCGCGAGCAAAATATCGTTTAAGTCGTGTTTGCCCTCGTTGAACTTTTCCCAACGCGTCGGTGCGGTGAAATGCGCCAAGGTTTGCACGCAAGGAATCAGCTCTATGCCGAAAAGAGCGGCGTAATCGTCGAGCGCGCGCAATTCCTCTTGACTGTACTTTCCGCGCAAATAGCCGAAAAACGGCTCGCCTTCCACGTCAAACAAGTCTTCGGTGTAGAGCTGCAACGAAGTATAACCGAGCGCCGCCATATAACGAATCAGTTTTTTGACCGCGTCCACACTGCGCACGGCATTGCGCGAGCAGTCTGCCATAAGTCCGAAATCGCGCAGTCCGTACTGTTCGCAAAAAGCAAACGACTTGTTTTGCGGCTGATCCGCGCATAGACTCAACGCCCGAAAAAACCCTTTCCCGCCGAGAGTGCCTACCGAAAGAGTCTTGCCGTCGTAGTCAGCCGTAAGATTTTCAGACTCGCGACAAACTATCCGAGCGCCGCCGTCGGCTATCCCGATGCCGAATTCCCCGGCAAAGTCTTTGATTGCCGACTTTCTCTCTTCAGATAGTCCCTGTAAAGAAAATTCCATTTTTGTATACCCGTATTAATTTTGTATCCTAAATCATACTACAAACTTTGATAAAAGTCCATAGGGTTGTAAACAAAAGAAACTGCCGCATCGTTTAGCAGCCCCTTTTGCCCCGAATGGCACGCTTACGCTTTCTCTCACCGTTTGCATGTTTCGTCTCTTCTGCCGTGCAATTTTTTTATCGCTTCGACGGATACCTTTTCACTTCTGTCCATTGAGAATATACCGTTTTTTTCCTGATAAACGTCGGTAAGCTGCGTCATGCAAAAACCGCACAGCTCTTTTTGACCGTAAATAAAGTCGAGCATTTCGCCGTACTTTTTCAAAAAGTCTTTCTCCGTACCGACGCTTTTTCCATACCCCCAACCGATAGAATCGTCCTTTGCAAACGCAATGCCCGCAAATTCAGACAGCATGATCGCCTGCCCCGTATACCGATAATTTCCCACGAAGAAATCCTTGACGTTTTGCACGCATTCCGCATTTTCTCCCGCCATCATTCTTTGAACGTTGCCGTCGAGAAAGGAATGCAGCTCATCGTAAGATTCCGCATAATTGTGGAACGTAATGATATCCGAAACGGTATGTTCCCAACCGTCGTTGGAGATTACGAGTCTATCGCTCACCATTGATTTAACGAGCGCATACATATCCGCCGTCATCTGCTGAATTTCCGCGCTTTCCTTTATCTCGTTTATCCCCCACGATTCGTTCCACAAAACATAGGCTATAATGCACGGGTGCGACAGGTGTTCCCTGATAAGCCGCGGAAACTGCTTAAAATACTGCTTTTGCGATTTATAACTGTAACCGTATGCCGAAGGGCATTCCTGGAAGGCGTACAGCCCGTATAAATCCATATAGTAAAAGTTCAAAGGCGACGGCACGTGTTCGTGCATCCGCGCGCCGTTAAAGCCGCAGGCAAGGGTAAGCTCTACGTCCCGCAAAATTTCGTCTTCCGTAGGCGAGGAGATCGTATCCGTCCAATAACCTTGATTTAATACAAATTTCAAATAGGTATCTTTTCCGTTTATGAGGATTCTGCCGTTATCGAGCGAAACGGTAACAAACCCGCAATAACTCAGAATATTATCCGTTTTCTTGTCCCCGTCGAAAAGCGATAACTCTACGTTGTACAGATACGGGTTCTCGCACGACCAGCCGGTAACGACATTTAATTGCATCGCCAGCTCTTCCTCGTTTGCCGTTATCAGAAACTTTTGCCGCTTGACGAGTTTTCCGTCGCTGTCCGAAAGAGCAACCGCAAGCGTCGTATCAACAGGCGCGCTGACGCAGATAGACAGAGTTTTGGTTTCGTAATCGCCTTTTAACGTAAACTCTTCGATATGTTTCTTAGAAAGGCGTTCCATATAAACGTCTTTTACGATACCGCTCGTTTCAGTGTAAAAACAGGTGAACGAATTCTTTCTCCAACGCTGTTTGCCGCGCACTTGATCGATCGACATCGTATCCTCGACGCGCAAAGTGATTTTATTTTTCCCCGACGACACAAAAGGCGTTGCATCAACGCAAAAGCCGTCATATCCCCCTTCGTGCGTTAAAACGTATTCGCCGTTGATAAACACCGCGGTTTTGTAATCAACCGCCTGAAAGGTGATTATGTACGTTTTTTCGGGATCGTCGACGATAAATTCCCTTTCGTACCAAATCACGTCGCACTGCTTATCTGGCAAACAGATTCCGCTTGCCTTAGATTGATAGGGATACGGCACGATGATTTTTCTGCCTTTGGGAAAATTCTTTTCGTAATGCTTTAATAATCCCTCGTCGTTCTCGTCAAAAGCAAAATCCCATTCTCCGTTCAGGAGTTCGTAATCCTCCCTGTATTTCGTCGGATCGGGGTGCCCTTTATGATAAGATTTTACAGGATATATTCTGTTGTTCATGTTTTACCGTCTCTTAAAAACCTTCAAAATTTTTACGCCGAAACGCCCTTTTTAAGAACAAAGTCTAAAAAGCAACGGCACCCCTCTTCGATGTCGGAATACGCCTTCTCGAAGTCGTGCGTAAACCACGGATCGGCAACGACTCCGCCGCGGGGCGTAAACGACAGAAGCAAGAATACTTTTCCTTTTCCGTCCTCCCCCGCAAACTCGACTACGTCGCGGTAGTTGTTTTCGTCCATCACCAAAAGATAATCGCTTTTTTCCACGTCCTCCCGCGTGATTTTGCGCGCGGTATGATCCCCCTCCACGCCGTGGGCGCGCAGCGTCCGAACCGCGGGGTCGTATATGGGCGTCCCTTCGTCATACGAAAAAGTACCGCACGAAGTGATTTCAAAAGAGGAGGCTATTCCTCTTTCCTTCACCATCTTTTTCAAAATAAGTTCCGCCATAGGCGAACGGCAAAAATTCCCCAAGCATACGAACGTGACCCGAATCATATCAATATCTCCTTGAACTTCCTTTTTTATAATTTAATATCCTCAATACGTCCGTTTTCGATCAACTGCCGCAAAATGGAAATTTCGGTATTTACGCAACAATTTAACCGTTCGTCGCTCTTCCATGCTTCACGCTGACGGACGATACCTTCCGTATAACCGTAGATCTTAAAAAACCTCGGCAGCAGCGCGTTTGCAAGACCCATTGCCCGTCTCATATGAAACGGCTCGGTGATAACCGTTACGCTTTCAACTTCCGTAACGAGCTCGCGTTTACAGATTTCCGCAAGTGAAAAAACCATGTTCTGAATCGTATCGCACGCATAAGGCTCTTCGATGATCGCCTCTTCGGGAACGCCGAGCTTTATTAGCTCACGATAAAGAAACGCGCTCTCCGTAATGCTTTTATCGGAAACCGCCGCGCCGCTTGCAATAATTTTTTGTGTTCCGCCCTTACGATAGAACGATGCGGCAATCTGCGCGCGAAAAAGCGCATACTTCGGATCGGTTCCAAGCAGAATCGCGTAATCGCTCTTTATAATTTTATCGTACGGTTCGGAGAACAGGATTTCGTCAATCATCTCCTGCGTTAATCCGGTTGCCATTTGCGAAAGAAACATTTTTCTCCTATTTCTCCTATTCATAAAAATCAGGTTGACCGCTTTAACAATTACCGTTTAGCAGGGTAAAGGGAACAAAATATTTTTCCCCTCTGCCGTTTACGGAAATTTCCAAAACGATTTCGTATTTTGCCTTGCGCAGCAAGTCGGGCGTAAAGACTAAGTCAAGCGTATTTGAATAATTCACTTGACAGGAATGCCACTGTTCAAGCCCCACGGCACGCTCCGCTCCGTCCTTCAAATTCCATTCCTGCGGTATCCCGTGAATCCGCACCGTAAGAAACTGCGGACAAAAATATCCGTTGGAAAAGGTTACGGTGATTTTTTTCTCTTGATTTTCCCTTATCCGCACCAGCGATTCGTCGAACCTTACTTTCACCGTAAGTCCCGTAAAATGGAAGCGCACGGTGTTCGGACTTTCGGCAAGCAATTCTCTGAAATCCTCTTGTTTATGTATCTGAAATACGTTTTTTTGTTCCGTATATTCAAAATTTTCGGCACGAATGATTTCAAATTCGTTTCCCGAAAAATCGCACCTCGCGGAGGAAACGACGGGAAACAGCTTCACGATTCTCTCGCAGAGCTCCGAAACGGTCTTAGGTACGTTTAGCATTTCGTCCGTACGCAACGAACAGACGGTTATTTTTTCCGAACAACCTTTCACCCACTTATCGGGCAAAGCCGAGGCGCCCTGAATGATGCCCAAAATCGCCCCCAACGATCCTGCGGTACAGTCGGTATCTTCACCGCAGTTCACCGCCAAACAAACGGATTTTCCGAAATCGCCTCCGCCGTACAGCCAACCGATCAAGACGATTCCGATACTTGCAGGCGCATCGTAACCGTGAACCGCTTTCGGAATATCCCCGTCCTTTTCCTGAACGGGACATTTGCTGCACGCCGTTACCTCAGCCGTTCCCTTCCATTCGCCGCAGATTTCCCCAAAGCTGGAGGGTTCGGCAATCAACAGTTTTTTTCTTGCCGTTTTCCAATCGTCTCCGTTTTGATAGCAGTTCATTACCAGATCGACGGCATTTCTCACCCCGCACGATTCGGGAAGATAAGAAAGTCCGATTTTAATAAGCTTATTAACGTCGCTTTCGAAAAACGCCGCCGCCTGCACCGCCGCCATAAACACCGCCGCATAGATTCCCTCGCCGCTATGATCTACGCACGCATCGTAATAAGCGTAGTTTGCCGCCAAAGCGGGATTTCCCGCACACAAGCACGCCCAAATTTCCGTTCTGATCCACGCGCCGTTGCTTTCGCGGTTTTCGTTGCGAATATATCCGGAAAGCGGCGGCAAGATACCCATGGCGTAATTGTTTTTACCTGCGCCGTATTCGGAAATCACCGCCGAAACATAGGTTTCCCAATATTTCGCCAAGACGTGAGAATCGATATTCTTTCCCTCATGCTCCACTGCGGACAGCCATACGAGCTGCAAATCCACGTCGTCGTTCGGTACGGGGGACGATATATCCTGCATAAAGCCGTCGATGTCGTAAACTCCCCGCCAGCATTCGAAGGGCGCGCCCAACGTGCCGCCGATATTTTTACCGAAATAACAGCCCCTTACTTTATCGGCGTATTCCCGATAATTCATAGTCATTGATTGATTCATAAAAATTTTCACCCGTCGTCGCTCTTAAAGCAACAACCGCCCCATAGAAAACGAAAAATTATCGGCAGCGGGTTTGTCTTCATTCAAATCAATGAAGACAAACCCATTTTTCTTACCTGCCGGTTTCCGTCGAACTTCCCGTTATGCTTCGGAAGAAAGCTCGTCGCCGAGCAATTCCTTTGCCGAGCCTGCATAGTCCACGTTGCGGATCCAACCCTTTTCGGCTTCCGTCGAGCCCGTATAAATCGTATTCAGACGCACGCCGAACGAAGTGATCGCGCCCGTTCCGATGCAAGCCTCGTCAAACGTTACGACCTTCTTCAACGCGCCGTCAATGACGAAATATAATTCCAATTTTCCGTCTGCCGTGCGGCAAACCGCCACGCGCAACCCGTCGCCCTTGAAGAGCGCATTCTCCTCCGCCGTCATAATATACCCGTTTGAACTGTATTTATTATTTACGGTGTCACGGAATTTGATCCCGCCGTTGCCTGCCGTCGCTCCGCCCAGTCCGTCCGGATGTCCGAATTCGATCCAAAAAGTTCCGAAATACAAGCCGATCATCGAACCGTAATTCAAGCTGGCTCCTTGCCCCGAAAGTCTTACCGTCGCGCCGAACCATACCTCGCCTTCGAGATTCAGTCCCGTCATCAGCAAGTTCCCGACAGGACGGTTTCCTGTGATTCCGTTTACCGCAAAATCGGCGCCGAGCTCCGCTTTGTAATCGCCGACGTTGTTGACGTCGTTCGAAAGATTTAACTTCAACACGGTCGCAGAACCGTCGCAAACGAAATCTTTTACTTTCAGATTACCGTTCATTGCCGTCGTCGTTACGCGGTACGTGCCCAACTTCATCCCCGTGATTGCGGAAACGGCGTTGTTTGCTCCTACCGTTGCGGTGTACGTTACGCTTGCCTCGTCCTTCTTCGTCAGCGTGAACGTTGCACCCTGCAACGAGACCTTGCTCGCGTCGATTGCTGCCCCTCCCTCGTAGCCTAACGTAGGCGTAACGTCTACGTATTCGAGAACCGACGTTACCTCGATCACGGTGTTGCCGTAGAACGCAAAGGAATACGTTCCGTTATTTCCCGTTACCGCCTTCCCGTTCACCTTTACGAGAGTTACGTTGTAGTTACTCGCCGCCGTTACCGTAAACGTATACGTTTGACCGAACACGAAGTTGCTGCCGTTTACGGTTACTGTCGCCGCTTTATTCGTGTCGTCGCCGTCGTACGCCGCGCCGTTTAATTTAATTTCCACCTTATCGCCGAGAACGCTCCCAAGCAAATCCTTTGCCGAGCCTGCATAGTCCACGTTGCGGATCCAACCCTTTTCGCTTTCCGTCGAGCCCGTATAAATTGTATTCAGACGCACCCCGAACGAAGCGATCGCGCCCGTTCCGATACAAGCCTCGTCAAACGTTACGACCTTCTTCAACGCGCCGTCAATGACGAAGTATACCTCCATCTTCCCGTCTGCCGTGCGGCAAACCGCCACGCGCAGTCCGTCGCCCTTGAAGAGCGCGTTCTCCTCCGCCGTCATGATATATCCGTTTGAACTGTATTTATTATTTACGGTGTCACGGAATTTGATCCCGCCGTTGTGGTCTGTCGCTCCGCTCATCCCGTCAGGATGTCCGATTTCAAGCCAATAGGTTCCGAAATTCAAGCCGATCATCGAGCCGTACCGCAAGCTGTTTCCCGCGCCCGAAAGTCTTACCGTCGCGCCGAACCACACCTCGCCTTCGAGATTCAGCCCCGTCATCAACAAGTTTCCGGAAGGACGGTTCCCCGTAATCCCGCTTACCTCAAAGCCTGTGCCAAGCTCCGCTTTGTAATTGCCGCCATTGAGAGCGATGCTATTCGAAAGCTGTAACTTCAACGTTCCGTTCAGCGCGATTGCGGCGCCTTCGCAAACGAAGTCCTCCGCATTCAATTTGCCGTTCATCGCCGTCGTCGTTACGGCGTACACTCCGCCAATCTTCAATCCCGTCACCGTGGGGACGGCGTTATTCGCTCCCACCGTTACGGTGTGCGTATCGCTTGCGTCAGCCTTATTCGTCAGCGTAAGCGTCGCACCCTGCAACGAGACCTTGCTCGCTTCGACTGCTGTTCCGTTCTGATAACTCAACGCAAATGCGACGTCCGATTTCACGGCTTTTGTCTCTACCGTGATAATGAAGAAGCCATCCGACGGAAACTCACGGGAATACTTGCCGTCCGTCGCCGTTACCGCTTCGCCGTTTACCCTCACCGAAACGATTTCGTAATAATCGCTTTCGGGCGCGACCGTAAACTCGACCGTATCTCCGCTCTCGTATTCGCGTTCCAAATCTGCGGTAACGGTTGCTCCGATCGCCTCTCCGATTACAACATTTTTGCTCTTGCCTACGCTCACGATTTCGAGATCGAGCTCGCCGCCGTAATAAGTGAACGTATAAGAACCGTCCGTCAGGTCTTTCAGCGGGATGCTCTCGCCGTTGAGCAAAATTTTCGTGAGTGTATAAGCTTCGTCCGTTTTAACCGTGAACGTAAGCTCCTGTTTGTAATTGTACAGTTTGCCGTTCTCTATTCCGGTAACGGTAACGCCTTCGCCCGCCCGAACGCTCGCCTCTCGGCTCAGCCGCGTTCCGAAATCCGCAATCGCCTCTTCTCCGCAGGAGAACTTATAATCCGTGATTTTTACGGGCAAATTCAGCACCGTAAGCCCCATATAAGCCAACGTTTCCGCCGTGATATACTGCGCCTCTGCCTTAGCATAGAGTTCACCGTTGCAGTACAGCCAGAAATCCTTACCGTCGCGGAAGGCGGTGAGCGTAAAGCCCTCCTCTCTCGTCGGATCGAACGGCTTATTCGTAATAAAATGCCGTTTCCCCGTAAAACTTTCTCCGTTTAGGGGATCCGCCCAATATAGGCTGTTAAAATGATTGGTTTCTTTTGTATTGAGCGTAACGCCCATATTCAGGGCGCAGCTTTTCGTTGCCCCCTCTACCGTAGTTCTGTCGCCGTAGAACGCCAGCCCGACCATGGGGTATTGGTCATTATTGTTAATTGTCTCTTTGAAAGCCTCATGATCCACCGTGAATTTTGCCTCGGCAAACAGCACGGTATCCTTCATGTCTCTTACGTACAAACGCGCCTCGCGGCGTTTTTCGGGATCGGTTGTCGCCGCAAACGTAACCTCGCGGTTCTCGCCCGCGACGTCGCCGTTCAGATCAAACCCCGCGTCGTAATCCACACGATCGTCCCACATTCCGAACACTTCGCCCTGCGGTTGAAGGACCCGCCCCGCTTCGCCGTATTTTAACCACGAAGAGGGGTTTCCCCAGCCGTGACCGTATTGGGAATCGAGAAATTCCCAGCAGCGCGTAGCCGCTTTGCTCGTCTCTTCCAAATCGAAATCGGCATAGCGGTGGGAAGCAAACGTTGCCATCACCTCTTCGGGAACGTCGTTGCCGTCGATAAAGGGCAACGCGTTCCAAGGGATAAACGTTTCCACGCCGTAGCCCTGCGCGTTTTTACTGTTCAGTTCCGCGCCCTTAGTATCCACTCCCGAGTGCATCCCGACCGTGCCGAGCTTCGTCTGAACGCCGTTCGTCGTCACATATCCGCTGATGTCTCCGTCCACCGAAAAACCGATTTCGGCAAAGCCAGGGTTCTTTTCCGCCTTCTTTCTTTCATCGGCAACGTAAATGGAAATGCCCGTCTTTCCGAACGCTCTGGTAGGAACCTGATAGGTATTGCGGTCAAAATCGTCCCATTTGAGACCGCTGTAAAGCACGGGGTCTTCCGATTTGATTCCCACGTACAAGCCCTTTTCGTCGGTGACGACGGTCGCCTCGTATTTGACGTCGTTCTCAAATCCAGAAGGGTTCGACCCCGAACGGTTGGCGGCATTGGACGTCATGCGATGCCATGTAGCGTTCGTCCAGATTTCCTCATCGAATTTGCCGTCCAACAGCGCGCGGTCCGCCTGATAGACCTGCCGACTTAAGTTTCTCTCATATTCGCCGAATTCATACGACGGCGCATTTTCGGTCGCGCAGCCCGCAATCAGGGCGCCCGTTCCCAAGAGCGACAACGTTATAACCGCAGAAATACACGTTTTCTTTTTCATGATCCTTTTCCCTCCTTATTTCCCGAGCACGTAAATTTCGGAAATCGCAAACGCCTTATCCGAATCGATGGTGATACGAATCGTTTTTACCGAAATTTCGTTAAACTCCACGCATACCGATCCGCCCGGACGCGCTATTTCCATTGCCTCATAGCAGTAAAGTTCTTTATTGAATACCAAATCTTTGATATACGCCGTACTTTCGATTCGCTGTCCGTCTTTCTCAGCGGTAAAATCAAATTCGACACGGTCGATTTTATCAAACCAATTTTCGATATCGCGCGCGTTAAACACCATCAACGCGCGGATCGTTCTGTAATCCCCGAAATCGAGCGTAATCGTCGTCTTTCCTGCGGTCGCGCTGAACTCGGAAATCTGATCGTGATGCGTCATAATGTTGAGTAAACCGTCGTTGAGCGCGTTCTTGTTCTCGCCGCGGTTTACGGTTATCTGCGCTTCTTCCGCAACGTTGCGGTAGCGCGCGTCAGGACCGAGCTTGGGCATCGGCGCATATGTGGGGCCGTTGGCGTTATACACCTTAACCCCCGCGTCGTTTACGTACGATTTCACCTCGTCTACGCAAATACCGCGGGTATTGTTGACAGGATTTGCGCGCTCGTACAAGCCCTGATAAAAGATATACAGCTTCCCGTCATACCGCAAAAAACAATGGTGTCCCGGTCCGGAAACGTGGTCCCAAAGCGAATCTGAAGCAATCACCAGCCCGCCCTCTTCCATGGGAACCTTCTCGAAGGGACCGAGCGGCGACTTACCGATTGCCTGACCTACGGCATATTCCTTTTCGTAAGCGCCGTTCACCGAGAACGTCATATAATAGCTACTCGTCTCCGAATCATACATCATATGCGGTCCTTCTTCAATCGCACTCGGACCCTTCGGATAGTCGATTTCCTCGTTGCCGTCCACCGTCTTATAGCCGTAGCGGGTCAGGGGCGTCAACGTCTCCCACAGGGGATCGTCCGTCCAATTTTCGCCTAACTGCATTCCGAAAATATATTCCTGCGACGGCTGACAGCTTGAAAAATAAATATACTTTTTCCCCGTTTTCGCGTCGTAGAACGGATCGGCGTCGATCATCGTCATCCGATCGGGCAGGGCGGATTTCAACGCCTGATATTTCTCCGTTTCGCCGTTCTCTTCAAACGCGGAGAGCGCCTCGTAAAAGTCCTCATGCGCAAAGAACGGGTGTCCGATGCCGATCTCGCGCGCGGCTTCGTTGTACCCCTCCTCGTCTTCGACATTGGTATACTGCTTGAAGGGTCCCACGGGACTTTCGGAAACAGCCACGCCGATACTGTGAACAAAACTGACCGCCGCTTTCCTCGTAATGTGCGCCGTCTTCAACCCCAGAACGCAATCCTTTGCCCATATCAGCTTCTGAGCGTCGTCCGCTTCCGGTTGTGCCATGTTTGCATCGTAATCTTCGAGAAGCGACTTTGCCTCTTCCCACTCTTTAGCGGTATATCCCTCCGCGGGGACTTCTCCGTTGAATTGCGTACGCAATTCGGCGATTCCCCTCTGCGCCGTAGCGAGATCGTATTCCCGCACCTTCGCCGCGATTTGTTCGTACTCCGATTTCTCCGCCATGGAATCGAAGAGATTGTCGTTGTCGCGCCCCTCCCAAGCGGCGGAGAAAAACAGATAATATTTCCCGTCCGCCTCGTCGTAAATACATTCCGGCGCGTACAGACGATTCTGCGCCCAACTCCCTTTCTCGGGCAGGAACGCCGTCTGCACGTACTCCCAGTCGATCATATTCCGGCTGCGGTTCACGCCGAAGCTTTTCACGTTATCGGCGTCCCCCGTCGAAAACATATAAAAGTACCCGCCGTATTTCGCATCCCGTTCTTCGGGAACCCACAGCACCGAGGGGTCGGCGCTGTAAGTCGTCATGTCGTTGCGGTAAAACAAATCGGGGTTGTAATTCTGATCCGCCGATTGGTCATAGCTCGGCAACTCGATTCCGTTCTCGCTACCGCACCCGCTTGCAACGCCCCCTACCAACAGGACGCCGGCCAAGCCGATTGCCAAAAATTTTTTTCTCATATGATCCTCCTAACATATTTTTGATTTTATGATATTCTTTTGTCTTTGCTTTTTCAGCCCTTCACTCCGCCGACTGCAATTCCTTCGATAAAAAACTTCTGCAAAAAGCAATAGATCAGAATGAGCGGCAGCATCCCCAAGATCGCGGCTGCGCAATGGATATTCTCTTTTCCCAGACCGGGGAACGTTCCCCTCACGTCCGACAAGACAAGCTGCAACGTTGCCAATTCGGGCACTCCCTCCAAATACAGCAGAGGTCCCATATAGCTGTTGTATCCCGCCACGAACCCGAAAATAAACTGTGCGATAAATGCGGGAACCGCAAGCGGGAATAAAATCAGGAAAAACGAACCGAATATTCCCAAACCGTCTATCTTTCCCGCTTCTATCAAGCTGTCCGGAATGCCTTCATAAAACATTTTGAAGAAAAATACCGTTCCCATACTGCCGAACATTCCGGGGATTATGAGCGGGAACGGCGTTCCCACCCAGCCGATTTGCGAATAGAACGTATAGGAAATGACGCCGAATGCGCCGAGCGGAACCATCGAAAGCAGAAACGCAATTCTGAAAATCTTTTTCTGCCCCGGAAATTTCAGCTTGGAGTAGGCGTATGCCGAGAGCCCCGAAACGACCAATCCCACGATCAGGGGCAATAGCGTCATCCAAAGCGTGTTGGCAAAACCGATGAGCAGCGACGGCGCGCCGAGATAATCGGCTGCAATATCGTCGGAAAACACCGACCCGTACGGGCGAAACGTTACTTTCGGCAACCAAACGAACGAAGTCGTCGACGTCAGTTGTTCCGTCGAAGTTACGGAAGTTAAAAAAACGATGAGCAGCGGTCCGAACAGAAACAACGTATAAAATACAAGTACCGCAAATACAAAGATCTTGCCGACCGAAAAACGTTTCTTTGTTTTCTGCGCCTTTATCACCCGTTCCATATCAACCCTCCATCAGCTTGTCGCGGCGGCGGAACAACGCGAGCGTGATCGATCCGGTTACGACAAACAACACCCATGTAATGACCGAAGCAGCCGATACGACCGAAGACGCCAGCTGATCGTTTCTGATCAGATAGTACATCAGCCGCACAAGCGTAAGCCCCATGCTTTCGTTCCCGCCGATGCTTCCCGCAAATCCGTCCGGAATCATCAGGGCGGCGATATCGTACGTAAGGAATCCCGCGCCGATCCCCGCAATCAGCAGATAAAATGTCGTGGGCGCAATTCCCGGCAACGTAATATGAATGAACTTTTCCCATGCGTTAGCCCCGTCAAGCTCCGCGGCTTCGTACTGCGAAACGTCGATATTAGCAAGCGCCGATTTATACATAACGATTCCGTAGCCGGGCGCTTGCCATATGATTGCGATAATAATCGTCCAGGTCATCGTAGACGGATCGTTCAGCCATGTGATCGAAGTTCCGAAAATCGTATTGAGCACGCCCGAATCTTCCCCGCTGAACATCCAACGCCACATCAGCGATACGGCGACGGTAGAACAGATATAAGGCACGAAAAATAAAATCTGAAAAACATTATGCCCTTTTACCTTGGTGGCAAGCAATACGGCAATACCGAGCGCAATCAACAGAGTGACGAACTGCGTAGAGGCGATCCATAGCGTGATTCCGCACGCCTTATAAAAGTAATGCGCCACATTCAATCCGTAGGTTGATAAGGAATAATCGTTGGAAAATATGACCTTAAACCCTTCGAAGTTGTTCCACGAAAAGCTCCCGAGCTCATAAAGATCAACGTCGCAAAACAGCGCAAGGAAAGATATCACAAGCGGAAATCCGTTAAAGATCAGAAATCCGATGACCGGAATCAGTGCGAGTATAATCGCTATAATCGCTTCTTTATTCCATTTTCCCCGTCTTTTCCGCCGCTTGCTCCGACTTTCGCAGGAGTTTTCTTCTTGTTGTCCGATCGCAACGTTCTCCCGTTCTAAGATGTCGTCCTGTAACTCGGCGTTCATATCAGGACCTCTTCATATAAATGCTCATCGGCGCCAAGGCTACGTTGGCAACCTCGAAATAATCGTCAAAGTACTTCGATAATTTGAGTTTGCCTTCCCGCACGTCATAGTTGAGAGGCGTCGCCCACCCCGCGATCCACGTCTCCACGTTAAAATACGACCAATCGCCCACGTAACTGTTCCGATTCGCATACGCCGCCGCATAGGCGTTCTTGCAGACTCTGTCATCGGAATCGCTGAAGCCGTCGCTCAGTCCCACGTTCGTCTGATTCGGTACAACCATATTGCCTTTTGCTACGATCCTCTGTCCTTCCGGACCGCACGCCCACGAGATGAACTTAAACGCAGCCTCGTATTTCTCGGGATCCGCATTTTTGGGAATCGCAAGTCCGCTCGTCTCCGGACTTATGCAAGTCGTAGCTTCACCCATTACGGGAACTTCTTTTCCGCCCGCGGAAGTAACCGTTCTGATTTCACCCGTGTAAACGTCATCGCCATACGTTTTTCCGATCACTTTCAGATATTCGTTTGCAAATCCCGCGGCATTGTTTTTCTGATAAGTGCTCCCGCCGACGTATTCACGGTAATTACACAGAGGAGCAATATCGTATTTGCCCCCGATGGCGCTGTCGGCAAAAGCGTTTATATTGTTGTAATACTCGTTCAACATGGGGCTTTCACCGCTTGTAAACCGCGTCGAACGGTTCTCCGTCGTCGAGGGAGCAACGCCGTAGCCCGCGATCCCGTCTTCAACATATTTTGTTTTCGGAACTCCCAAACGGTTGAATTCAAGGAATGCTTTGTAGGTAGAAGGAAGCTCGGTTACCCTTCCTTCACGGTCTTCCTCGCTCCAATTTGCCCGAAGCCACGTCTTATCCTCATAATCGAGCGCTTCTCCCTGCGTATAGGTCGTACCGTTCACCTCGATGGTTTCAAGCGCAAGATAGTTATCCGTCTTATCGTTTAAGATCATCTTATAGACCGATTCGTCGCTATGCCAGCCGATGCAGTCGCCGCCGACCGCCCAAAGATAATTGAACCACCATTCCGACATATATCCGTAAACCTGATCGCTTCCCTTAAAGGTTTGGAAATCGCGCGCAAGAATCCGCTGCTCTTCCCAGTTCATCGGAATGCGGTTATTGAATACTTTGTATACCTCTTCCCCCGCGCCGTTTGTCGATTTATTCAAGCCGCTTACGGGCGCCTCGACATATTCGGCATAGCCGTGCGGCATCAGCTTCGCATACTCTCCCGTGCCGCAAAGCTCTTCGTTGACGGAAACAACGTTGACGCCCATCTGAGCGAATATTTCCGTATTATAGAACAATACCTGCGGAATGTTGCCGAACGGCATTGCAACCAGGTCCGCCCCTTCCCCCGCACGATACTTTCCGTCTTTTAACGTAGAATTAAACCGCCATATATTTTTGGAGCTTTCGGGAATTTGATCCCATGCGAGCGTTTCTTTTGCCGCGTCGTTCAAATACTGTTCCAGATGAACAAAGTGATCTCCGCGGGTCACTACGTTCTTGAATTGCCCCGGAGCGTTTGAAACGGACACTACGTCGAACGATTTTCCTTTTTTGCCGATGATATTGTTGTAACTGAGCACCGACGTCGACGGCTGCATTGTCACAACGACTTTATCGGTCTGTCCCTGCGTCTCGTTATAAGTTTTCACCATTTCTTCAAACGCGCTCTTCGTATATGTACTGACATACGAAGCATAGTATTTGATAGAGGTAAATCCTTCGGGAACAGGCTCTCCCCCGCAAGCAGTGAAGGAAAGCCCCATAGCCGCAACAAGTCCCGACACGATAAGCAATTTGCCAATTTTTTTCATAAATCCTCCTTATTCTGAATCGGATATCCCGATTGTTTCCGCCTGATCAGATTTTATCAGCTATTTATAATGTAAATAGTAGTTTAACATTTTAATAGTAATATTTACCTAAAAACTTGTATAATCGTATTTTATTATTTATTTTGTTATGGAAAAGGAGACCCGCCTGTGCGAATCTCCTTATAAAAACCAATTTGAATATTTATATTTCTTTTTTCTGTATTCCCGCGGCGACATATTATATTTTTGCCGAAAATACCTTGTCATATGCGAATTATCGAAAAAACCGCATTCCAATGAAATCTCCGTAATCGATAAATTATCGTCCCGCAACAGCTTCTCCGCTTTGTTCAGGCGAATATTCATTAAAAAATGAATCGGCGTATCGTTAAAAAGCTTCTTAAACTCTAAACAATATTCGGAACGCGACATATGGGCAAAATGCGCCAATTCGTTTAAGGTAATTTCCTCCTGAAAATGTGTGTTCATATAGTCGATGCTTTTCAGAATATTCAATGAAATGTTATCTCTGTCTAACACCCCCCCCCTGTTCCCTTCGAACATGTAATACGCCAGCTCGCCCATCAGCCCCAACGTGTAAAAGTTGAACGTTTTTACGCATTGCTCCTGTTTTTTTGCAAGATGCACCAAATTACTCAAAAAAGGAAAAATCCGCTTTCTTCTCTGCTCGTTCAGATTCAAAAAGCATACGCGCTCTTCGTTATTGATCCGAACCATGGGCTCTATATTCAAAAACGCCTCCATATAGGGAATCGTTTCGATATCCTTAGAATAATCAATGAAAAATTGTTTGTCTACGAGCAAATGGAATATCGAAAAGTTCTTATCGTCGTACGGAACGTATCCGTGACGCACGTTCGGCGGAATCATTAAAGTATCGCCGCATTTGACGATAAAACGGTTCCCTTCTATGTAATGGCAGCCGATGCCCTGTACGATAATGTTTAACTCGAAAAAGTCGTGCTTATGCATCGGAATAGGAAAATCATCGGAATGATAATATGCCATTTGATTGCGCAGCTGAAACTTCGCGTCGTCCAGATAAAACACCGCCGCCTTTTGGTGATCCGCCAATTTCAACGGAAAATCGTTTAAGGTTATCATAGTCTGCTCCCTTCGCCCTCCTTTCGGTTTAACCGACATATTTTTTGATAAATGCACGAACACAGCTCGCCCAACCAAGAATTATTATATCAAAAAATACAAAAAAATCAACGTTTTCTTGTAAAAAAGCACATATCATTTCAGAACAAAGTTTTCTTGTTTCAGACAGCAGTATGAATGGACACGCGTGCAAAAAAGAGATGCCCTGTGGGTATCTCTTTTTTGCTGGCTGCTCCTGTCACTCGTAAGGAGCGAAGCGACGGAATAGCAAGGCGGAAATGTTTATTTCTTCCTCACAATAAATAGTCGAAGCGTCACTGACGACGCGGCGCGATTACGCGCCGCTCGGAAGGGCATCTTTGTGGGAACCGCAAACAAAAAGCGAAGAACGCTTTTGCGCACTTCGCTTTTTACTGGCTGCTCCTGTCACTCGTAAGGAGCGAAGCGACGGAATAGCAAGGCGGAAATGTTTATTTCTTCCTCACAATAAATAGTCGAAGCGTCACTGACGACGCGGCGCGATTACGCGCCGCTCGGAAGGGCATCTTTGCGGGAACCGCAAACAAAAAGCGAAGAACGCTTTTGCGCACTTCGCTTTTTGCTGGCTGCTCCTGTCAGACTCGAACTGACGACACCGCGGTTAACAGCCGCGTGCTCTACCGACTGAGCTAAGGAGCAATAAAAGGCGGCAACTACCTACTCTCCCGCGGGAAGCGCAGTACCATCGGCGTAAGAG